>DKXC01000029.1:0-490 GCA_002492045.1 Micrococcaceae bacterium UBA7136
CGGTTACTGATTCACTGGTGAACAAACGAAGATGCTTATTTTCAGTCACGGTTTAAGTCTAGGTCCTTAGGGCTGGTAGGTCGAAAGAATGACGAATCTTTAAAAATGTTGCGCCAGATGTCGTAGAAGCTGTAAGGCCAGGTCATATTTGCTGCCCTCAAAGACCGGGGCCTGGTCCTGGCCCTGGGCCAGCAGGGTCACCCGGTTGGTCTCCTGGCCGAAGCCCAGCTGCTCCCCCACCTGATTCACAGCCAGGAAGTCACAGCCCTTAGAGACCAGCTTGGCTCGTCCGTAGTCCAGGACGCTACCCTGAGCATCGCCAGTCTCAGCGGCAAAGCCCAGAATTAGCCGGGGCCCCTGGGCAGGGTTCTGCTGGCGGGCCTCTACTACCTGGCGCAAGATATCAGGGTTACGGACCAGCTCAAGGTGAGGAACCTGATCAGGGTCTGCCGTCTTCTTCAGCTTATGGGCCTGGTAGGAGGCCGGACGG
>DKXC01000029.1:810-3843 GCA_002492045.1 Micrococcaceae bacterium UBA7136
CAACAGCCGCCGCCATAATCAGCAGGTCGCTAGCTGGCAGGGCCTCAAAGACCGCTTCCTGCAACTGGCTGGCAGTAGAAACCTGGGTCACCTTGCCCAGGTTCTGGGGCAGGGGAACCTCACAGTGGGCGGCAATCAGATGAACCGTTGCCCCCAGGGCCTGGGCGGCCTGAGCCAGGGCGATCCCCTGCTTACCTGAAGACCGGTTTCCCAGAAACCGAACCGGGTCTAGAGGCTCCCGAGTGCCGCCAGCCGTAATGACTAGGTGACGGCCAGCCAGGGGCTGCTCCCCTGCAGTTACGGCGTCTTCCCCCTCCCAGCCCAGAATCTCAAGGGCCCGGGCAAAAATGTCCTCAGGCTCCGGTAGACGTCCCACACCAGAATCTGGGCCGGTCAAGCGTCCTACCGCAGGCTCAATGATGGAATAACCATAGGAGCGCAAAGTAGCCACATTAGCCTGAGTAGCCGGATGTTCCCACATCTGGGTGTGCATGGCCGGGGCCAGAATCACCGGGGCATGGGTAGTCAAGACTGTTGCCGCCAGCAGGTCATTGGCCCGGCCAGCAGCCAGGCGGGCCATGAGATCAGCTGTTGCGGGGGCAATCAGCACCGCATCAGCCTGCTCAGCCTGGGCCACGTGGTTGACCTGATCCACCCGGTCAAAAAGATCAGAAGTCACCGGGTTACCGCTCAGGGCCTCCAGGGTAGGCTTGCCCACAAACTTGAGGGCAGTATCGGTAGGAATAGCTACTACCTGGTGGCCTGCCTTAGAAAAAAGACGAAGGAGCATGGCCGCCTTGTAGGCAGCGATGCCCCCTCCAATGCCAATAACTACACGCATTAGCTGACCAGCAGACTAGGCCTGCTCAGGCTCCTCGCCTAGCTCAGGAGCATCCACGTACTCAACGAAAGGCTCATCCAGGTAGAACTGGTCGGCAGTCAAAAAGACGCTAGGCTCCTCATCCATGATCAGGTTGCCGTTCTCGTCAAACTGGCCGTCCTTAATATGGCGGGCCTCAATCAGGCCCTCATTGATTTCCCGCATAGCAACAGAGAGGGACTTCTCGTTAGGCTCAGACTCCAGCAGGGGGCCGGTCTGATCGTAAAGGTTCTCATGCAGCTGGGCGTAGTAGGCGTTAATCTGGCGGGCACGGCGGGCACCGAAAATAACCAGGCCGTACTTAGACTCAGCCTTCTTAATGAGCTCGTCTGCGCTGGGGTTGATAATGCCCTCACCATTCTGTGCGTTTGCCACTTAAGACTCCATACTTCAATCATCGAGAGCCGCCCAGAGAAGCGGCCTAAAACTCTACCTATACTAACGGGCCAGACTTTTTTTGTCACCCCTCAAAAAGAGGGAAGGGCGGTGGAAGCTCTGGCAAGCCCCACCGCCTCAGACAGCTGAAATTACCGCTTGACGCCCATCAGCTTAACGATTTCTTCAGCAGCCAGCTCAACCTTCTCATTAACCACGGTGTAGTCAAACTCTGCCTCAGCAGCCAGCTCGACCTTGGCCGTGGCCAGGCGGGTCTGCTGCTCAGCCTCAGATTCAGTACCCCGACCAATTAGCCGTCGTACCAGCTCGTCCCAAGAGGGAGGAGCCAAAAAAATCAGCTGAGCCTCAGGCATAGCCTGCTTGACCTGCCGGGCCCCCTGCAAATCAATCTCTAGCAGGACCGGGCGACCAGCAGCCAGCTGCTCCTCAACCTTAGACCGGATAGTGCCGTACTTATTAACCTGGTGGACGGTAGCCCACTCCAGCATCTCCTGCCGGTCTACCATCTGCTGGAAGTCCTGATCAGACACAAAGTAATAGTGGACCCCATCCTCTTCACCCGGCCGAGGAGCCCGAGTGGTAGCAGAGACCGAGAACCAGACCTCCGGGTAGTGCTGGCGGATATAGGCTGACACTGTTCCCTTGCCAACAGCCGTTGGGCCGGCAAGAACAGTAAGCTTAGCGGGAGCAGGGGCAGAGGCCATGATTTTTACCTATCGGTCGAGAAGTTCAATCAGAGCCCGACGCTGGTGGATTCCCAGGCCACGCAGACGGCGGGAGGCAGCAATATTGAGTTCTTCCAGGATGTTTTCACTGCGAACCTCGCCCACACCGGGAAGGGCAGTGAGCAGGTCAGTTACCTTAAGACGGGCTACAGCCTCGTCGGTTTCGGCCATCTTAAGGACCTGGGAAATGGTCATCTTGCGGTTTTTAATAGCGTCCTTAACTTCTGCGCGAACAAGACGGGCCTTCTTGGCCTTTTCACGTGCGGCGGCACGCTGTTCTTCTGTCAGAGGCTGCAGAGGCATAGTAAGGGAGTCCCTCTCTGTGCGAGTACCGTAAAACGGCGGTGAGTGAATCAAAAATGTTGAATAGGGCCTCTCCAATGGCTGATGCCGGGGGGATGGGAGGTCCTATCTGCGAATCAACAATTACAAAATAGCATGTCAGAAAAAGTTTGAAAAGAATATGACTGGCGGGCCGGATTTTAAAGTAAGCGGGTGGGGAAGAAGTAGATCTCTCCCCCACCCCTACTAGCAGCGTCGCTGCGAATCAGCCCTCTTTTTCTAGCTCTTAGGAGCCCAGGGCTTCTAGCAGCTGCTCCCTAGCCTGGCTGGCTGCCTGCCCTAGGTCCTTAACCTGCGGTCCGGCTGCCAGGATTCCCCGGCTGGAATTAACCAGCACCTGGTCTTCTACCCCGGCAAAAACCCGGTAAAGGTCGCTGGCACTTGCCCCCTGGGCCCCAAAACCCGGAGCCAGAATAGGGCCATTGAAGCTAGAAAGATCAATCTCTAGCCGGGTCAGGGCATCAGCTACGGTTGCCCCCACCACCAGGCCGCAGGGGCCCATGACCTGCCAGGAACGCTGGGCGTTCTCAGCCTGGGCAGCCCCAATAATCTGGGCTGCCACCGAGGCCCCCGCCCCGCCCACGTGCTGAACCGTCTTACCCTCCGGGTTAGAGGTCAGGGCTAGGACGAAGGTCCCCCTCCCCTGCGAATCAGCCAGGTCCAGGGCCGGACGTAGGGACTCAAAACCCA
>DKXC01000113.1:0-6352 GCA_002492045.1 Micrococcaceae bacterium UBA7136
GGCCCGTCTTGGGTCTGCCAGAGCCAGGGAGACTGATGATAGAGCTCTGCTACTTCCAGATCAGCCAGATAGAGCCCTTGGTCAGGTAGATGCTTCTGCTCAGTTAAGAGGGGCGGGATGAGTTCGGCCAGGACGGGGGAGTAGGCGGTAGGCACCAGGAACTGGGCGGCCTGCTGGCTGATTTCTTCCAAGTCCTGGTCACTCAGCCCCTTGCTGCCCTGAGTCTCATTAGAACCTGCCTCATCCAAGAGAAAAGAAGCAGAAGCCTGTCGGCTTTCCTGGGGCAGATAAAGACCGTCTAAGAGGGGAGCCTGAAAGGGCAGAAGGTTCTGGTCTGCATCTCTGACCAGGCCCCTGCCCGGCTGGGAAGCAGGAATCAGGGCTGCCTGGTCAGATTTAAGCACATTGTAGGAATCCTGCTCTGAAATGACCCTCAGACAGATTGAGCTTGAAATATTAGCCCGGATGTCTGCCGACACAGCCCCCTGGGGACGCTGGGTGGCCAGTAACAGGTGATAGCCAAGAGAACGTCCCACCGTGGCAACCCGCATGAGCTCCTGCATGATAGCCGGATAGTCCTCTACCAGAATCTTGAACTCGTCAGCACAAATTAAAACTTCTGGCAACCGCTCACCGCTTAACCCCTCTAAGGTGAGATAGTCCCGATAAGAGCTGACCCCCAAAGAAGCGAAGAGTTCCTCCCGCTTCTTCAAATCGGCTTGCAGGTACTTGAGGGTGCGTTCCAAGCTGCTCTGATCCAGATCAGAAATCATGGATTTCACCTGGGGAAAAGATCGCAAAGGATTAAAAGCCGCCCCGCCCTTGAAGTCAAAAAGTAGAAGATTGAGCCGTTCTGCTGGGTAGCGCAGAAGAAGAGAAAGCAAAATAGTCCTCAGCAGATAGGACTTACCTGAACCAGTGGTACCAGCGCAGAGGAAATGGGGGCCGTCCTGCTGGAAAGAAAGGCTGAGGGGCTGGCCGCTATCGGGATCAAAGCCCAGGTAGAAGCGGATGTCCTCACTTTCCTGATCCTGGCCTAAGGACGGTGGCCTGAAAACAGGTAGCTGGCTGCTTCTGGCCCCTAGGCTTCTTCCCTCAACTCCCCTGGGGGAGGTTAGCTGATAGACCTGGGCTAAAGTCTTGAGATAGGTGGCCGAAGAGATGCCATCTAGCTGAATCCAAGACCAGTCCTGCCCTAGCAGTTGAAGAGGGTCTGTCCTTTCAGCCTGCTGCGCCTGAAAAAGCAAGAAAAGACAGGAATCAAAACCGGTCGGCAGGCCACCGACAGGATCCTCCAAGAAGAGGTAGCCCTTCCACTTCTTAGCCTGGTCAAGATCGGTAAAAAGACGAACCTGGGGAAGAAATAAAAGAGGTTCAGCCAGGGCTAGGAAGGAAGCTGAAGAGGTCACCGGCAAAAACAAACCCAGAGCCTGCCCTGAGGCCGCTAGCTGGGCCAGCAAAAGGCGCTGACTAGCTAAGGGAACCTGAGTAAAGAAAGAAGCCAGCTGCTCTGAGGCCAGACTACAGGGAATATGGGTCAGCTGAGGCAGGTGGGAAAGTTCCCCCTGCTTTGTCTGGATCCTGGCTGGGCGATGCCCCCTACCTACCCGGTAGACAGAAGAGCCTAACCCCAGCGAAGGACGACAGGACCGCGCCCAGGCCACTTCAGCCTCTACCGCCTGCCCGATGAGCTTCCTGGCCTTGGGGCCTTCAGGAGTAGAGAAAAAACTCTGCAGAAGAATCATGCCGGCCGAGGCAATAGCCAGCAGGGCTATCAACCAATGACCGGTCAGCCAGGCAATCAGCAGGCCCAGAACTAGGGGAAAGAAAGCCAGAAGATAGGTCAGCAGACGGGAGCGTCCTTGGGGTAAATCAAGAATCTGGGGCTCTGGTTCTGCATAGGGGAGTGGCAACTGAGCAGAAAGAGGATCCACGACCAGCACCGAAGAACCCAGGAGTAGGGGCTGACCTACCTCTAGCTTTCGCCTGCCAGCCCTACCTTCAAAAAAGATTCCGGCAGGCTCTAAGGAGAGCTTCCCCTCCACCGCCTCCATCGCGGGGTCGTCTACCCTAATATCTAGGCCAGACCGTCCTAGAGACCAAACACCACGGCCTAGTAGAAGAGAACGCTGAGAATCTGGGCCATGGAGGAAACTTAATCTGACCAGAGCCTCCGACTGGCTGTCTGAAGCATCAGGAGACAAGGTTAAGAACTGGCCCTGAAGCTGGGCAAGCGATAGCTGGGGTAGGGGATAGGCTCCTAGGAACCACTGGGCATGAGGGGACCGGGTGAGCGCTCGCAGGGCTTCTTGAGCCTGATGCCCATTAGCTGCTGTGGGAAGCTCTAGCTTGATGGGGCGCACTCTGGGAGAGCCTGGAATTTGGAGGAGGCAGTAGAGATCCATAGGCAGTATAAAAGCTCTCAAATCCTGCCAGCGCAAGGGCGCAAGTCGGCAAAAACAACCTTAAAAAGTTGTTTTTGCCTGATGGGTGGAAGATTTTTTGTAATAGTAGCCCCAGAAGCTAGGACAAATAATCACAGATAGCTGCCAGCTTCCCAGGAAGCCACAAACCCAAAAATCCGGTAGATTTATAGATAAAACTGTTTGGTTCCCCTATGGCCCCAAACCCCATGCTGCTTCTAAGTGCTAGAAGCGCCGCAGTGACTGAGCCTGGGACGGTTGCAGTCCCCTACTAAGGAGTATGAGTGAACGCTGATCTAGTTGTTGTTGGTTCTGGCCTCTTTGGCCTGACCATCGCCGAACAAGCCGCTACCCAGCTTGGCCTCAAGGTAGCCCTGCTCGACCGGCGTCACCACATCGGTGGTAACGCCTACAGTGAGAAGGAGGAACGCACCGGCATTGAAGTCCACCGCTACGGTGCCCACCTCTTCCACACCTCCAACGAGCGAGTCTGGGAATACGTCAACCGTTTCACTGCCTTCACCAACTACACCCACCGGGTCTACACCACCCACAAGGGCATCGTCTACCCCATGCCCATCAACTTGGGCACCATCAACCAGTTCTTCAATGCTGCCTACACCCCAGCCGAAGCCAAGGCCCTGATCCAGGAGCAGGCTGGTGAACTAGCTGGCACCGACCCCAAGAACCTCAACGACAAGGGCATCTCCCTGATCGGCCGCCCCCTCTACGAAGCCTTCATCAAGCACTACACTGCTAAGCAGTGGCAGACCGACCCCGCGGACCTGCCGGCCTCCATCATCTCCCGCCTTCCGGTTCGCTACACCTACGACAACCGCTACTTCAACGACAAGTACGAGGGTCTGCCGGTCGACGGCTACACCGCCTGGCTAGAGCGCATGGCTGCCCACCCCAACATTGAAGTTCACCTCAACACTGACTTCTTTGAAGAGGGCCACGAATACTCCCGTTCCAAGGTGCTAGGCCAGGTTCCTGTGGTCTACACCGGCCCGGTCGACCGCTACTTTGACTACGCCGAAGGTGACCTCTCCTGGCGCACCATCGACCTTGAAGAAGAAGTCCTAGAGATGGAAGACTTCCAGGGCTGCTCGGTCATGAACTACCCCGACGCTGACTTCCCCTTCACCCGCATCCACGAGTTCCGTCACTTCCACCCCGAGCGTGACTACACCAAGGACGCCACCGTCATCCACCGCGAATACTCCCGCTTCGCCCAGAAGGGCGACGAACCCTACTACCCCGTCAATACCGGGGCTGACCGAGAAATGCTGCTGCGCTACCGTGAACTAGCCGGCGGTGAGAAGAACGTCCTCTTTGGTGGACGCCTGGGCACCTACAAGTACCTGGATATGCACATGGCTATCGGTGCTGCCCTCTCCATGTTCGACAACAAGCTGCGTCCCCACTTTGAAAAGGGCGAAAAGCTGATTTCTGGCGGAATTGAAGCCTAAGGAGCTAGACGAGAAAACCATGATGGATACTGTCAAAGAACTACGGACCCTTCAGCGCATTATTCTGCCGGAGGCAGTACAGACCGACGTTATTCCCCTCTATGTAGACAGCGGAGATGCAACCGGTATTCAGCTGCCTACTAGATTAGATGGGGAAGCCTCTAAGACCCTAGCCCAGGCGACCGCCCGCCAAGAGAAGCAGGCAGAGCACTTAGTCCAACGGTCTAGCTCTGCCCCTGATGTTTTGGGTAGGCATTCAACCCACCTGGCCGCCGGCACTACCGTTTCCTTCGGAACCTACTTCAATGCTTTCCCTGCTTCTTACTGGAGACGTTGGACTAACCTCAAGGCTGTCACTCTAGAGCTTGAAACTCAGGGGGAGGGCATGGTTATTGTCTATAAGTCCAACGCCCGCGGCGTCATCCAGCGAGTAGACGCTAAGGTACTCTCTGGTCAGGAGAAGAACAGCTTTGAGCTGCCCTTGGCTCCCTTCGGCGATGGTGGCTGGTACTGGTTTGACTTGATTGCTACCCAGGACGACCTGACCCTGCTTGAGGCTGCCTGGAAGGGGGATATCACTCCCCGTCTAGGTTCAGCTGGTGGTAAAGCAACCGTTCAGATTACTACCATGAACAAGGTTGACTACTGCATTGATAACATTCGTTCGCTAGGCCAGAACCTAGATGCCCTGGAATCAGTGCAGGAAATCCTCATTGTTGATCAGGGAACCGATAAGGTTCAAGACCATCCTGACTTCGAGGAAGTTGTCGCCCCGCTTGCCGGTAAATTCCGGATTATTAATCAGGCTAACCTGGGCGGTTCTGGCGGTTTCGCCCGAGGCATGTACGAGTCTGTGAATAATGGCTCCGACTACGTCATGCTTCTGGACGATGACGTTGTTGTTGAACCCGAATCAATTCTGCGTCTCATCACCTTTGCTGACTACTGTAAGAACCCCACTATCGTGGGCGGTCATATGTTTGACATGTATGACCGTTCAGTCCTACATGCCTTCGGCGAAGTGGTGAACCCCTGGCGCACCTTCTATGACAAGCCCCAAGATGATATGTCCTTGGGTCATAACCTGGCCTTTTCCAACCTTCGTAATACTCACTGGATGCATCGTCGGGTTGACGTGGACTATAACGGCTGGTGGATGTGTCTTATCCCTACCGAAGTTATCAAGAAGATCGGTCTTTCCCTGCCCCTCTTCCTCAAATGGGACGATGCTGAATACGGTTTGCGGGCCAAGGCAGCCGGTATTCCTACAGTCTCCTTCCCTGGCGCCGGTCTCTGGCATGTTTCCTGGCAGGACAAGGACGATTCTGTGGGCTGGCAGGCCTACTTCCACGAACGGAACCGTCTCATTACCGCCCTGATTCACTCTCCCTTTGAGAAGGGCGGAGCTGTTCTGCGAGAGTCTCTCTTCCTGGACGTCAAGCATGCTCTTTCTATGCAGTATTACACCGAGGAGGGCCGTCTTATGGCGATCGAAGACCTCCTCTCTGGACCTGAACATCTGCATCCTTCTCTGAGCGAGCGGTTGCCGGTGATTAGGGGTAAGGTGAAGGATTTCCAGGATGCTCAGCTTAAGTCTGATGTGGATTCCTACCCACAGCCTAAGACCAAGAAGCCTCCTTTCAAGGGACGGCGAAATTTTGCCTCGCCTGGTTACCAGAAACTTATCCCCTGGACTATTTCGACGGTAGGGCGTCAGCTCTTTAAGCCTGTGGATGAACTGGCACAGAAGCATCCTCAGATTCAGCTCAGCTACTCTGAGAATCGCTGGTGGACGGTCTCGAAGTTTGATTCCTTGCTGGTTACCAATGCTGAAGGTACCGGGGTCTTCTGGTACAAGCGAGATCCTAAGAAGCTACGTGAGAATCTGCTGCGAGCTGCCAAGCTCCACAGCAAACTCTTTAACGATTGGTCTAACCTGCGTCAGCAGTATAGGGAAGCAGCCGCTGAGGTTGCCTCCTATGAGGCCTGGCAGAAGACCTTTGAAAAGCATACGGAGTCTGTTCTAACCCGATGAGCGCTCAAGCACGTCAGCCCCTGTCTGCGCCCGGTCGCGGCAGGGGCCTTCGTGACGTTATTACTAACCGGTATCTGCTCAAGCTCCTGGTTGATAAGGAAATTCAGGTGCGTTACCGGGGCTCTGTCCTCGGTATCCTCTGGTCCTACATCAAGCCGGGCGTCCAGTTCGCTGTCTTCTATGTGGCTATGGGCCTCTTCTTGGGCTTGGAGAGGGGGATGCAGAACTACGCTATCTACCTTTTCTCAGGCATGATCATCATTAACTTCTTCTCGGAGGGCTTCAGCAATGGAGCCAAGGCTATGGTGGTTAATGGTCCCCTCATTAAGAAGATTTATCTGCCTCGGGAGCTTTTCTCTATCTCAACGGTCTGGGTGGCTCTGATTCATTTCTTCCCCCAGATTTTGGTGCTCCTAGCTGGG
>DKXC01000113.1:6612-7793 GCA_002492045.1 Micrococcaceae bacterium UBA7136
GGTGCTCCTAGCTGCCTGTCTTTTTGCTGGCTGGTCACCTGACTTTAAGCAGGTGGGAGCGGCTATTGTCGGTATGGTCATTGTCATGCTTTTCTCAGCTGGCTTGGGCCTGCTTTTTGGCGTGGCCAATGTGTTCTTCCGGGATTCTGAGAATATTGTGGATATGCTGCTCATGGTAGCTACTTGGTTCTCTCCGGTCCTTTACTCCTGGACTATGGTCAGAGATACCCTTTACCCCTGGGTGCTTTCGCTCTATCTCTTGAACCCCTTGACAGTTGCGGTTGAGCTCTTCCACTACGCCTTCTGGATTCCCACTCTCTCGGCTGAGGCGGCGGCCCTTCCGACTTCCCAGATTCCGCCTCATCTGCTGACTTTTTGGGTGCCTGTGGCCCTTTTGCTCTCCTTCCTGATTCTCTGGTTGGGGGATTTGCTCTTCCGTAAGCTAGAGGGCAATTTCGCCCAGGAGCTCTGATATCAGCATGCATGTCGAAAAATTTGATTTGCCTCCGGTCTCCCCGGATGCCCCGGTGGTTATTTCGGTAGATTCCCTGGTTAAGCGCTTTGTGCTTCGCCATACCCGCTCCATGAAGGAGGCCTTCATCTGGCTTATTAAGGGCCGCAAGGGGGATCTTAACGAGAAGTTCAACGCCCTCAATGAGGTGAGCCTAGATATCCGTGAGGGGGAGCGAGTAGCTCTGCTGGGCTATAACGGCTCAGGTAAATCTACCTTGCTCAAACTTATTTCTGGGGTCATGCAGCCGGACGATGGTCGGGTGCTTACCAGCGGACGGATTGCCGGGCTGATTGAGGTGGGTGCTGGTTTCCACCCGGATCTGACTGGACGGGATAACGTCTACCTCAACGCGGCAATCTTGGGCATGTCTAAGGAACAGATTGAGCAGAAGTTCGATGAGATTGTTACCTTCTCTGAGATTGGTGGCTTTATCGATACTGAGGTGAAGTTCTATTCTTCGGGTATGTACCTGCGTCTGGCTTTTGCAGTGGCAGTCCATACTGACCCCGAGATTTTCTTGGTGGATGAGATTCTGGCGGTGGGTGATGAGCCTTTCCAGAAGAAGTGCATCAATAAGATTCGGGAGCTCTGCCAGGAGGGTAAGACCCTGGTGGTAGTCAGCCACGACCTGGATCTGGTCTCTAAAATCTGTGACCGCGGCGTTCTG
>DKXC01000014.1:0-5239 GCA_002492045.1 Micrococcaceae bacterium UBA7136
GATCCCCCCCACCCCCGATGCCAACGGCCTCGCTGCGAGTCTCCCTCCCCCTGCCCCTGACGAATAACCTAAGCTGCCGAACCCAGTAGCTTCTGCAAGCGGGCCAGGCCCTCAGCCAGATCCTCGTCGCTCAGGGCGTAAGAGAAGCGCAGGTAGCCTGAGGGGCCAAAAGCCTCACCGGGAACAATGGCCACCTCAGCCTCTTCCAGAATCAGCTCAGCCAGCTCGGCAGAGGTCTGCGGGGTCTTACCGGCAATGGTCTTACCTAGCAGGCCCCGCACATCGGCGTAGGCGTAGAAGGCACCGGCTGGGGTGGGGCAGTGAACGCCCTCAATAGCGTTCAGACCCTCAACGATAGTGTGGCGACGGCGGTCAAAGGCCTGACGCATCTGATCCACGGCAGACAGGTCAGCCTCCAGGGCGGCCAGGGCAGCCCGCTGGGCAATGTTATTGACATTCGAGGTCATATGGGACTGCAGGTTGCTGGCCGCTGAGGTGACGTCGGCCGGGGCAATCATCCAGCCCACCCGCCAGCCGGTCATAGCGTAGGTCTTAGCAACGCCGTTCATGATGATGGTCTGCTCTGCCAGCTCAGGTACAGCCTTGAGGATAGATGTAAAGACAGCCCCCTCGTAGACCAGGTGCTCATAAATCTCATCGGTCAGCACAAAGATGCCCTTGGCCAGGGCCCACTCGCCAATAGCCTTGGTCTCTTCAGGAGTGTAGACAGCACCGGTGGGGTTAGAAGGGGAAACGAAGACCAGGGCCTTGGTGGCCGGGGTATAGGCCTCTTCTAGCATGGCGGGGGTGACCTTGTAATCTAGGTCGGCCCCGGCAAAGACCTGAACCGGCTTGCCACCAGCCAGGCGGATAGCCTCGGGGTAGGTAGTCCAGTAGGGGGCGGGCAACAAGACCTCGTCGCCCTCGTCAATGACGGTGGCGAAGGCCTGGTAGACGGCCTGCTTGCCGCCGTTGGTCACAATCACCTGGGAGGGGGAGACCTCAATGCCTGAATCCCGCTTGGTCTTGGCAGCAATGGCCTGCTTGAGCTCGGGCAGGCCGGTGGCCGGGGTGTAGCGGAAGTTGGCCGGGTTATCGAGGGCGGCGAGGGCGGCGTCCACAATGTAGTCGGGGGTGGGGAAGTCTGGTTCGCCGGCACCAAAGCCAATGACGGGGCGACCTTGGGCCTTGAGGGCCTTGGCCTTGGAGTCGACGGCCAGGGTTGCGGAGGGTTCGATGGCGGCAATACGGCGGTTGATTCGCTGGGTCATGGGTCTGGCTTTCCTTGCGTGGTTAGTGCCCTTTAAGCATAGTCAGGCTTGGGGTGGGCGGGAAGAGGCCGGGCGGAATTGCCAAAGTAAAAAATATGCTCTAGAGTAGGTAACGTTGTTCGCAACCGAACACACTGGCTGGTGCCCAAAAGGCTCTAGCTACCTCGAAGGTTAGCCTTCGAAGGGCGGTGGCTCAATTGGTAGAGCAGCGGTCTCCAAAACCGCAGGTTGCAGGTTCGAGTCCTGTCCGCCCTGCTTTCATAGCCTCATAGGTTTTCTTTCAGAGACAAGATCAATCGAAAGGGGCGGGCCATTATGGCAGAATCAAGCGCCGCTAGGGCCGCCGGAACAGAGCCCGATACCTCTCAGAGGTCGGGCTTTTTTGCACGTATCTTTACCTTCCTTCGCGAGGTCATCGCTGAGCTCAAGAAGGTTACTACTCCCACCCGCAGGGAACTGGTTCAGTACGTCATTATTGTGCTGGTCTTCGTGACCTTCATGATGCTACTGATTTCGGGCCTTGACTATCTCTTTGGTCAGGGGGCCTTCTGGCTCTTCGGGAACGGAATTAACTAGCACATCTAGCTAGTAGCTAAGAAAAACTTTTACTTCACTTCGGTAGCGCACGGGTGTGCGAAAGATTCAAGGAAAGCAGGAAAGCGTGTCAGAGCAGGAAGAGCAACAGGTCGCTGAAGAGCTTCTGGAAACTGCTGAGCAGGTAGCTGAGCAGGCTGAAGAAGCTGAGCCCCAGGTAGCTGAGGAAGAGGCCCAGCCTGCCGTCGACCCGCTGGAAGAATTCAAGGCCAAGCTGCGTCGCCAGGAGGGCGAGTGGTTTGTGGTTCACACCTACGCTGGCTACGAGAACAAGGTCAAGACCAACCTTGAGTCTCGCATGCAGACCCTGAACGCCGAGGATGACATCTTTGAGGTTCAGGTTCCCATGGAAGAGGTCATGGAGGTCAAGAACACCGCTAAGAAGCTGGTACGCCGGGTGCGTGTTCCCGGCTACGCCCTGGTGCGTATGAACCTGACCGATGAGACCTGGGGCGTTGTGCGCCACACCCCCGGTGTTACTGGCTTTGTTGGGCAGGACGCTTACAACCCGGTTCCTCTGCGCCTGGACGAGGTTGTAGAGATGCTGGCCCCGGTCTTTGAGGCCCAGCAGGCTGAGGCTGGCCTGGCTGCTAAGGCTGCCCCGCAGGTTGAGACCGCCTACGAGGTGGGCGACGCTGTGATCATCAAGGAAGGCCCCTTCGAGGGTATGCACGCCACCATCTCTGAGATTAACGCTACGGCTTCTCAGATTGTGGTACTGACTTCTGTCTTTGAGCGCGAGACTCCGGTAACCCTCAACTTCTCTCAGGTAGAGAAGATGTAGGGGCTGACCCTTCTGACGCTAGGGGCCCTGCCAGTGATGGCAGGGCCCCTTTGTCTTATCTTCTGTGACTTTTTATGGTATCTGAGTGAGAGACTCGGGGGCAGAATGCTATTCTGGGATGACCTTAATCTAGCCCAGAAGAAGGAGGGAGCTTATGCTTCTTCGTTTTAAGTCCTCTGATCGGCTCAAAGAAGAGCTTGCCCAGGTCAACCAGCAGATCGAAAAACATCAGCTGGAAAATGCTCCTATTGCTGAAGCCTCAGCCCTCATCGAAAATCTTAAGAAGGAGGGGCTAGAAACCAAGGCTATCAGGCAACAACTAGCTGAGCGTTCCTTGCCTTCAGTAGAAGAGGTTGGCAAAGCAACGGCAACTCACCTCTTGAATCTTAACCGGCTTAAGAGCCGGAAAGCCAAACTGAAGAAAAAGCTAGCTTGCTTCCAAAATTTTACTCCCACTATGGCAGCCCTCAGTCTTAGCAGAGCAGGAGCTGCCCACCTCAGATAGAGAAGGTGAGCCTAAAGTCAAATGCGACATCAGGAATATATACTAGTCAGAGCCTTCGTTGTAAAAAATTGAGAAAAATTAGACTTAAACCCTTGTCTCTTGAGCTGGGGAGGAGTATCGTCGTAAGAGTTCAGCAACAGGGCTGAACTTGAGAGATGGGAGACTAGGGTGTCTTCACATAAGTTAGGAAAGCTCCTCCTGGCTACGACGCTGGGAATTGGGGCTACGATTGCTACTGTACCTGCTAGTCAGGCTAGTGTGTACGGGTGCCCCACTTCAACTGTCTGCGTTCATTCAGATATCAGGTTTACTGGTGCTGAGCAGAGGATTAGTGGCTATAGTTGGTATACCGATTTGTATAGTTCATTGCATGACCGTGCCTCATCCTGGATTAATGCTAATCGTTACAGTACGGAAGCTATTGGCGAATGGCGTGGTGGGCATAAGTATATCGCACAGGTCCTGCCTGCCGGATGGTATGAAGATAATTTGGGGAAGAATGCAGGTTTTGATAATAAAGCTGATTTTATCCAACGGATTTAATGGTTCCTAGCTTTAATTACACCCCCGCCTGGGGGTGTAATTGCTTTATTTTAAAGGGTTTATTTAGTTGTGAAATTACATAATATTTTTCCATTATTCTTAATTGTTTTATTGTCAGGATGTTCTGCTGGTGCTGCCCATCAGGGGATTGAAAGCCCAAGTGTCGAAACAACAGAGCAAGAAGAGGTCATTCAACCGGCTAGCCAACTGGACTCCCAGGCTAGCGAAAAGGTTAACAGCTTATTTAGTATGACTCCAGTGGCCCATCAGGCGCAGCAAAAGGTGGTTGCAGAATGTCTGGCTGAAAAAGGATTTAATGAGGAGGGGGATAGTCAGCAGAGAGATTTTAGGGTGAGGGATCTTTTTCCCCTCCAGGTTCTCACTGTAGAGGATGCTCACCAGTATGGTTACAGTAAGCCTTCTTCCCTTGAGACGGATGGTAAGCAGATGAGTGAGGGGGCTCTGCAGGCGTATATAGGTAATCCAGAAAATGGAAGTGTGAGGGTAGAAGGTATTCCCGGTGCCATAGCTAAGGACGGCTGTCTGGCTCACTCCTATGAGGAAGTCTTTGGAGATATTGAGAGTGGCATGTTTTTCTCCGGAGGTATTGTAAACTTGCCTCTCCCCTATATTGGTGAGTCTACTAATTATCCGAAGTATAAAGAAGTAGTTCAAAGCTGGAGCCGCTGTATGCTAGATAATTACCAGATCGATATTGAAACACCAGATCTCCTCTCTATTACTGAGGGTAATCAAGCTTCAACCTATGCAGTCTATGATGCAACCTGCCGGGAAAAAATTGGCTATGAGTCTGTCGTTGAAGAAGCTCTAGATGCCTATATGACTACCTTCTTAGAAGATAAGGCTGGCCTGATTGATCAGCTAACTCGGGCCCGTCAGGAGGCCGAAGAGAATGCTCCCAAGGTTTTAGGTTCCTAATATGAAAAAGTCCCTCTGGCCCCTGATAACCCTGCTCTGCATGGTCCTGACTGGCTTGACCGTCTACCTTTCATCCTCCTTTAAAACCAGCCAGCAAAAAGCGGCTGAGGCTTTACCGCCGCCAGAAAGTATCCTGACCGCTAGTCTGCAGGAGGGAGTTCTAGAAAATACTCTGCCTGTAACCTGCACAGTAAACTTCAAAAATCAAACAGAACTGAAAGTTAGTGGGACAGAACCGGGTGCTCAGTACACCAGTATTAACTTGGTTCAGGATGAAACCCTAGACAACGGTTCCCTGGTAGCTGAGGTCAACGGCCAGCCGGTCTTTATTCTCATAGGTGGTTTCTCCTTCTATCGAGATTTGCCCCTGGATGCTAAAGGGCCGGATGCCTTGTTGCTCAACCAAGCCCTAACCAACCTAGGTTATCAGCTTCCGCGTAGCGGATTTGAGGCTGACCAAATCACTGTTGAAACCTACCGGGCGCTGGGAGCCCTCTACCGTAGTTTTGGCTACCCTGCACCTCAGCAGGACCAGCCCATTGTTGCCTCCAGCTTCATCGTACTCAAAGAACAAGCCACGGTTATTCCCCCGCCCCGAGAAAC
>DKXC01000014.1:5504-8475 GCA_002492045.1 Micrococcaceae bacterium UBA7136
CGAACAAGCCACGGTTATTACCCCGCCCCGAGAAACTGGAGAAGTGGTTGAAAGACCGCTGGCCCTGCTCAGCTTTGGTCAGAAAGAGCTGGCCTGTACCATCAAAAACCAGGGATCTCTGGTTGAAGTTACAGATGGTCAGCAGGTACGACTTAGAGAAGGAGAGGAAAAGACCTACCCTCTTACTCTGACCTTAGAACAAGAGCAAAGGGAACATAATGGTGAGAGCCAACAGGGACAGGCCGAAAGCTGGAGTGAGTCGGATGGAGAAAAACAGGGGCAAGGGAAGTACATCAGCTTGCAGGTGCCCGAAGAAGATCTAGCCGGACAGACTAGCTTTAGCGCTCAGGTTATTCTTTCCAGTAGTGGACAGCCCGGCCTATTGGCTCCGGCCTCAGCCCTCATCAGCACCGGCCAGGGAACCGTCCTGCAAGTAGAGGAAGGAGAAGAAACCAGACAGGTGGCTGTTACCGTCACCTACAGTGCCCGGGGTTACTCCCTGATTCAAGCTGACCCCTCTGCAGGGATCGGAGCTGGGACTGTCGTCCGCCTGCATACGGAGAGATAATGGAAAATACCATCCTACAGACTGAAGGAATCAGTCAAAGTTTTGGCAGTCCCCAGGATCCCCTGGAAATCCTTCACAGAATTCATCTGTACCTGGAAGCTGGAGAAATGGTAGCCCTGTTGGGCACCTCGGGTTCCGGAAAATCTACCCTCTTGAATATTCTTGGCCTGTTAGCTACTCCCGCATCTGGTAGCTACCAGCTGGTAGAACAAGAGGTCACTGAATTAGATAGACGGGAACTAGCCTCTTTACGCCTGGCCCAAATTGGCTTTATTTTCCAGTCCTTCCACCTGATTCCTTACAAAAATGTTTTAGACAATGTGGAACTTCCACTGCTCTACCAGGGGATAAGTAAGGCCCAACGCCACCAGCGGGCCGAGGAAATTATTGAACGTCTGGGACTGAGACATCGGATAAATGCCAATATTGAGACTCTCTCTGGGGGGGAAAAACAACGGGTAGCTATCGCCCGGGCTGTCGTAACTCGGCCCCGACTGATTCTGGCTGATGAGCCTACTGGGGCTCTGGATAGTGAACGCTCTCGGGAGGTGATAGATCTGCTACGGGAGCTAACTGGGCCAGAATGCGCTACCTTGGTCGTTACTCATGACGCCCAGATCGCGGCCCGCTGCGACAGGGTCCTCTATATTGAGGACGGACGACTGGTAAGCCCTCCCCAGCAGCTACTCCGAGAACTAGCTAAGTCTGATAGACCCAGGGAGAAGAGACCGAAGCTAGAACTGGAACGGGAAGGAAGGAGTGGCTATGGGGGCACAGGAAAAGAACTGGTAGAGGCAGAAGAGCGGAGAAAACTAGGAACCAATGGGGCCAGAGACAGGAAAATGACAGGAAGGAGCTTCCCCTGGTTGCTACCGGCCCTGGTTGAGGGCTGGCGAGCCAGCTTTGCTCGCCTGCGCCGTAATGTCTTTACCATGCTGGGGGTAGCCCTGGGGGTTGCTGCCCTTACCCTGACTGTGGGCCTGTCTAATACCATCGCCAGTCAGATTTCCGATACTTTTGATATCTACCAGGCTCGGAAGGTTACTCTGCAGCAAGTTAGCCGCACTACTCCAGATCTAGAGGAAATTGGGGCTATTTTGACCGGAGAGAACTATGCTCGCCTCTCTACTCTTAACGGAGTCAGCCGGGTGGCAGGCTACCGAACTATTAGCTCAGGTCTGGATCTTAGTTTGACCCCCTTCGGTCCTAAGCTTGCTACCTCCCCGACCCTGGCTACTGAGCCTTCCCTCTTTGAAGCTCAAGACCAGCAATTAATCTTTGGCCGTCTGCCTCTTGCAGGCGAAGGCGGAAACTTGGCTGTACTGGGTCAGAGTCTCTTTGAGAAGCTGGGTGTGACCTGGCAGGAAGGGATTATTATTTATCTAGAGGGGCAGCCATTGCAAGTCATTGGGGTGGTAACTGAGAATACAGCTGCTAGCGGCTACTATGGGGCTATCTACCTACCTATGCAGATAGCTAGCTATCCGGAGAGTGAGGACTTTAAAATCCTGCTCAAGGTTGATGAGGGTGCAGCCAATCAGGTTAGCAAGGAAGCTCCTTATGCTCTATCACCAGCAGCTCCGGGGCTCTATACTTCAGCAGTGCCCCCGGCTCCTGAAAACCTGAAAAAAGCTGTTGATCAGCAACAGAAGAATCTACTTATTGCTATGGCTCTTATCACCCTAATTATCGGGGCTGTGGGTACTATGAATACTTTCCTGGTTGGGGTTATGGAGCGACGCCAGGAAATTGGTTTGCGCCTGGCTATTGGCACTCGTCCAGTCTCTATCACCCTGCAACTGGCGCTAGAGACTGTACTGACCAGTCTCCTGGGATCTTTGGCCGGGGTTCTTTTCTCTATTAACACTATTGCTTTGGTTTCCCTACTCAACCGCTGGACGCCGGTTATTAGCCTAGAGATACTAGTTTTGGGCCTTGGGGTAGGTTTTGTGCTGGGTCTGCTGGCTGGTATTTATCCAGCCTACCGGGCCTCTCGAATTGATCCTATCCAATCCCTGACTCTGCCCTAGTCTGGCTAGCTTAAAAGACGAAAAAGCACTAGAATATTTGAATGCCTGTGCTCAACTGACGCCCGTTGCAGCCTGGGCATGGAGACTCTTGCCAGGGGTTTCCACCCGCCGACACATACTCCTGTGTGCCGGTACACCAGCTAAGAAAAGGACCAAGAATGGCTCCCAAGAAGAAGGTCGCAGGCCTCATCAAGCTGCAGATCCAGGCAGGTGCCGCTAACCCGGCTCCCCCCGTCGGCCCCGCCCTCGGTGCCCACGGTGTTAACATCATGGAATTCTGCAAGGCCTACAACGCTGCCACCGAATCCCAGCGCGGCAACATCATCCCTGTAGAAATCACCGTCTACGAGGACCGCTCCTTCACCTTCATCAC
>DKXC01000014.1:8820-11699 GCA_002492045.1 Micrococcaceae bacterium UBA7136
CTTCATCACCAAGACCCCTCCGGCCGCCCAGCTGATCAAGAAGGCTGCTGGCGTTGCTAAGGGCTCCGGTGTTCCCCACACCCAGAAGGTTGGCTCCCTGACCATGGATCAGGTCAAGGAAATCGCCCAGACCAAGATGGAAGACCTCAACGCCAACGACATCGACGCAGCCGCCAAGATCATTGCCGGCACCGCCCGCTCCATGGGCATCACCGTCGAAGGCTAAGACCCTTCCCCTAGCCCAGCTAGGAACCGAGGCTAAAAACCTCACCCAAGACAAATGTTAGAAGCCTCCCCCATGAGGGAAGGCACGTGGCAGAGCCCAGCGCGGCTCACCAAAGACCACACCTGCAAAGGAGAAAAGCAGATGGCAAAGCGCAGCAAGGCGTACCAGGCAGCTGCAGCCAAGATTGAGGCTGACAAGCTCTACTCACCCGCCGAAGCAATCGCAGTAGCTAAGGACATCGCCGCAGACAAGCCCAACTCCACCGTTGAGGTTGCCCTGCGCCTAGGCGTTGACCCCCGCAAGGCAGACCAGATGGTACGCGGTACCGTCAACCTGCCCAACGGCACCGGTAAGACCGCCCGCGTTGTTGTTATTGCAGCTGGCGAGAAGGCAGAAGCTGCTGAGGCAGCAGGCGCCGACTACGTTGGTTCCGACGAGCTGATCGCCAAGATCGCTGGCGGCTGGACCGACTTCGACGCCGCAGTTGCTACCCCCGACATGATGGGCAAGGTTGGCCGCCTGGGTAAGGTCCTGGGCCCCCGTAACCTCATGCCCAACCCTAAGACCGGCACCGTCACCATGGACGTAGCCAAGGCTGTTGCAGACATCAAGGGCGGTAAGATTGACTTCCGCGTTGACCGCAACTCCAACCTGCACTTCATCATCGGTAAGGCTTCCTTCACCGCTGAGCAGCTGACCCAGAACTTCGAGGCAGCCCTGGAAGAAGTTAACCGTCTCAAGCCCTCCTCCTCTAAGGGCCGTTACATCTCCAAGGCAACCATTGCCACCACCTTCGGTCCCGGCGTCCCCGTTGACCCCGCTTCCGTAGCCTAAGTTCTTAGGTAAGAAGCCGCTAGACGGCTGAGCTGAAAGGGCCTCCACCTTGACGGGTGGGGGCCCTTTTGGTCTGCTCTGAGGATTTTCCCAGGGACGAGGGCTAGTTTTCTGTGACCTAAACTACTAGGCTTATGGCAAAGAGCACGCCTATTGTCTGTTTGGAGGTGTCGGCCTTGTACACCATCGCCTACCTGCCCTACCCCCGTCCCTCAGACCACCCCGCCTACCGGGACCCCCAGGCCCTCTACCCCGGCCTGCTGGCAGTTCAAGAACCAGTAAGCCAGACGGTCTTCCTCTACCGTTTTCAGGCAGATGAAGAAGAAGGACGCCCCACTAGCTACAGCATCTACAACTACGCTGGTGGTCCTTTCGAGAGCGAGATAAGAGTCAATATCTTCCTGGAACAGGGAATAGACGAACAGCGCGAGGACGGCCAGCCCTTCTACCGTTTTGAAGCCCACTCCCGCTTTGAAGACCGGGCTGGAAAAATCATTTCTCAAGGGCTCTTCACCCGCAGCGGTGAAATACGTTGGGACGAACAGGACCCCAGCCACTGGCTCCATCCCCAGGTACAGGCTCTGATCGGTTTTCTGGCAGGAGCAGAGGTCAAGCAACCCCAAAAAATTGACCTGGGGCAGGTTATCACCTGGGATATTCCGGCCCTGCTAGCCCCGGAACTGGTCATTAACCGCAGAAACTTTGAAAAGCACCTGCCTCACTGGTTTGCGGTTGAAGAGGAAGAAGAATGTGGTTGCTGGGCTGATGATTCTTTCCCCGACGAGGAGGATCTGTCAGAGGGGCCAAAGAGCCGCCTGGTACAGGTTCTGCGGCCTATGCCTATCGGAAACTACAGCTTCGAGGAAGGCAAGTTCAAGGCTCTGGGCTATGTTGCCCAGGTGGAGGGTGCTCCGGGGAGCGTCCTCAAATGGGGAGAGAACTGCCAGCCGACCCTCTGGGAATCTGAGAACCATGCTGGACTTCTGCCGGGCAAGAGTGGGGAGGAGCTTTCCTCCGGTATTAGGGACCTGCTTGCAGCCGGGGAGCTGCGCTTCCCCGATCCGCGGATTGTTTTTCCGGGAGAAGACTAGAAGGAGAAGACAAAGATGAAAAAAGCTACTTATTCTTTGCTGGCTCTGCTTCTGCTCGGCCTGCTACTCGGGGCAGGCTACTGGGTCAAGGGCTACCTGGGTTTTAGAAAGGCAAGTGTTGACCCGCTTGAAGCTTCACCTGCTCAGATGGCTTATGCCTTTGCCTATAACCTTGAGTATGGTGATTTTGAAGGTGCCTTATCTTATTCAGATACCCTAGCTGACGCGAGTCAGCCTGATTATTATTCCTCAGACTACTCTTGGTCAGAAGCTAAGGAAGCGCTCAAAGACAGCATGGAAATTCCCCGTGACTGCCGCCTGCTTACCTCCTCAGCCCAGGAAATAGAGGTTCTAGACCAGGGCAATGTTTATCAGGCTTCTCTGCGCTACCAGTGCGGGGGTGAAGAGGTCACCCAATTTATCTACCTGCGGGATTCTAGCTGGGAAACCGCCAATAGCCATCTGCCCATTATGGTGATTACCCCGGCAGCTGCCCGGGCTGGTCACCCCATCGGTTAGCAGGCTAGAGGTGTGATATTCCGTCTTATTTTCGCTCCCCGGCGGACGCCAGTCTCATAATAGAGGGTATGAGCCGGGAATACCTCACCATCAGCAGTATCAGCAAAAACTACGGCAGTAAGCCCGTCCTAATCGATATTAACCTCCAGCTTCCGGTTGGGCAGATGATGACCCTGGTGGGGGCCTCCGGCTCCGGTAAATCCACCCTG
>DKXC01000062.1 GCA_002492045.1 Micrococcaceae bacterium UBA7136
TAGCCGAAATTGCTGGTCGCCTCTGCATCATTGATTACAAGACTAAGGGAACTGACCGCAAGGGCCGAGTCAAACCCCTCGACGAAAAAGTTGTCATGCAGCTGGTGGCCGGAGTCAAGGCCGAAGAGGCCCTGGTTGACGCTGAGGCCGGCCTCTGGGCCCCCTGGGAATACGGCCAGGCCCCCATCCTCATGGGCGTGGCCCTAGGCCAAACCCAGGTACTGCCCCAGCAGGCCAACCCCCAGCTGCTAGAAGCCAACTGGTACAAGTTCTGCGCCCTCAAACGGGTCTGGGATTATAAGCAGGCCCTAGCCCAGCAGGAAGAAGAGGCCCTCATGCCCCTGGTACCGCCTCCGCCACCCCAGGCAGAAAAAGCTCAGGCAGAAAAAGCAGCCAAGTCAGCCTAAAAGAAGCCCCCCCAAAAACAGAAAGCAGAAAAATATGGCCATCTTGACCATCCGAACCGTGGGTGACCCCGTCCTCCGCAGCCAGTGCAGCCCCGTCACCGTCTTTGATGCCGCCCTGGCCAAGCTCATTGACGACATGATGGAAACCATGTACCAGGTTCAAGGCGTGGGCCTGGCCGGGCCCCAGGTAGGTATCGACAAGCGGCTCTTCACCTTCGGTGGTATCGACGGACGAGAAGGCCACGTCATCAACCCCGTCCTTGAAATTGGCGACCAACCCCAAGAAGGGGGAGAGGGCTGCCTCTCTGTTCCCGGCCTCTCAGCTGCCACCCCCCGCATGAACTGGGCCAGGGTCAGCGGTCAGGACGTCACCGGCGCCCCGGTCAGCTACGAGGGTGAGGGGCTCTTTGCTCGCATGCTGCAGCACGAATGCGACCATCTGGATGGGCTCATGTTCATTGACCGCCTGGTCGGTGAAGACAAGAAAAACGTCTGGTCTAAGATCCGCCAGGCCGACTACCAGGGTATCGCCGCTAAGGTGCAGGGGGAGCGGGCCAGCCAGGTCTCCTCAGCCTTTGGTCAGTCGACGCCCGGCGGCTCAGCCTTCGGAATCTAAGCAACAGAAAGATCCAGCATGAAGCTTCTCTTCGCAGGTACCCCCCAGGTTGCCGTCACCGCCCTCGAGGCCCTCCTAGCCCAGGGCCAGCACCAGGTAGTGGGTGTGCTCACCCGCCCGGACGCCCCCCAGGGACGCAAGCGGGTGCTGACCCCCTCACCGGTTGCCAGCCGGGCCCAAGAACTGGGCCTACCGGTCATCAAAGCCAGCTCCTGGAGCCCCCAACTAGCCCAAGAAATCCAGGGCCTGGGGGCAGAAGCTGCCGCCGTAGTAGCCTTCGGGGTGCTCCTGCCTCAAGAAGCCCTTGACCTGCTACCAGCTGGCTGGATCAACCTCCACTTCTCTGCCCTGCCTGCCTGGAGGGGGGCAGCCCCCGTCCAGCGGGCCCTCATGGCTGGCGAAGAGGAAATCTTCTCTACTACCTTCCGGATTGATCAGGGCCTAGACACCGGCCCCACCTACCGGCAGGAATCAACCCCCGTAGCTGGCCTAGATAGCGCCGGGGACATTCTGCAACGTCTGGCCACCAGTGGCGGGGCCCTACTCTCAGCCACCTTCGACGACATTGCTGCCGGAACCCAGCCTAGGCCCCAGACGGGGGAGAGCAGCCTGGCCCCCAAGCTGACTATCCAGGACGGCCACCTAGACTTCAACCAACCAGCTGCCCAGATCCTAGCTCAGGTACGAGGCGTCACCCCCGAACCCGGAGCCTGGGCCCTCTACAAGGAGACCCGCTTCAAACTAGGCATGCTGGCAGCCACTGAGACCCAGCCCCAGGGGGAACCCGGACAGGTCTTCATGGCAGGCAAAAAGGTGCTGGTAACCTGCGCCGACGCCGCCCTGGAACTAACCAGCGTCCAGCCGGCCGGTAAAAAAATGATGGAGGCTAGCGCCTGGGCCCGCGGGGCCAGCCAAGACCTCAGCAACGGAAAGGTAATCCTGCAATGAGCAAGCCCAGCAGCCCCAACCCCCGAGGCCCCCGCGGCCAGCGCTCCAACCAAGGCCAGCAGGCAGCAGGTAAGCCCCCGCGCGGACAGCGATCACAAGCCAAGACTCAGCAGGGCCAGACAAAGCAGCGGCGCGAGCAGGCACCCGGCCAGACCAGCCGTCGCAACGCCAAGGGCCACGAACGCAACCGTAAGGCCGTCAAAGACCGGACCTTCTCCCAGCAGGCCCCCTCCCAACGCTCCCGCAGCGCCGACCCAGCCCGGGCCCTGGCCTTCCAGGTACTCCAGACCGTCGAAAAAGACCAGGCCTACGCCAACCTGGTTCTGCCCTCGGCCATCCGTGCCGCCCGCCTGGATGCCCGCGACGCCGCCTTCGCCACCGAACTAACCTACGGCACCCTCCGCCGCCAGGGCACCTACGACGCCGTTCTGGCCCACTGCACCGACCGGCCCCTGGACAAAATCGGTAGCGACATCCTGCTGATTCTGCGCCTGGGAACCCACCAGCTGCTAGGCATGCGGGTACCAGCTCACGCCGCCCTCAACCAGTCTGTCGCCCTGACCCGGGCCCAAATTGGTTCTGGGCCGGCCAACTTCGTCAACGCCGTCCTACGCCGGGTCTCAGAAAAGATCCCCGACCAGTGGCAGCAGATTCTTGAAGAAGAAGCCCCGGACGAAACCAGTCGCCTGGCTATCAGCCACTCCCACCCG
>DKXC01000131.1:0-954 GCA_002492045.1 Micrococcaceae bacterium UBA7136
AGAGCAGCAGCAGCTGGGAGCAGATGCGGTTGGCGTTGGAGTCACGAACTTCGGAGCCCAGCCAGATAATCCGCTCCTTGAGCAGGCGGTTGTAGATGTAGTCGTCCTGGCCGCCCATGGGGGTTTCCATGGCCGGGGCCTGGTGCGCTTCAGGAAGGTTGAAGGACATAAAATCCGCTCCTTGTTCTGGTTCTAGTCCGCCACGAGGTGGGGACCGCAAAGATGTCTTGCACCCTAGCCTAGCGCTTTTGACCGACCTCCTATTTCCTTTTAGCCCCCTGTTCGCCCTTGGCGTGTGCCGGGCTCCTAGTGGTAGCAGGCCACCGGCCCCTTGGGGCCCTCAACCACCTGAACTGGGGTATCAAAGATCTCGGTCAGCAGCTCTTCTTCCATGATTTCAGCTACCGACCCTAGTTTGACGACCTTGCCCTGTTTCATGGCGCAGATGTAGTCGGCATAGCGGGCAGCGAAGTTAATATCGTGCAGAACCACCAGAATGGTGCGTCCCAGTTCGGTGGCTGCCTGCCGCAAGTGCTGCATCATCTGCACCGAGTGGGCCATGTCCAGGTTATTCAGGGGCTCATCTAGCAGCACATAGTCGGTTTCCTGGGCCAGGACCATGGCCACATAGGCCCGCTGCCGCTGGCCGCCTGAGAGTTCGTCCAGGTAGCGGCCTTCAAGTTCAGTTAGGTTGAGGAAGTCAATGTAGCGGGAGATGATTTCTTCGTCCTGGGCGGTTAGACGGCCTCCACTGTGAGGGAAGCGACCAAAACCCACCAGCTGGCGGACGGTCAGTTTACTGACAAAGTGGTTCTCCTGACGCAGGATGGAAACCAGCTTGGCCAGGTCCTTAGACTTGGTCTCTGCTACCTTGAGCCCACCGATTTCGATAGAACCGCCGTCCATCTCTAGCAGGCGTCCCATCATGGTCAAGAGGGTGGACTTACCAGCCCC
>DKXC01000131.1:1249-5835 GCA_002492045.1 Micrococcaceae bacterium UBA7136
AAAGAGGGTGGACTTACCAGCCCCGTTAGGGCCTACCAGGGCGGTGATGCCTCCGGCCGGAAGTTCTAGGTCTACCGGGCCGATCTGGCTCTGGGCAGAGTAGTTCTTTGAGACCTGACTGAGACGAATCATAGTTTGCCCTTTCGGAGAATAATGATCAGGAAGGTGAGGCCGCCAATCAGCTCAATAATAATTCCCACCACGCCCTGGGCAGCAAAGATGTGGTTCATGATGAAGTAGGAGAGGGCCAAAATAGCGAAGGCTAGCAGGCTGGCCAGGGGGAAGAGGTAGCGGTGGTCGTAGGTGTCGGCCAGCTGGTAGGTCAAGGTGGCTACCAGAAAGCCCAGGAAGGTCAGGGGGCCTACCAGGGCGGTAGAAACCGCCATGAGTAGGGAAACCAGAATCAGCACCAGGATGGATTGGCGTCGGTGGTTAATCCCCAGGTTAGAGGCTACTTCTGGCCCCAGGCCCAGAACATTGAGGGTGGGAGACTTGAGAAAGAGCAGCAGGGCAGCGCCCGCTACCAGGGGCAGGGCCAGGGGGTAGTAGCTGGCGTCCGCATTATTGACTGAGGCAAAGAGACGGGCAGTCAGCACATCGAACTCGCTGGGGGTCAGCATGCGCTGCATGAAGGTAGAGAGGGAGCCCAGCCCTCCGCCCAGGACTACGCCCACCAGCAGCATGAGGTGCATATTGGCTTTTTTATCGGTCAGTAGCCAGGAGTAAAGCAGCAGGGAGAGGGCCAGCATCATGACCAGCTGAAAGAGGAAGGTCTCTAGGGTATGGGCGGCGATCAGCCCGGCAGCCCCACCAAAGTAGATAGTGGCCGTGTGAATGGCCGTGTAGAGGGCCTGAAAGCCCAGGATACCGGGGGTAATAATCCTGTTGTTCACTACCGTCTGGAAGGCCACCGTAGCCAGGGCCTGGCTCAGGGCCGCCACTCCCATAGCAATCAGGGCGTTGGTCCGGCGGTTAGCTACCAGCCACCACTTGGGGCTTCCAGTCTCGAAGGGGTTGGCGTAGGCCAGCAGACCAAAGGCGGCCAGGGCTCCGATCAGGCCAATAAGGGCCAGGGTTAGCCAGTAGCGGCGGGCTGAGGCAGGGTTCTTGAAGGCGCCAGCCTGACGGCCAGGGAGAGGACTCAGGCTAGGCACGGGCCCTCCCCTTAAGAATCATGCCGATAAAGAGGACGGCCCCCACCATGCCCAGGATGACCGAAACCGGAATCTCGAAGGGGGCAATCAGGGTGCGTCCTAGCAGGTCGCAGACGGTTACTAGGGCAATCCCGGTCAGGGCTACCCAGGGCAGGTTGGAGCGCAGGTCGTCCCCCCGCCAGAGGGAAACCAGGTTAGGTACGATCAGCCCCACAAAGGGCAGGGACCCGACAACGACGGTTACTACCCCACTGGCCATAGCAATCAGGGCCGTACCAATCAGCAGGATCTGGGAGTAATTGAGCCCTAAGCTGGTGGCCGTGTCCTGGCCCAGGCCGGCTAGGGTCAGCCGGTCCGCGTAGTAGAAAATCAGGGCCAGCACCAGCAGCACCAGCCAGAGCACCTCATACTGGCCCTGGATGACCGAGGTAAAGCTGCCTGCCATCCAGACCCCCAGGGACTGAAGCAGGTTGGTTTGCAGGGCAAAGAAGGTGGTGAAGGCCGAGATCACAGCTCCCAGCATGATGCCCACCAGGGGCACAATCAGGGAGGACCGCAGGGAGATCCGGCGCAGGAAGAGAAAGAAAACCATGGAGCCGATAAAGGCGAAGGTCACGGCGGCAGCCATCTGCTGCAGGATGTTGGCTGCCGGGAAGAAGTAGAGCATAAAAAGTAGCCCCAGGCTGGCCCATTCGGTGGTGCCGGTGGTGGAGGGCTCCACAAAACGGTTTTGGGTGAGCATCTGCATGACCAGGCCGCTCATGGCCATGGCGGCCCCTGCCAGAATCAGGGCCAGGGTGCGGGGAATCCGGGTGATAGCGAAAATATCGGCCCCGTCGGCCTGGCCAAAAACATCGTACTGGCCGGTGACTAAGGAAAGAAGCAGGAGGCCACTGACCACTAGGCAGGCCAAGAAGAAAGAGACCGAGAGAATGGGCGGACGCTTGCGGGTCGCTGGGTTGGGGGCTTTGGGGCTCATAAAGACTTTCAAGGAGTCACCCTACCGATTGGGGGCAGGGTGACTCCTATAGTGAGTGAGAAAGAAACGGTGAGATGCTAGCGAGCAGCTTCGAACTTGTCGGCTAGGTCGTTGAGAATCTCGGTGTAGGTGATGATGGATTCATTGGTGTAGGTGTCGGCCGGGGCATAGGCAATCTGCTCCTTGCTGACAGCCGTCACATTAGCCAGGGCAGCACTACCGGCAATGACGTCGGCAGCTGCCGGGGAACCCTCATCGGTGGAGGTACCGGCGTCCCGGTCCAGAACCAGCATCCAATCGGGGTTGGCCTGGGCAATCGCCTCAACAGAGATATCATCGCCCTGGTGGTTGTCAGAGGCACCCTCTACCTCAAGGGCGGGCTTGAGACCTAGCAAATCGAAGAGGGGGCCATAGGTGCGACCGATGGAGGGGGCAATGTAGCCAATTTCGCCACCGGAAACGTTAACAGCCATGACGGTGGACTTGCCATCGTAGGCGGCCTTGGCGCGGGCCAGGGCCGCGTCGAAGTCCTCTACTAGTTTCTTGGCTTCAGCTTCCTTGCCAAAGACCTGGCCCAGGGTGGTAACCTGCCGCTTGAGTTCTTGGTCCAGGGGCTGGTCCTCACGGGGCTCTAGCTCAAGGATGGCTGCCTGGGGGTTGAGTTCCTTGATGGCCTCGTAGTGCCGGGAGAAGCGCTGGCCGTTGACAATCAGGTCGGGTTCTTCAGCTGCCAACAGCTCCAGGTTGGGTTCCCGGTGGGTTCCTAGGTCGGTGATGGAGGGGTCCTTGTAGGTTTGGACGGTGGCCGGCACCAGGGGGATGGGGGCAGCTACCAGTTTGACGCCCCAGGCTTCTAGCACCTCGAAGGTGCGGTTGTCGGTAGCTGCTACCTTCTGCGGCGGCACGGTGACAGTTACTTCACCGTAGTTGTCGGTGACGGTGACAGTAGTAGCACTCTGGCTAGCAGACTGGCTGGTAGAGGAGGAGCTGTTCTGAGAAGCAGTGTTGCTACCTGCGCCGCAGGCGGTCAGCGTCAGTGCTAGGACCGAGGTGGCGGCCAGGAGGGAGAGGGACTTAACCTTCACGGGTTTTCCGCTTTCTTTTGTGGGTGTGGGGTTGGTCAGCCTGATGTAGAACTTAGGCTGACCTATCCTAGGTTAGTGACTGTCACCTCAGCTTGGCAAGCCCAAAAGGCTAAATAAGCGATATTTTTTTCATCTAATTCTCCCGGGAGGCTACTCCCCCCACCCTCCAAGACCCCAGCTTGCCCCTTATTTCTCTCAGAAAGCACAAAAAAGACCCCGCACCAGCCCACAGGGAGCTAGCGCAAGGGTCTTTTTACGGGTTCCTAGAAGACTAGAGCCTACTTGGCTTCTTCTGCAGTCTCACCCAGGAAGGAGGACAGGTCAACAGCCTTGCCCTCGGAGTCCTTAACCTCAGCCTTGGCCAGAACAGCAGCCAGGGCCTTGGAGCGGCGAACCTCACCAACAATCATGCCGGACTGGCCGGAGCCGTCCAGCATCTGGGCGAAC
Organism: Micrococcaceae bacterium UBA7136; assembly: GCA_002492045.1. Classification (GTDB taxonomy): domain Bacteria; phylum Actinomycetota; class Actinomycetes; order Actinomycetales; family Micrococcaceae; genus Rothia. The sequence goes on from DKXC01000131.1 coordinate 4,915, forward strand.
TGGTTGGGGTCCATACCGTACTGCTGGCTCATGCTGATGATGTAGTCAATCAGTTCAGCCTGCTCAACAGAGACTTCTTCCTTCTCAGCAATAGCGTCCAGAATAATCTCGTTCTTGAAGGCCCGCTCAGTGTTGGCGCGAACCTCTGCACGGTGCTCTTCAGTGTCGTGGTCGGCGTCCTGGCCGGGGGTGTTGAAGTGATGAGCCAGCTGCTCCTCGATAACCTTCTCGGGGACGGGAACCTCTACCAGCTCAACCAGAGCCTCCAGAACCTTGTCGCGGGCCTCAACACCCTGCTGGGCAGTCTTAGCCTCGGCAGCCTGCTTCTTCAGGTCTTCCTTGAGCTCAGCAATGGTGTCGAACTCGGAGGCCAGCTGAGCGAAGTCATCGTCAGCCTCGGGCAGCTCCCGCTCCTTAACAGCGGTTACAGCAACCTTAACGGTGGCCTCTTCACCAGCGTGCTCGCCGCCGGCCAGCTTGGTGACGAAGGTAGCGTCCTCACCAGCAGACAGGCCCAGAACAGCCTCGTCCAGGCCCTCCAGCATGGTGCCGGAGCCTACCTGGTAGGAAAGGTCGTTAGCGGCGTCAACCTCTTCGCCGTCGATTTCGGCGGCGATGTTGATGGTCAGGAAGTCAGCGTCAGCAGCAGGACGCTCAACGGTCTTAAGGGTGCCGAAGCGGCCGCGCAGGTCGTCCAGGGCCTTCTGCTCATCCTCAGCGGTGACCTCGACGGGGGCAACCTCAACCTTGATGCCCTTGTAGTCAGGCAGCTCAATCTCAGGACGGACGGTGACCTCGATGGTCAGCTTGACGTCAGCCTCACGGTTAGCCTCTTCGGGCTTGGAGACGATGTCTAGCTCGGGCTGAGCCAGGGGGGTCAGTTCGTTTTCGACCAGGGCCTGGTTGTAGTAGCTGTTGAGG
>DKXC01000075.1:0-549 GCA_002492045.1 Micrococcaceae bacterium UBA7136
GGAACACCAATATCGTCACCACCGGCTGCTTCCAGCCCGGCTGCGGTGGAAGCCCGCATGGCCTGGTCGTAGTCCTGGCTCTGGGCAACCTGGGCTAGATCTGCCGGGAGTCCCGCCTGGGCCAGGGCAACCTCGATAGCCTGGGCAAAGTCCTTGTCGCCCTTGTTGATCTGCTGGTGGTGGATGGCTTGGCCCAGGGCAGTGTAGAGGGCATCCAGCTGCTCCTGGCCGTAGTTCTCAGCCACAGCGGTAGCTAGCCGGGCCGGCCCCCAGCCCTGATCCATGTGCTTGCGGTAGTCAGACGGTAGGTCTCGTCCTTCGTTGAGGACAGAAAGGGAGAAGGGGTGCCAGGTCACCTCAATATCGCGCTGGGCTTGCACTTCCTTGATCCAGCGGGAGGTCATCCAGCACCAGGGGCAGATAGGGTCAAACCAGAAATCGACGCGGGTCTTGTCAGCCACTTTTTGTCTCCGTCCTTGCAGCCTTGTTTAGGCGATTTTCTGCTGGGGGTCTTCTAGCACCAAGATAGGGTCCTTGATGCCTTCCACA
>DKXC01000075.1:869-3445 GCA_002492045.1 Micrococcaceae bacterium UBA7136
ACCAAGATAGGGTCCTTGCTGCCTTCCACAACGGCCCCGTCAATGATGACCCGGCTAATTTCGGGTCGGCTGGGCACCTCAAACATGACCGGTTGCAGCAGGCCTTCCAGGATGGCCCGTAGGCCCCGGGCCCCGGTGCCCCGGGAGGCTGCCTGCTGGGCGATGGCGGCCAGGGCTGATTCTTCAACCACCAGTTCTACCTGGTCGAGAGCCAGCAGCCGCTTGTACTGTTTAATGAGGGCGTTGCGGGGTTCAGTCAGGACCCGGGCCAGGTCGCTTTCGGTCAGCTGACCTAAAGAGGCTAGGACCGGCAGGCGTCCAATGAATTCGGGAATCAGGCCGAACTTGAGTAGGTCTTCAGGTTCCAGCTGGGTCAGGATGTCTGTTTCCTGGTCGGCGAGGCCCAGGGGGGCGCCAAAGCCGATCCCCTTCTTACCTACCCGGCTGTTAATGATCTGTTCAATACCGGCGAAGGCACCTGCCACGATGAAGAGAATGTTGGAGGTGTCAATTTTCAGGTATTCCTGGTGGGGTAGCTTGCGTCCGCCGGTGGGAGGCACCGATGCTTCGGTTCCTTCTAGGATTTTGAGCAGGGCCTGCTGGACGCCCTCACCTGAGACGTCCCGGGTGATGGAGGGGTTGTCTGCCTTGCGGGAGATCTTGTCGATTTCGTCGATGTAGATGATGCCCTGCTGGGCCTTGGTAATGTCACCGTCGGCGGCCTGGATGAGCTTAAGCAGGATATTTTCGACGTCTTCGCCCACGTAACCGGCCTCGGTCAGGGAGGTGGCGTCGGCGACGACGAAGGGAACGTCCAGTTTCTTGGCTAGGGTCTGGGCCAGGTAGGTCTTACCGGAGCCGGTGGGGCCGACCAGCAGGATGTTGGACTTGGCGATTTCTACGTCTTCGCCGTCAGTGGCGAGAAGTTCCTTGCCCTCCTGGCTGGCCTTCTGCTGGGCCTGGAGCCGCTTGTAATGGTTATAGACGGCAACAGCCAGGGTGCGCTTAGCGGCCTCTTGGCCCACCACGTAGAGTTGCAGGTGGTCGAAGATTTCTTGAGGCGTGGGCAGGGGCTGGGAGGAGTCGGTGAGGTCCTTGACCTGGCCTAGCTCTTCTTCCAGGATTTCGTTGCAGAGGGCAACGCATTCGTCGCAGATATAGATGTTGGGCCCGGCAATGAGTTTGCGCACCTGGCGCTGGTTTTTGCCACAGAAGGAACAGGAACGCAAGGCTGCGTTCTCGCTGGTCCGTGCCATTTCTCTTGACCTTTGCTTTCGTTCTGTCCTACCCGGCTGAGGGTCTTACCCCTCTAATCTACCCTGCCCGGGCCCAAGACCCAAGGCCCTTCTCTCTTGGCTCAAGGAAGTTACCTGAGACCTGGGCCTGTCGGCCCCTGGCTTGCCTAAGAGTAAAGCCCCTCCCCTGCTTCTGGCCTGGGCCAAAAGAACAGGAAAGGGGCCGGTCAGCTTCTCAGCTTAGTCGTGCTTGAGGGCGGTGTTGGTGGCAGGCTTTACAGCCTTGCGGGACTCTAGCACCTGGTCCACAATGCCGTACTCCAGGGCAGCTGCGGCGGTCAGGATGTTGTCACGCTCGATGGACTTGTCGACTTCTTCGAAGGTCTTGCCTGAGTGCAGGGCCAGGGTCTGGGCGGTCCATTCACGCATGCGCATGACCTCGTTGGCGTGAATCTCAATGTCAGAGGCCTGACCACCCTGCTGACCGGATAGGGCCGGCTGGTGGATCAGCACACGAGCGTTGGGCAGGGCCAGACGCTTACCGGGGGTACCGGCAGCCAGCAGGACGGCGGCCGCGGAGGCAGCCTGACCCAGGCAGACGGTCTGAATCTCAGGCCGGATGTACTGCATGGTGTCGTAGATGGCGGTCATGGCGGTGAAGGAGCCACCGGGTGAGTTGATGTAGAGGGTGATGTCCCGGTCGGGGTCCTGGGATTCGAGGACCAGCAGCTGGGCCATGATGTCGTCGGCGCTGGCGTCGTCTACCTGAACACCCAGGAAGATAATGCGGTCTTCAAAGAGCTTGGCGTAGGGGTCCTGGCGCTTGTAACCGTAGGGGGTGCGCTCCTCAAAGTTGGGCAGGACGTAGCGGCTGCTGGGCATGCCGGCCGGGGCAGTAGATGAGGGAAGATGAATCATGAGGGGTTCTCCTTGGGTTGGGTGGGCCGCTTACTTCTGGCTGGCGCCACCGGTAGCCGGGCCGATCTTGTCCAGAATCTTGTCGAAGAAGCCGTAGGCTAGGCCCTCTTCGGCGGTGAACCAGTTGTCGCGGTCGTTATCGCGCAGGATGGTTTCAACGGTCTGGCCGGTACGCTCTGCGGTGATTTCGCTCAGGCGCTTCTTCATGTCCAGGATTAGCTGGGCCTGGGTGCGGATGTCTGAGGCAGTGCCGCCAATACCGCCGGAGGGCTGGTGCATGAGGATGCGGGCGTTGGGGGTGGCGTAGCGCTTACCGGGGGCACCTGCGGTTAGTAGGAACTGGCCCATAGAGGCAGCCATACCGGTCACTACGGTGACAACGTCGTTGGGAATCAGCTGCATGGTGTCGTAGATGGCCATGCC
>DKXC01000075.1:3758-3919 GCA_002492045.1 Micrococcaceae bacterium UBA7136
GGTGTCGTAGATGGCCATGCCAGCGGTGACGGAGCCGCCGGGTGAGTTGATGTAGAGGTAGATGTCTGCTTCGGGGTCTTCGGCTGAGAGCAGCAGCAGCTGGGAGCAGATGCGGTTGGCGTTGGAGTCACGAACTTCGGAGCCCAGCCAGATAATCCGCT
>DKXC01000033.1:0-5654 GCA_002492045.1 Micrococcaceae bacterium UBA7136
CAGGCCCTTGGGGTTTTGGTCGGTTAGAGTTAAGGTGGTCTAACTTTCGGGGGCTAGTTCAAAGCGCCCCCAGAAGAGGGGACAAAGAGGGGCAGGGCCGCTCACTATAAGTCGCTTTGCAGCCTAGGCAGAGACCTTCTTAGCGGCAACAGCCAGCAGGTCATCACCAGCAACCAGAGCCTGACCAGAAGCCGGGACCAGGGCGGTGTCCTCAACCGTCTTCTTGGCATTGGTAATGACCAGCGGGGTGGTCAGGGGGTAACCGGCCTTGGCAATCGAATCCATATCGAACTCCACCAGCAGGTCGCCCTTCTTGACCAGGTCACCCTTGGCTACCTTGGGGCTAAAGAACTTGCCCTCTAGCTCAACGGTGTCAAAGCCAATGTGCATGAGTAGGTCCAGGCCCTGCTCGGTCTTCATACCGATAGCGTGGCCGGTGGGGAAGGCAACGGTCACCTTACCGTCAGCCGGGGCGTAGAGCTTACCCTCACTCGGTTCGACGGCAGCGCCAGGGCCCAGGGCACCGGAGGCAAAGGTGGGGTCAGAGACCTGGCCCAGGGCCAGGGCAGTACCGGTCAGGTGGGCACCCAGGCCGTAGCCTTCGGTTGCCTCAAAAGCAGGGGCAGCTGCCGGGGCAGGCTGGGCCGGGGCCTCAGCCTGGTCAGAGGCCGAGGTGCTGGCAGTCTGGCCGGCAAAGACCCGCTTACCGTAGATAAAGGAGGCAGCAGTGGAGAGGGCAGCTGAAGTCAGGATGGCGATGGTAAAGCCAGTCCAGCCCATGCCAATAGTGGGATCGATAGAGGGGAAGCCTAGGAAGCCCGCAGCACCAGGAGACAGAGCCTTAACACCAAAGACAGCGATCAGGGTTGATGCGATAGCTGAGGAAGCCAGACCAATGTAGAAGGGCCAGCGCAGGCGCAGGTTAACACCAAAGATGGCGGGCTCAGTAATACCCAGGAAGGCAGAAGGAGCAGTAGCACCGGCCAGGGCCTTCATCTTTTCATCCTTAGAGGTCAGGTAGACGCCCAGAGCGGCACCGCCCTGAGCCACGTTAGCCATAGAGGCGATAGCGAAGATGAAGGAACCGCCCTGAGCAATCAGCTGCAATTCAATGGGCGGGAAGGCCTGATGCAGGCCGGTAATAACGATGGCTGAGTAGACACCACCGAAGAGGAAACCGCCGACCGGGCCAGCAGTCGTGTAAAGCCAGTTAATGCTCTCACCCAGCAGGGTACCCAGCCGGAACATGGGCGGTCCCACCAGCATAAAGGTGGTAAAGCCCGTAATCAGCAGGGTCAGGGTGGGGGTGAACATGAAGTCAATGGTGCCCTTGAGAATCTTATGGAAGAACTTCTCAACATTGGCCAGGATAAAGGAGACCAGGATAACCGGCAGAACAGTGCCCTGGTAGCCGGCCTGCTGCACCTGAATACCAAAGACGTCCCAGTAGGTCATGGTGCCCTCTTCAAGGGCCTGAGCTACGTTGTAACCATTGACTAGAGAGGGGAAGACCATGGCGGCACCCATGGTGAGGCCCAGGTAGGGGTTACCACCAAAAACCTTGGTGGCGGTAAAACCAATCAGTACCGGCAGGAAGGCAAAGGCTGCCGCCGAGAGCAGATTAACGATTCCGGCGAAGCCCTCCCAGGCCGGGTACATCTGAATCAGAGACAGCTTAGGATCAAAAATCTTGGGCGCAGTCAGCACATTGTTCAGTGCCATCAGCAAACCAGAGCCCACCAGAACAGGGATAATGGGCAGGAAGATTTCTGAAACAACCTTAATAAAACGGGTAAAGAGGTTGCCCTGGTCAGCTGCTACATTTTTAAGCTCGTCCTTAGACACCTGCTTCATACCGGCAGCTGCCATATGTTTGTAGACCTCGTCTACGTCGCCGGGGCCAACAATGACCTGGAACTGGCCAGAATTGTTAAAGGTACCTTTGAGGTCCTCGTCATTGTCCAGGGCCTGCTGGTTAACAGCGTCCATGTCTTTCAGCACCAGCCGCAGACGAGTGGCGCAGTGGGCACCAGCCGCAATATTGTCGACCCCGCCCAGATTGGTCAGGACGCGATCGGCCCCGGATTTATGATTCATGATCTTGAACTCCTATGGACTCCCCGCCAAGAAGCTCACCGGGACCATCTCAGCTTAAGGGGAGATTGTGATGTATTTTCCGATGATTATGAATAATCGTTTGTCATACTATCAGCCGCCCTTTATAGAAAGAACCTCCCGCCCAAAAGAGCAGGAGGTTCTTCCTTATAAGTCAATAAGCGAGCTTAGGCAGGACGGCTAACCTCAAGCAGGTCGTCACCAGCTGCTACCTGGTCAGTCAGGGCCTGGGCCTCAGCCTTAAGCTGCCGGTAGTTGGTAACCACCAGGGGGGTGGTGATGGCGTAACCGGCTTCCTTAATGCCTTCTAGGTCAGCCTCAACCAGAACGTCACCCTTCTTAACCTGGGCGCCCTTCTCAACCTTGGGGCTGAAGAACTTGCCATCCAGCTCAACGGTGTCAAAACCTACATGAATCAGCAGTTCCAGGCCGTCAGCGGTCCGCAGGCCAAAGGCGTGGCCGGTGGGGAAGGCAACGGTAATCTCGCCGTCAGCCGGGGCCAGAACCTGACCATTAGTGGGCTCAATAGCGGTGCCGGGGCCCAGGGCACCGGAGGCGAACATGGGCTCGTCAATCTTAGAAAGCTCCAGGACCTGACCGCTCATGTGGGCTGCCAGGACGCTCTTGACCAGTTCGGGGGCTGCCTCCTGGGCGGGTGCTGCGGGTGCAGCTTCTTCCTGCTGGCCGCCACCAAAAAGCTTCTTGAAGAAACCTGCCATTGTAGGTTCACCTTTCCTTAGGTTCAGCGGTTACCGCCCTACGCGGTGACCTTGCCATAACCCTACCACCTGCCCGGCCCCGCAGGTAGGCCCCTTGCCTGCTGACCTGTGCCAGGGGACGGAACTTTTACCGCCCCGTCCCCCGTTCCTGTGGCCTAGTCTTCGGCCAGGCGGGCTGCTGCTAGTTCTACTATCTGCTCGCTGGCAGGCTCACCGCCCACCAGCAGCCGAACCCGCCGGCGAGAGCCGGTGAAGTAGGTGCGGGAGGAGAAGACTTCCGCTCCCCCGTCCACAAAGAACTCGGTGGCAGAAGCATCAATGAGCAGGTCAAAGCTGCCTTCCCCGGCTTCTGCCAGGGCCCGGCTGCGCTGGCTCCCACCCACCTGGTAGCGGCAGCCGGTCCGATCAAGCTGGGCTGAGGATGAGTCTAGGGTCAGACGCAGGGCCACTCCCTGCCCATCTTCTACCAGGATTTCTAGGGGCTGCTGAACCTTGGCTCGGCCAGTCAGCCGGAAAACCCGGGCATTCTCTAGCAGGCTGATTGAGCCGTCTTCTTCTAGGCTGACGGGTTCTAGGGGCAGGGCTGAGTCCAGGTAGCCCACCGGGTTCTGGTAGACCTTACCGGCCCGCAGGGTCAGGGCCCGGGGGTAGGTCTGCATGTGCACCCAGTGCTGATTCCAGGAGGGGTGGTCGTCCTGATCGGCGTTACCGAACCAACCCTGCAGAATAGCCTGGGACCCATCAGCCCCCACCCCGTGGAAGCACTGGGGGGCGTAGAACTCGGTGCCTGCGTCTAATTCGGTGAAGGGGGTCTGAACCTCAAAGTGGGTGCCGGTCAGCTTGCCCACAATGTAACCGGTCTGGAAGATATTGTTGTACTTCTCGCCGTCGGCCTCCATACCCTGGGGGCTAAAAATGAGAACGTCCTTGAGCTGGCCGTCTGCCTGGTCCCGCAACTGAATCAGGCCGGGGCACTCATACATGTAGCCCAGGGCTACCAGGGACGGGTCAGAGTAGGTGATCTCCCCCTCGAAGGCCCAGGACCGGCGGTCTTCTGAGGAGTAGAGCACCACGGCCCCGGTCTCATCCTGTCGCTGGGCACCCAGAACCATGTAGAAGCGGCCGGCCCGCTCAAAGATTTGGGGGTCCCGGTAGTGGGCGGTATAGCCAGCAGCTGGGCCCTGAATCAGCACCTGCTTGGGGCTGAAGGTCTGGCCCTGGTCGGGTGAGCTGAAGAGCACCTGGTAGGCTTCACGGTTTCCCTGTTCGTCCTTGACATTGCCGGTGTAGAAGAACTCGAAGCTGCCGTCTTCGGCGACGAAGCCGGAGCCAGAGTAGCAGCCGTCCTTGTCGAACCAGTCGGTGGGGGCGATAACGGTTCCGCGGTCCTGCCAGTGGGTGAGGTCCTCGCTAGTGGCGTAGCGCCAGAAGACAGCCCGGGTGGGGTGAACCGGGGAGTACTGGTAGAAGGCGTGATAGGTTCCTTGGCGGTAGATCAGGCCGTTGGGGTCGTTGAGCCGGCCGACAGGCGGGGCCAGGTGGAGGGCCGGGTAGTCGGGGTCGCTGATGACCTGCTGGTGGTAGTCGCTGTAGGCTTGCTCAGCTGCGGCTAGAAGTTGGGCTGCGTCCGGACGTCCGGGCTTGGGCACGGCTTCTCCTTGGGCTAGGTGCTGCTTGTCTTTTCCTTGGGCATCTAGCTTACCGCCCCGATCTCTTCTTACTGCGGGCCAGGGGCTATACCGGCAAATATGCCAGCTTATGGTAGGGGCGGCTAGCTTCCTCTGGGGCAGAGTCCTATGCTGCCGGCCAGGGCCAGGTGGTCTGATGCCCCAAGTTTGAGGTAATTCAGGGAGTGGGCCCTGGCTGGCGGGCCTTGCATAACCAGGATGTGGTCGATAGGGGCCCGCAGACCCAGGAAGCCATCAGCCGGCCAGGTTCCGTAGATTCGGTTGAGGCTGAGGGCAGCGTCAAGACCTGTGCGGCTATTTTCTCCGGCGTAGTTTGCCAGGCTGCCGTGGTGCAGGGTGGCGTTGAAGTCACCGGCGATGAGGTCTATTCGAGGGTTATTGGCTACTTTCTCTAGGCTGGCCAGGTCTTGACGCCAGCGATCCATGTAGCTGGGTAGGGGTGGGGCTGTGTGGACGGCCAGCAGGCTGGGCCCGCTCCCCTCTTCTTCTGGTGTGAGGAGCAGGCCCCCGAAGGTTATGGCTACTTCTTGGGCCTGGTAGCGGCCCAGGTGCCGACTGACCAGAACCAGGGTGGGGGCTATTCCTTCTTCTTGGCTCTGACTGCTAAAGAGCTGGTAGCGATTCAGGGCCTGCTGGAGGGCAGGGTTGTCTGCTGATACTTCAGGGAGTACCAGGAAGTCCGGCCTGTTGGCGAGTAGCCTTTCTAAGCTCTGGGCGGTCAGACTGTTCTGGGCATTGTAGGTGGTAACCCGATATTCCTGGTAAGGATGGCAGGCGATTAGGGGTATGCCTTCTTTCTGGCGGCGGCCTGCGCCGTAGGGATCGGTCAGGGCCAAGGATGAGGTGGCCAGGCAGGCCAGGGCTGTAAGACCAGCCAGAAGGCGGGTGGGCCCGCTAGCCTTGGGGTAGAGACTGACGGGCAGGGCTAGCAGGAGGAGCCCCAGCCCGGCAAGGGCTAGTAGGGCGGGGAAGGCTAGGGCCTGGGCAATAATCAGGCGGGTAGAGAGCCAGGCCGCGATGGGGCTGCCTGGTTTCAGCAGGATGATGAGCCAGCAGAGGAGGGCCAGGAGGGTGAGAAGCCAGCCTGCCCGAATCAGTAACTTAGCCATGTGACCAGACTAGGAAAAAAGAG
>DKXC01000033.1:5976-6957 GCA_002492045.1 Micrococcaceae bacterium UBA7136
ACCAGACTAGGAAAAAAGAGGGCCTGGGGGAAGGGCTGGGGGTTTCTTCTTTAAAAGCCGCCAGGGCGGCACCTCCGAAAAGGTACCGCCCTGGCGCCAAAGAAATAAGAAAAGTAAGAAACTTACTTGAGGGTGACGGTTGCGCCAGCGCCTTCCAGAGCTTCCTTAGCCTTCTCAGCGTCTTCCTTGGAGACACCTTCCAGAATGGGCTTGGGAGCGCCGTCAACCAGGTCCTTAGCTTCCTTCAAACCCAGGGAGGTCAGGGCGCGAACTTCCTTAATAACGCCGATCTTCTTGTCGCCAGCGGACTCGAGGATAACGTCGAATTCGCTCTTCTCGTCAGCAGCGCCACCGTCAGCAGCGCCACCACCGGCTACAACAGCAACGGGGGCAGCAGCGGTTACGTCGAATTCTTCCTCGAAAGCCTTGACGAACTCGGAAACCTCAACCAGGGAGAGTTCCTTGAAAGCGGCAATCAGTTCTTCGATGGAAAGCTTAGCCATGAGCTTGGCTCCTTCTCTTTGTTTGTGCAGGTTGGTCTTAGTGACCTGCCTGCCAGTCTAAAATCTTGTGGGTTAGGCCCGCTGGTGGGTGGGCCTGGTGCAGGGGAAGCCCTTACTCGGCTTCGGGGGCTGCACCTTCCTGCTCTTCGAGCTTGATGCGCAGAGCGTCAACAGCGCGGGCAACCTTGGCGATTGCGCCCTTTGCGCCGCCAGCAACCTTGGACAGCAGTACCTCGCGGGACTCCAGGTTGGCGAACTTGTTGATGCCTGCTTCGTCGAGAGCTTCGCCCTCGAAGTAGCCGCTCTTTACGATCAGCTGGGGGTTTGCCTTGGCAAAGTCACGCAGACCCTTGGCAGCGTCAATGAAGTCGCCCTTGATGAAGGCGATGGCGCTGGGGCCGTGAAGCTGGCCATCGAATGCGTCGATGCCGACTTCCTTGGCCGCAATGGCGGTCAGGGTGTTCTTTACCACGGCGTA
>DKXC01000133.1:0-1629 GCA_002492045.1 Micrococcaceae bacterium UBA7136
CTACGCTACGGTGCCCTTCCCATTAGCTTCACCATCCAATCCGAGCAGCAGATTTCTGCCACCCTGGGCGCTGACCAGCTGCGGATGGGCCTGCTGGCTGGTCTGATTGGTCTGCTGCTGGTTTTCCTTTACTCTCTCTTCCAGTACCGCCTGGTGGGCCTGGTCAATATCGTGTCCATTCTGGTGGCTGGCGCCTTCACCTACGGGGTAATTGTGCTGCTGGGCATCAGCATGAACTACCGGCTCTCCCTGGCCGGTGTGGCTGGTCTCATTGTCTCTATTGGCCTCATGGCAGACTCCTTCATCGTCTACTTTGAGCGTATCCGGGACGAGATCCGGGCCGGACGCACCATCCCGGCCGCTATCGACCACGGCTGGGCCCGGGCCAAGCGAACCATCCTGGCTTCTAAGGCTGTCAACCTCTTAGCTGCGGTGGTGCTCTATTTCGCTTCGGTGGGTAACGTCCGGGGCTTCGCCTTCACCCTGGGCTTGACTGCTATCGCTGACCTTCTCATCACCTTCCTCTTTATTCACCCGGTCATGGTTCTGCTGGGCCAGAAGCCCTACTTCCAAGAGGGCGGACGCTTCTCTGGTATGGACCCGGTGGCCCTGGGAGCTACCCCCCTCTACCGGGGGGCTGGGCGGATTCGGGAGCCTGAAGAGGGTCAGAAAAAGCTGTCTCTGGCCCAGCGTCGCCAGCAGGAGCGCCTAGCTGCCCAGCAGGCTGAGGCTCAAGCAGAGACCCCAGCCTCTTCATCTTCTGACACTAAGGAGCAGACCAATGGCCAATAAACTGGCAGAATTCGGCAATGACCTGCATTCCGGTAAACGCTCCTTGGGCTTCGTGGCCAAGCGTCGGCTCTTGCTGGGCCTAGCCCTGGGGGTTATGCTTCTTTCCTTGCTGCTTCCCCTGGCCCGGGGGGGTTTTAACCTGGGTATCGAGTTCCGGGGCGGCTCTGAGTTCACGATTTCTCAGGTGGCTGATAGCAACCTCGAGACCGCCCGGCAGGCCCTTACAAGCACAGCCCCTGAAGCGGATGATGTGCGGGTAACCGAGATTGCGGCCGGTAGCGTCCGGGTGCAGATGAGCCAGCTGACCGATGACCAGACCCTGGCCGTTGCTGCTGCCCTGCAGGAGGCCTATGGGGTGGGCCCTGAACAGGTGACCTCCTCCTATGTTGGCCCTACCTGGGGTGCCGGGGTAACCCGCCAGGCCCTGATTGGTCTGGCCTGGTTCCTGGGCCTGGTGCTGGTGGGTATGGCCCTCTACTTCCGCACCTGGAAGATGTCTATCTCGGCTATGGCTGGCCTGGTCTTTACCATGGTCACCACCTTGGGGCTCTACGGGCTGGTGGGCTTTGAGATTACCCCCAGCGCTATCATCGGCTTTTTGACCGTGCTCAGCTACTCCCTCTACGACACCGTGGTGGTCTTCGATAAGATCCGCGAGAATACTGAGGGCCTGCTCAAGCGGGAGGACACCACCTTCGCCGAGCAGGTAAACCTGGCAGTCAACCAGACCCTGGTGCGGTCTATCAACACCTCTATTGTGGGTCTGCTGCCGGTGGGTTCCATCCTTTTCATTGGATCCTTCCTGCTGGGGGCCGGCACCCTCAAGGAGCTCTCCCG
>DKXC01000133.1:1946-8037 GCA_002492045.1 Micrococcaceae bacterium UBA7136
TCTCCCTGGCCCTCTTTTTGGGCATTATCCTGGGCACTTTGGGGACGCTCTGCGTGGCGGCCCCGGCCTATGCCTCCCTGCGTCTGGGAGAGAAAGAAGTGCGGGCCCAGGCCCGGCTGGTCAAGCGTCAGCGGGCTGGAGTCAGCCAGCATTTCCAGCCTCAGGAGCAGGAGGCCCAGGCCCTACCCCTGGCTACCAGCATTGAGGTAGAAGAGGTTGATCTTTCCGTCCTGCGCACCCGGCAGGAGAGCTAGAGACTGATGGGGAGGGGAAGTGAGCGCTTCCCCTCCCTTTTTGCTTTAGAATTAGGCCAAAGCAAGAATCCTGCAAGCTGAGGGAGAAGAAGCTATGAGCCGAGCTGACCAGCCGCTAGAACGTCCGGTGCGGGGATCCCACCGGGTCATGTCTGCTTCTGGGCGGGTTCCTGCCCGCCTGGTATTTGGTCAGGAGTCTGGTTCCTCGGGGCAGCGTCCGCGTTTTTCTCCGGTGCTGGCTCCGGTGATTCGGACGGTTCTTAAGTACCATCCGCAGGAGGATTTGGCTGTTTTGCAGCGGGCCTTTGAGGTGGCTGACCACTACCATCGGGGGCAGAAGCGTAAGAGCGGTGACCCCTATATCACTCACCCGGTGGCGGTGACCACCATTCTGGCTGAGATTGGTGCTTCGGGGCCGGTGCTGGTGGCTGGTTTGCTGCATGACACGGTGGAAGATACTGACTATACCCAGGAGCAGTTGCGGGCTGATTTTGGGGATGAGGTGGCCTACCTGGTGGATGGGGTCACCAAGCTGGATAAGGTCTCCTATGGGGAGGATGCCCCGATTGAGACTATCCGTAAGCTGGTGCTGTCTATGAGTAAGGATTTGCGGGTTCTGCTCATTAAGCTGGCTGACCGGTTGCATAATGCCCGTACCTGGCGGTTTGTTTCTGCGGCGTCGGCGGCTAAGAAGGCTGAGGAGACGTTGAAGATTTATGCTCCGCTGGCCCACCGGCTGGGTTTGAGCACTATTAAGTGGGAGCTGGAGGATCTTTCTTTTGCAGCTATGAGTCCCGATATTTATCGGGAGATTGTGCGGATGGTGGGGGAGCGGACCCCTACCTTGGAGAAGTACCTGGATGAGGCTAAGGACGCTATTGTGGAGCGGCTGGGCCAGGTGGGCTTGCAGGTGACTGTTACTGGCCGTCCTAAGCATTACTACTCTATTCATCAGAAGATGAAGACCAAGGGCCGTAGTTTCGATGAGATTAACGATATCTTGGCTGTTCGTCTGCTGGTTGAGAGCCTTGATGACTGTTATACGGCTCTGGGGCATGTGCTGTCCCTGTGGACCAGTCAGCCGGGGCGGTTTAAGGACTATATTCGGTCGCCCAAGAATAATCATTATCAGTCTTTGCACGTGACGGTGAACGGTCCTGGTGGTTTCCCGCTGGAGATCCAGATTCGGACCTATGCCATGCATGAGGAAGCTGAGTACGGGGTGGCGGCCCACTGGCGTTATAAGGCGGCTTCTCGGGGTGAGAAGCTGGAGGATAGGCGGGCTGCTAGTAGCCAGACTTCTTCCTTCAATGTTGAGATTCTGAAGAGCATTTCGGAGATTTCGAGTTCTAACCCGGAGCCGCAGCAGTTTTATACTCAGCTGGCTGAGACCCTGGAAACCGATGAGATTGTGGTAGTGACTCCCCAGGGTAAGCCCCTTAGCCTGCCGGTGGGGTCTACCCCGGTTGATTTTGCCTACGCTATTCACACTGAGGTGGGCGACCGGACGGTGGGGGCTAAGGTGGACGGCCGTCTGGTGCCCCTGCATACTGAGCTTGAGACTGCCTCAACCGTTGAGATTCTGACGACCAAGGACGAGAATCATCAGCCTAGTGAGGATTGGCTGAAGTTTGTTCGTACCAGTAAGGCCCGCACGAAGATTCGGCAGCACTATGCCAAGGGACGACGCCTGGAGGCCTTGAACCGGGGCAAGGAGCGGCTGGTGAAGGCCATGCGTCAGCATGAGCTGCCTTTGACCAAGATGCTGACCACGGAACTCATGTTGCAGGTGGCCCAGCAGCTGGGTAAGAACGATGTGGCTTCGCTCTACCATGCCCTGGGCGAGGGTGAGGTAGAGACCTCCCTAGTGATTTCTACCCTGGTAGACCTCTACTATGGGGAGGATGAGGCTGACCAGCAGGAGCCGGATGCATTTGACACTTCACTGGTGCAGAATCGTCCCTTCGCTGGGGACGATAATGGCGTCTTGGTGCCGGGGGCTGAGGGTGTTTTGACCCGCATTGCCCGTTGCTGCACGCCGGTTCCGCCGGATGAGATTGTGGGTATTGTGACCCGTTTGCAGGGTATTTCGGTACACCGCAGCGACTGCCCTAATGTTCTGAGCCAGCAGGACGACCCACGGCAGACGGCGGTGGAGTGGGCTCCTAGCTCTTCGACTGTCTTTAGGGTGGTCATCCAGGTTGAGGGTATCGACCGGAAGTCTCTGCTGGTGGATACTCTGAGGGTTATTTCTGAGGCGGGCTGCAATATTGTGGACGCTAAGGTGCATACCAGTGATGACCGGTTTGCGGTTAACCGTTACACGGTGGAGCTGTCTGACCGTTTTATGCTGGATCATTTGCTCAACCAGATTCAGAATGTTCCGGGGATTTATAAGGCCTACCGTCTGACGGGGTCTCGCCCTCTTCCGGCCCAAAGCTAGGTTGGTTTTTTGCCCTGGGCTCGGGTGCCTGATTCTCCTGGTGGTAGTTGTCTGCTAGGAGGGTCAGGATTTTGAGCTGTTCCCAGTGGATCTGGCCGGTTCCCTTGAGCTGGGCAAAGAGGCCCTGGAAGGTTTGAGGCTGGTAGCCGCTGGCCGGGTCGCTCATAATTTTGAGGGCGGTAGAGATGGCCTGGCCCTCTCGGGGCTGGGTCAGGATAAGTTCCAGGGCAGTGGCTAGGGGACTGGTGAGCAGGCTGTACCCTAGCTGCTGGGTCTGGCCACTGGGTAGGGGGTCAGCATGCAGGCAGTAGAGTTCTCGGATGCTTTTAGGCAGGTGCACCCGGTCACCGGGGGCGAAGTTGACGTCTAGTTTCTGGGGCAGGGGACCGCTATGATAGCCGTGAATCCAGGCCGCGGTTAGCCTACTGTAGTGGAGGCGCTGCCGGTAGCCCGGCGGCAGGAGCTGGGCCAGGGCTAGGGCCCTGACCAGGGGCGTGACTGCTAACTGGCTGGGGTAGTAGACACCGGGACAGATTCTTTGCAGTTTTTTACCCCGGGTCAGCTTTTGACTGTCAGGTAGGAGCAGGAGCTCTTTTTCAATCTGGGCGGCTGGTGGCGAGAGGGCCGGGTTGCGGCTGGGCCAGGCATGGGGGCCGGCAGCTAGGTTAAGTTGGGCCTGGCTGTAGGTGAGGTGCCAGTGGCGGTGGTCTTCAAAGGTTTTGGGGGCCAGCAGGGGTAGGGGTAGTTCGCTGAGGCCGGCTTGGGTCGTGAGTATGGGCATAGTTTTATTTCTAGCAGTTGCCCGGTGCAAAACCAGCGCTCTTCTGCCACTGATCTTTGGGGGGAAGAGGGCAAAACCCCCGCTTTCTAGGCAGAAGGCGGGGGTTTATTACCTTATATGACGCGCATATGGCGGTTTCAGTAGGGGCTGTGGATAAGTTCTCTAGCCCCTGTTAGAAGAGTTTTAGGCACCAAACTCAGCTGAGGAAGCCTGGAGGGTAGTCAACCACTGCTTGCGGGCGTCCAGGGCCTGCTGGGCCTTCTTAATCTTCTGGGCGTTACCGCTAGCCTCAGCCGCAGCCAAATCTGCTTCCAGCCCGGCAATAGCCTCTTCTAGCTGGGTCAGCATAGAGTTAGCCCGAGCCTGCTTTTCAGGGTCAGTCTTGACCCACTTGGCGTTTTCGGCCCGGTGGATTTCGTCCTGGACCTTACGCAGCTCCTGCTCTACCCGGCGGACGGAGGTGCGGGGAACCCGACCAATCTCCTCCCAGCGGTCCAGAATGCCGTCCAGGGCCTTCTTAGCAGCGGCCAGGTCGGTCACCGGCAGGATGGCCCGGGCCTCTTCCAGCAGGGCTTCCTTGGCCACCAGATTAGCCTCGAACTCCTTGTCCAACTCGGCGTTGATGGCGGTGCGGGCGTCAAAGAAGACGTCCTGGGCAGCCCGGAAACGGGCCCAGAGGGCGTCGTCCTCCCGGCGGCCACCGCGGGGAGCGGCCTTCCACTGGTCCATGAGGTCCCGATACTTGGCCGCAGTTGCAGCCCAGTCGGTGGAGTGGGAGAGGGCCTCAGCCTCAGCAATCAGGGCCTCCTTAACCCGCTTAGCCTTAGCATTAGCCTCATCCAGCTGGGAGAAGTGGGCCCGGCGACGGCGGTCAAAGCTGGTGCGGGCAGCCCTAAAACGCTTCCAGAGCTCGTCCTCAATGCTCTTAGGCAGGTGGTGGTCCCGCTGGGTCTGCTTCCAGTCCTCAAAGAGCTGGTTCATGCGGGCGTGAGAGTTCTTCCAATGAATCTGGGCGTCGCCCTGGGCAGAGATAGTCTCAGCCTCAGAGACGATAGCCTCCCGGGCTTCCAGGGCAGCCTGGCGGGCCTCAGCAGACTCAGTCTTTTCAGCCTCTTCACGCTCATTAATCTTGCCCACCAGGGCAACCAGTCGCTCCTGTAGGGCAGCGTAGTCGCCCACCATGTTACGGGCAGCAACCTGCTGGCCCAGGTGGGCGGCAGCCTTCTGCAGGTCAGCGGCCTTGGCCTTGCGGGCTACCCGCTCTTCGAGCAGGGCAACCTGGGCCTCAAAGTTCTCAAACTTACGGGCAAAGTAGGTCAGGGCCTCGTCCTCAGAAACACCGGGAACCTGGCCGACCGCAAATTCTTGGCCGTCAACAATAACAAATACGTGGCCTTCGGCATCAACCCGGCCAAACTGGCGGGCCTTCTCGAGGTTGACGGGCAGGGTGTCGTCGGATTGTGTAGTCACCGCTATAACTCTTTTCGCTACTGGTGGCGTCCGGTCCGGACGCATGGGTCATGAAAAGCGCACCAGCTCACTGCGTGGGTAAAGCCCGGAGTAGTTACCTCTTGCCCAAGCAAGAAGTAAGGTCCAGGGCCAGCAGGCTGGCGCTTCCTCTAGCATAGCGCCTTTAGGGGGCAAAGGGTAGGAGCTTCAATTACCGGCTAGGCAGGGCAGGGGATAGAATGGGAAAGATTGCGCCTGAGAAAAGCGCCCAACCAGCTGAGAAATTGATGACCCTAGGGGAGATAATGGCCCGCAAACAGTCCCTCTCTGGCTTCCCAGAGCTTCTACCTGAAGAACGACTCCTTGAAAACTACGTTCTCGACACCCTGCGGCAGACCTTCGAGCTTCATGGCTTCTCCTCCATTGAAACTCGCTCCGTCGAGACCATCGAACAGCTGCTGCGCAAGGGCGAAATTGATAAGGAAGTCTACGCTATCTCCCGCCTGCTGGATGAGGCCGATGAGAGCCGTCAGTCCGGTAAGAAAGAGAAGCTGGCCCTCCACTTCGACTTGACCGTCCCCTTTGCCCGCTACGTGGTAGAAAACGCCGGTTACCTCAACTTCCCCTTCATGCGCTACCAGATTCAGAAGGTCTGGCGGGGTGAGCGCCCCCAGGAAGGCCGGGCCCGAGAATTCACCCAGGCCGATATCGACGTGGTTGGTGATGGCCAGCTGCCCTTCCGCTACGACGTTGAACTGGCCCTGATTATTGTGGAGGCCCTGAGCAAGCTACCTATTCCTGACTTCAAGTTGCGGGTCAATAACCGCAAGCTCTCCGAGGGCTTCTACCTGGGTCTGGGCCTGGAGGACACTGCCGGGGTTCTGCGCAATATCGACAAGCTAGAAAAGATCGGAGCCGAGGCTGTTGCCCAGCTCCTGCAAGAAGAAGTAGGGGCCAGCCAAGAACAAGCTGCCGCTGCTCTGGCCCTGGCCTCTATCCGGGCTGAAGACACCTCCTTTGCTGACCAGGTGCGGGCCCTGGGCGTTAGCCACCCCCTCCTGGACGAGGGCCTAGCCGAGCTGACTGAGGTGATTGGCGAAGCCTCCAAGCGGGCCCCCGGCAAGGTTATTGCCGACCTTTCCATCGCCCGTGGCCTGGACTACT
>DKXC01000136.1 GCA_002492045.1 Micrococcaceae bacterium UBA7136
TACGCCCGTATGTTCCTGGGCCAGGTCGACAAGCCCGACGTGGACTTTATTGAAGGTCTTTCCCCGGCTGTCTCTATCGACCAGAAATCAACCTCCAAGAATCCCCGCTCAACTGTGGGAACCATCACCGAAATCTACGACTACATGCGCCTGCTCTGGGCCAGGGTGGGCCAGGCCCACTGCCCCCAATGCGGTGAGGCTATCTCCCAGCAGTCGCCCCAGCAGATTGTTGACACCCTCATGGCCTACCCCGAGCGTACCCGCCTGCAGGTCCTGGCCCCGGTGGTGACCGCCCGCAAGGGTGAATTTGTTGACCTCTTCCAGGAGCTCAGTGCCGCCGGCTACTCCCGGGCCCGGGTTGACGGGCAAACCATCCAACTGCAGGATGCCCCCAAGCTAGAGAAGCAGTACAAGCACACTATTGAGGTAGTAGTTGACCGTATTGCCCTCAAGGAAAGCATCCAGCAGCGCCTGACTGACTCGGTCGAAACCGCCCTGGGCCTGGCTGAGGGTAAGGTCCTGATTGAGTTCGTGGACGAGCCCGAAGACTCAGCCAGCCGAACCCGCTCCTTTAGCGAAAACCTGGCCTGCCCCAATGGCCACCCCCTGCAGATTACCGAGGTAGAGCCCCGGGCCTTCTCCTTCAACTCGCCCTTTGGTGCCTGCCCGGCCTGTGACGGCATCGGCTCCAAACTGGAGGTTGACGAAGAGCTAGTCATTCCCAACCCTGATTTGAGCCTGGCCGAGGGCGCCGTTGCCCCCTGGTCCCGCGGCAAGGCCAGCAGCGAATACTGGCTGCGGTTACTGGCAGGTCTGGCCGAAGAACTAGACTTCGATCTGACCACCCCCTGGAAGGACCTTCCTGCCAAGGTGCGCCGGGCCATCCTCAAGGGCAAGGACTACCAGGTGACGGTAGCCTACAAGAACCGCTTTGGTCGCGAGCGCCGCTACACCTCCGGCTTTGAGGGCGTCCTGGCCTACATTAAGCGCAAGTACGAGGAAACCGAATCTGACCGGGCCAAGGACCACTATGAGCAGTACATGCGGAAAGTGGCCTGCTCAGCCTGCGATGGTGCCCGCCTTAACCCCACTATTCTCTCGGTGCTGGTGGGTGGTAAGTCCATTGCTGAGGTGACCGAGATGCCCATGGGCCAGGCTCTGGACTTCATGCGAACCCTGAAACTTAACGAGCGGGACGCCCAGATTGCCGACCAGGTGCTCAAAGAGATCGATGCCCGCCTGCAGTTCCTGCTGGACGTGGGCCTGGACTACCTTAACCTGGCCCGTTCTGCCGGTACCCTCTCTGGCGGTGAGGCCCAGCGTATCCGCCTGGCTACCCAGATTGGTTCTGGCCTGGTGGGGGTGCTCTATGTGCTGGACGAGCCTTCTATTGGCCTGCACCAGCGCGATAACCGCCGCCTGATTGAAACCCTGACCAAGCTGCGGGATATGGGCAACACCCTAATCGTGGTGGAGCACGATGAGGACAC
Organism: Micrococcaceae bacterium UBA7136; assembly: GCA_002492045.1. Classification (GTDB taxonomy): domain Bacteria; phylum Actinomycetota; class Actinomycetes; order Actinomycetales; family Micrococcaceae; genus Rothia. The sequence goes on from DKXC01000136.1 coordinate 1,491, forward strand.
CATGCGGGAGGCCGACTGGATTGTGGACGTTGGCCCCGGGGCCGGTGAGCACGGCGGCCGAGTAGTTCATTCCGGCACCTACCAGCAGCTACTGGAAAACCCGGAGTCTATCACCGGTGACTATATGGCTGGCCGCCGGGCCATTGAGGTGCCTGCCCAGCGCCGGGCGGTTGACCCCCAGCGGGTCATCAGCGTGATAGGCGCTCGCGAGAACAACCTCAAGAACATTGATGTTGACTTTCCCCTGGGCGTTTTGACGGCGGTGACCGGTGTGTCTGGCTCGGGTAAGTCCACCCTGGTCAACGATATTCTCTATACTTCTTTGGCCAATCAGCTCAACGGGGCCCGCCAGGTGCCGGGGCGTCATAAGACCATTAAGGGGCTGGACCAGCTGGATAAGGTGGTTCATGTGGATCAGTCGCCTATTGGCCGGACACCCCGCTCTAACCCGGCTACCTACACAGGGGTCTTTGACCATATCCGCCAGCTTTTTGCGGAAACCCAGGAGGCTAAGGTGCGGGGCTACCAGCCGGGCCGCTTCTCCTTCAATGTCAAGGGTGGCCGCTGTGAAGCCTGTGCTGGGGACGGCACTATCAAGATTGAGATGAACTTCCTGCCGGATGTTTATGTTCCCTGCGAGGTCTGCCAGGGTAAGCGCTACAACCGGGAGACCCTGGAGGTCCATTACAAGGATAAGACTATTGCTGATGTGCTCGAGATGCCGGTGGCTGAGGCTGCTGAGTTCTTTGCGGCCTTTAGCAAGATTTCCCGCTACCTGGATACCCTGGTTGAGGTGGGCCTGGGTTATGTACGCCTGGGTCAGTCGGCAACTACTCTCTCAGGTGGTGAGGCCCAGCGGGTTAAGCTGGCTACCGAGTTGCAGAAGCGGTCTAAGGGCCGGTCTATCTATGTGCTGGATGAGCCGACTACGGGCCTGCATTTTGAGGATATCCGCAAGCTGCTTAAGGTGGTTCAGGGCCTGGTCGATAAGGGCAATACGGTGATCACCATTGAGCACAACCTGGATGTTATTAAGAGCGCTGACTGGCTGATTGATATGGGCCCTGAGGGCGGCAGCGGGGGCGGTACCGTGCTGGCAACCGGCACCCCGGAGGACCTAGCTAAGGTGCCCCAGTCTCATACGGGCCGTTTCTTGGCTGAGATTCTGGGCTAGTGAGTGTGGCGGGGTCGGGTTTGAGGGCCCGGCCCCTGAACTGGTGTGAAAGTGAGGCAGGATGGCTGATCCAGCATCCTATCGGCCGGCGTCGGGGCAGATTCCTACCCAGCCGGGGGTCTACCGTTTTCGGGACGAGTACGGCCGCATTATCTACGTGGGTAAGGCCAAGAATCTGCGGAACCGGCTTAATTCTTATTTTGCCCGGGTAGATTCCCTGTCCCCGAAGACCTACGCCATGGTACATACGGCCGCTTCGGTGGAGTGGACGGTGGTGGCCAGTGAACTGGAGTCCTTGCAGCTGGAGTACACCTGGATTAAGGAGTACAAGCCTAAGTTCAATATTGCCTTTAGGGACGATAAGTCCTACCCTTACCTGGCGGTGACTCTCAAGGACCAGTTTCCTCGGGCCCAGGTGATGCGGGGCGAGAAGAAGAAGGGGGTCCGCTATTTTGGGCCCTATTCTCAGGCTTGGGCGATCCGGCAGACCCTGGATTCCCTGCTGCGGGTGTTTCCGGTAAGAACCTGCTCGGCCGGGGTTTTTCGGCGGGCCCAGGCGTCGGGCCGTCCCTGCCTGCTGGGGTTTATTGATAAGGG
>DKXC01000125.1 GCA_002492045.1 Micrococcaceae bacterium UBA7136
AGACCTGATCTATCTGCACCGACCCCTACCCGGTGCTGATGAATCAGCCGCCCAGGCTCAGGCCGAGGCCCTCATCAACCGCATGGTGGCCCTCCTTAAGCAGCCTACCAGCCCGCCGATTCGGGCTGAGAAGGTTCTAGAGATTGATGCTGACCTGCGTCCTGAAGGCAAGCAGGGGGCCTTGGTGCGCTCGCTAGATTCTTACCGGGACTACTACGAGCGTTGGGCTGAGACCTGGGAGTTTCAAGCCCTGCTGCGGGCTCGTCCCTTTGCTGGCTCCCCGCAGGTGGGCCAGGCCTTCCTGAAGCTGATTGACCCCTATCGTTACCCGGCTAGTTTTAGTCCGGCCCAGGTGACTGAGGTGCGACGGATGAAGGCTCGGGTGGAGACTGAGCGGATGCCCCGGGGCGCTGATCCTTCCCGTCAGCTGAAACTGGGGCGAGGTGGTTTGACGGATATTGAGTGGCTGGTGCAGCTACTACAGTTGCAGCATGCTCACCTGATCGAAGGCCTACGGACGACCTCTACCCTGGGGGCCCTGGCTGCTGCTCGGGAAGAGGGATTGGTTTCTGCTGAGCAGGAGGAGGCCCTGAGCCGGGCCTGGCTGCTGGCTTCTACTATTCGGGGTTTTAACCTGCTGCGGACAGGACGGGCTTCCGATAGTCTGCCGACGGTCCGCTCTGATTTGGAGGCTATCGCCCGCTGGATGGGCTACCCGCCCCGGTCAGCTTCGGTCTTGGAAGATGACTACCTGCGGATGACCCGCCAGGCTAGGGCTGTCTTTGAAGAGCTCTTTTACCCTGGCTAACCCTAAAATGGGATCCTATACCTCTTGCTACCTATAGAAAGAGCAAGATGGGCCTGACCCTTCCATAATGGAAGGGTCAGGCCCATGAAGGTTTATCTTGGGTTTTTAGCCCTTAGACACCGTAGTAGAGCTCGTACTCTAGGGGGTGAGGAACCAGAGACAGGGGCTCCAGCTCGTAGGAGCGCTTGTAATCAATCCAGGTGCGGATGAGGTCCTCGGTGAAGACGTCCCCGGCCAGCAGGAAGTCATGGTCAGCTTCCAGGGCTGCTAGGGCCTCCTCTAGGTTAGCCGGAGCCTTCTTAATATCGGCGGCTTCTTCGGCCGGCAGCTCGTAGAGATCCTTATCGATGGGGGCAGGCGGCTCGATCCGGTTGCGGATGCCGTCCAGGCCAGCCATGAGCTGGGCAGCGAAGGCCAGGTAGGGGTTAGCGGAGGGGTCCGGGGCGCGGAACTCCAGGCGCTTAGCCTTGGGGTTAGAACCGGTGATGGGGATACGGATACCGGCAGAGCGGTTACCCTGGGAATAAACCATGTTGACCGGGGCCTCATAGCCCGGCACCAGACGCTTATAGGAGTTGACGGTGGGGTTAGTGAAGGCCAGCACGGCAGAAGAATGCTCAATCAGGCCACCAATGTACCAGCGGGCCAGGTCGGACAGGCCAGCATAGCCGCGCTCATCGTAGAAGAGGGGGGCACCATCCTGCCAGAGGGACTGGTGGCAGTGCATACCAGAACCGTTGTCACCATAAACCGGCTTGGGCATGAAGGTAACGGTCTTACCCCAGGCCTCAGCAGTGTTCTTAATGACGTACTTGAACTTGAGCAGATCGTCAGCGGCCTGGGTCAGGGTAGAGAACTTGTAGTTAATCTCGGCCTGGCCAGCGGCACCTACCTCATGGTGGGAACGTTCTACCTCAAGGCCCACCTGGTCCATGGCGATGCACATGGCATCACGCAAATCAGCCTGCTTGTCTACCGGAGTGACGGGGAAGTAGCCGCCCTTAATGGGGGTCTTATTGCCCAGGTTGCCGCCTTCTTCCTTACGGCCAGAGTTCCAGTAGGCTTCCTCAGAATCAATCTGGAAGGATACCTTCTGCGGAGTCACCTGGTGGCGGACATCATCAAAGACAAAGAATTCAGCCTCAGAAGCAAAGAAGGCAGTATCAGCGATACCGGTGGACTTGAGGTATTCCTCGGCCCGTTCAGCCACGCCGCGGGGGTCACGATGGTAGGACTCGCCGGTACGGGGGTTGATGATAGAACCGGTAATGACCAGGGTCTTCTCCAGGCGGAAAGGGTCCAGGTAGCAGCTGGTCACATCAGGAATCAGCTGCATATCAGATTCGGCGATACCCTGGAAACCACGGATAGAAGAGCCATCAAACATTTGGCCGGTGACGAAGAAATCCTCGTCAACGGCCTTGGCAGGTAGATTAAAGTGCTGCTGAACACCAGGCATATCGCAGAAGCGAATATCAACGAACTTAACGTCCTCTGCCTGGATGAAATCCAGAACCTCTTGGGCGGTAGTGAACATGTGAGATCTGCTCTCCTTGTTGGGTCTTGGGGGCCAGCTGGGGCCTGCGAGGGCTTTTCCAGGCTGCTCATACCCTATTCTAGGCAGATTTTTTTGCTTCCGGATGTCACTTATGTTTCGCCTGTGTAACATGCTGGGCTCAAGACGGTAGGCTGGGAGGGTGGTTTCAAGAAAAGATTTAGGCTCCTGGCTTGAGGGAGCACCCAGCGACCAGTCCTACCCCGGCCAGCGGATGGGACGCCCCCAAACCGGCCCTGGCTCCATTGCCCGCCCCGGTCGCCGCCTGGTTGCCTTCTGGGTCGATTGGCTTCTAGTTCAGGGCATCTTCCTGTTGCTGGCCCGCGGTCCCTTGGCCGGAATCGACTCAGTAGTCCTGGACGTCAGCCAGATTCTGGTCTTCTGGGCCTACCTGGTAGCTTCGGTAGGCTTTATGGGCCATAGCCTGGGCCACCTGCTGCTGGGTATGCAGGTCCAGGCCCTGGACGGACGTCCGGTGGGCTGGCTGACGGCCCTAATCCGCCAGTCTCTGGTCATGTTCCTGCTGCCGGTGGTGCTCATGGACGCCGACCAGCGGGGCCTACACGACCGGGCCAGAAACAGCATCTTGATTATGATTCGCTAGCTTCCCTAGAATGAAGGATTCTTTGAGACCGTGAACCCCCAAGCAACAGACCAGCCCCCGGCTGAGCAGGAGCCACAGAACCCGGCCCTGCCCTCTTTTATTCGTAAACCTGATAAGACCGATAAAATCCTGCTGGGCCTGCTAGCCCTCTTGACCATCTACTCTCTGGCACTCACGCCTGCCCGCCCCTGGCTACTGGTCAATGCTCCCTGGGCCCTGAGCCTCTTGACCGGCTCAGGCATGGGTCTACTCATTACTGCAGCTCAGGGCCTCTTGGCTCCCTGGGCCCTGACCGGGCTGACCCTGCTGACAGCAGCCAGCCCCTTTAAGTTCTTGCTCCTCTACTTCTTTATGGGTAAGAAATGGGGGCAGGAATTTCTGGACTGGATTTTTGCTGGCCGTACACCCTTCTGGTACCGCAAACTAGAGGGCTTCGTCGAAGGCCATATCTGGCTCTGCCTGCTCCTGGCTTTTATACCCTTCTCGCCCATCCCTGCCACTATTCTGCTGGCTATTGCAGGTATCCGGAAGCTATCCGTTTGGTCTCTAGCAGCCTACTGCTACCTGCTACTGCTGCTGAACAAGGGCTTCTACCTCTACCTGGGCTTTACCTTCGGTGAAGATATCCAGCCCCTACTCAACACTATTGACCGCTACATGACCCAGATAACCTTTGCCCTGCTGGGCTATGTTCTGGTGACCAGCTGGTGGCGAGAACGCAAAAAACCAAAGCCCTAAGAGACAGAAGAAAGAGGGGCCGGACTCAGTAA
>DKXC01000018.1 GCA_002492045.1 Micrococcaceae bacterium UBA7136
ACCCGGTAGCGGCGCTTTTTGAGTAGCTCCGCAGCGTCAGCAATGGCCTGGGAGGGGGTCAGGTGGTCGGCCCCGGCCCCCTGGGGAATGGTTAGGGTGCGGTGCTGGGGCAGGCGGGCAAAGTTCTTGGGCGTCCGGGCGGGGGCTGCCCGCATGGCCTGAGCGTGCTTGACAGCCCGGGGAATGACACAACCAATCAGGGAGACAAAAAGCAGAATATAGATTGAGGCAAACCAGGCCGATGAGAAAACATCAAAGAGCTGCAGGGAGTCAGCGATAGGCCCCCAGGTGGGGTGGGAGTCAATGTAGTCCCTCACCCGGGCGGGATCCTGAATCCGCTGGGGAAAGACCGAGCCGGGGACGGCCGCCACTGCCAGCAGGAGCAGGAGGAAGAGGGCCGTGTTCATCTTGGTCAGCTGGCGCCAGGCCCAGCGCAGCATGCCCAGCGGCCCGAGGGCCGGTGCGTCCTTGTCAGCAGCCATTCTTTACCTCAACACTCACGTTTTTCTTCTTCATGGTTTCTGCCCAGCCTCTTAGATGGGCAGGTCGTAGACCGGCATGACTGCCTGGAACCAGGCTATCAGGGCATTCCAGGCCCCGCTAGCAATGAGCAGGCCAATGATCATGAGCATGCCCCCACCCAGCCGTTGTAAGAGCAGCTGGTGGCGTCTAGCCCAGGAGAAGCGGTTAACCCCCCGGCTGATACCCAGGGCCACCAGAAGGAAGGGAAGTCCCAGGCCCAGGCAGTAGGCCAGGGTCAGGACCAGGGCCTTGCCGCTTGAGGAACCACCCGTATAGACCAGGCTCTGGACGGCGGCAAAGGTGGGGCCAATGCAGGGGGCCCAGCCCAGGCCGAAGGTCACACCTAGGATGGGTGCCCCCCAGAGACCGGCCGGGGGTTTGGTCTCTAGTTTGCGGTCGGCCTGTAGCCACTGGATCCGGCCCATAAAGACCAGGCCCAGCAGAAAGACCAGGCCACCTAGCAGGAGGTTAACCCAGGCCTGGCCCTTGAGCCAGGGGGCTGCCCCCAACTGGGCTAGCAGAACTGACAGTAGGGAGAAGACCAGGGAGAAGCCGGCAATGAAGAGGCCGATACCGGCCAGGATGCGACGGCGTCCGGCCTTCTGTCCGCCTTGGCTACCAGCCAGGCCGGTCACGTAGCCCACGTAGCCGGGCACCAGGGGCAGGACGCAGGGAGAGGCAAAGGAAACTAGACCGGCCAGGGCGGCTAGGGGTAGGGCCAGCCAGAGGGAGCCGTCCAGAATAATCTGTCCCAGGGGCACTAGGCGGCCTCTTCTTGTAGGAGGGTCCGCAGAATAGAGGGGTCGATGCGGCCCAAGATTCGTGCTGCCACCCGCCCCTGGGAATCTAGGAGCAGGGTGGTGGGTACGGCCTGGGCTGGGACGTAGCGACTCAGGCCCAGCAGCACCTGGCCGCCTAGATCCTTAAAGGAGGGGTAGGGCACCTCAAAGCGCTTCTCGAAGGCCTGGGCGGTGGCCTCTTCATCGCGCACGTTAACCCCGTAGAAGGCAACCTGGGTGCCGAAACTCTGGTGCAGGGCGTTGAGATCAGGGGCCTCTGCCCGGCAGGGGGCGCAACCGGCGTACCAGAAGTTGAGCAGGGCCGGCTTGCCTCGCAGGTCTTGGGCGCTGACGGTCTTGCCGTCAAAGAGCTGGCCCTCGAACTCTACCGGCTCACCCCGCTGGTCGGCCGGGTATTCGGTGACTGAGCCGTCCCCGGCAATGTAGCCCTTGGAGTCTCCCTGATTGGCCTGGGCGGCCAGGTTTTCTTCCTGGGCGGTGCAGGCGGTCAGGGCCAGCAGGGGGCCCAGGGCGGTCAGCCCTAGAAACTGCTGGCGCGTCAGGCGGCGCGGGGGTAAGGAAGGCATAAGAGAGTTCTTTCCCTGGGTGTGTGTGCGTGAAAAAGTCTAGTCCCTATTATGAACCGGGTAACTGAATAACACCTGAATAGAGGGGGGCTGCCGGCTCAGCATAGCTGATACGGGGACGGTCGGCGGCAAAAATATTGTCGAAGGTCAGGCTGGTGATCGAGGCCAGGTTGCACTGGCGGCTGCGGGGATCATGGGGCAGGGCCTTGCCTTCTACTGACCGGCGGGCCAGGTAGATGGGCAGCTGGTGGGAGACAATAATGGCCTGGGCCCCGTCCCCGCCCAGTTGGTAGGCGGTGGTGGCAGCCTCTTTAATGGCCTGGGCCATGCGGGTCACCTGCTCCCGGTAGGGCTCCCCCCAGGAGGGCCGCAGGGGGTTGAGCAGGTGGGGCCAATGGGAGGGGTTACCCAGAATTTCCTGCTTATTGACGTGCAGGCCCTCAAAGTAGTTGTCGGCCTCTATGACCCGCTCGTCCAGCTGGGCTTCTAACCCTAGTAGCTCTTCGATGGGGGCGGCTGATTCCCGGGTGCGGGTCAGGGGTGAGGCGACCAGGTGGACGAAACGGTCTCCAGCCTGGGCCCGGCGGGCAAACTCCTGGGCGCTGAGCCGCACCATCTGCTGGCCCAGCTGGGAGAGGTGGTAGTTGGGTAGGCGTCCGTAGACGATCCGTTGGGGGTTCTCTACTTCACCGTGACGCATGAGGTGGACGGTTACCCTAGCTGCCTGGGGGCTCATGGTTTTTCCTCTCTTTAGCCTTTTAGTTGGCCTGGCCGGTTTTGCGGGCCAGGATTTTGGTCAGGCGCTTGGCGTTGACCTGCCAGAAGTCCTTGACTTCGCCGTCTACTAGCAGGACGGGGATTTCGTTGCGGTAGCGTTCCATGAGGTCGGGGTCCTCTTGGATGTTGCGTTCCGTGAAGCTGAGCCCGAACTGGGCGGCCACCTGGCCGGTGGTCTGGCGGGCGGCCTCGCAGAGGTGGCAACCGGGTTTGGTCAAGAGTTCAATGGTCACGGCAGACATACCTCAACTTTAGCCCCTCTGGGAGGGGCTGGGGAGCAAAAAGCAGGCCCCGACCCAGGCTTAATGGGTTCGGGGCCTGGCCTTAGAAGTATTTACTTC
>DKXC01000145.1 GCA_002492045.1 Micrococcaceae bacterium UBA7136
AGGCCGATGAAACCCTGCCCCTGGTCCTGAGCGGACGCATGCCCTGGCGCAGCGAAATCAAGGCCCGGCGAGCCAGTATTGCCTTCAGAGCGATTCCTCTGCGCCAGTTTAGCCGCTGGGGTGAACAGCGTTACGGTGCCCTGCTTCTCTGCCGAGATGTGACCGAGATGCGGCGGCGGGAGATGGAGATGATGTCTAAGGACGCTACCATCCGAGAAATCCATCACCGGGTCAAGAACAACCTGCAAACAGTTTCGGCTCTGTTGCGCCTGCAATCCCGTCGCATGGAAAGCAAGGAAGCCAGGGAGGGGCTGGAACAGGCCATGCGCCGGGTCTCTACTATCGCCATGGTTCACGATGCCCTCTCTCAGGGGCTTAACCAGCAGGTAGATTTTGATGACTTGATTGGGCGTCAGTTCCATCTGGCCGCTGAATTAGCTTCGCCTGGTCAGCATGTTAGCACCCAGATTGAGGGGAGTTTTGGTCAGCTACCTAGCCAGGTGGCTACCCCCCTAGCCCTGGTTATTAATGAGGTGGTGGCCAATGCTGTGGAGCATGGTTTGGCCGGACGTACCGGTCAGGTTCTGCTTGCCTGCCAGCATGAGCAGACCCCCGAGGGGGGACGTAGCCTGCGGGTGACTATCTCTGATGACGGGGCCGGGATTAGCCCCCAGAAGATTGCCGAGCTAGAAAGGGGGACTGGTAAAACTGGCTTGGGAACCCAGATCGTCAAGACCCTGGTCTCTAGTGAGCTGGAAGGCACTATTGGCTGGTCGGCTCGCCCGGAAGGGGGAACCCAGGTCACGATTCAGCTGCCTCTCTCTGAGGGCTAGGGGCTATAGGATTCACCTTAGAGTCTAGAGGGCAAGTGACTTAAAAGGACTGAGGCTTCTTTCCTTCCGTAGAGGAAGGAAAGAAGCCTCAGTTTTAAGCTCTACCTGACTAGGAAGCTCGGCGGGCCCGGGCTGCCCGGCGCTTCATGGCGCGACGTTCGTCTTCGCTCATGCCACCCCAGACACCGGAATCCTGGCCGGTTTCAATGGCCCACTGCAAGCAGGTGTCCATGACGGTGCAGCTGCGGCAGACCTTCTTTGCCTCTTCAATCTGTAGGAGAGCAGGGCCGGTGTTTCCTACAGGGAAAAAGAGCTCGGGGTCTTTTTCGAGGCAGGCAGCTCGGCTTCGCCAATCCATTACGTTGTCTCCTATAGGTAACCGGGCAAGAGCTGGCAGGAAGGCCAGCTATGAACAATAAAATTTGGCCCCTCACAATCAAGGAGCCAAACACAAACCTCAACAACTTTCGCATGGCAGGCCCTGCAAAACAAGAGGTTTGTAGGGAAAAACTTACTCAGAGGCTGAGGTAAATATCACAGCACTTAGGGAGGGGCTGAGCCGGGTGAGCAGACCCACCTCCTTAATCCCTTGTTCTAGAGTTGAACTAGCTTGAGACCGCAAGAGAAAGAGCTTCAACGCATGGCTTCACCCCGGCCCCTGCCCCTCACCATCAAGATAATTTTGGCCCTGACCAGCCTTCAGGTTCTCTACCTCCTCATCGATCTGCTCCAGGGGCTACTGGCGGCCCACGAGTTAGGCCAGGCCTCAGTGATCGCATCCTTCTACTTGATTCTGGCCCTAGCCCTAGGAGCAGGAGCAGCTGGCCTTTACCAGGGCAAGGGCTATGGGAGGGCGCTAGTGCTGGTCTGGGAACTTTTTGCGGTCATTATCGGGGTGCAGCTGGCCCTCGCAGGGGCAACTTTTTGGGGCTTAGCCAGTCTGGGAGTGGCAGCAACTATCATCCTGCTACTCTTTAGCTCTTCTAGCCTGGCCTACCTTTTCCCAGAGAGGAAAAGCTAGCTTTTCAAGTCCCCACCGGAATCTGTAGCGCCTCTAATCGGCTACCGTCAAGCAGCAGGGCCCGTCCGGCTGGCAGCTGGCCAGAGGTCTTAGCTGTCAGCGGTAGCTGTGGGTAAAGCAGGGGGCCACCGAGCTGCTGGCTTTGCTGCCCCAAAAAGATGCCTCGATCGCTTCCGCTTAAAGAAGCGAGGAGGGGAGAAGCTGCCCACTGGGGCCAGGGGGTGTAAGTGGCGACAAGCCCGTAGAAAGAGCCGGCCTGTCTGAGTAGTTCCTCTTGCAGCGGTCTAGCTAGCTGATCCAGGTCGTCAATCAGTAAGAGCAGGTCTGATGTTTTCTCTGGTCGAGAAGCCAGTCGCTGCTGTAGCTGGGGCAGACTCAGCTCTTCTCTGCCACGGATAAGCAGCGTGGGCTGCTGGGGATTGAGCTGACAGATAGCCTCCAGGGTTTGACTTTTGCCGCTTCCCCTGCTTCCGCTGATAGGGATAATTCTTCTGCTCCCAGATAAGGGGAGAAACACCTGCTGTCGTTTGATTCCTAGCCCTAGACAGATAGCTGCTTCCCTTCTCTCTGCCTCATGGGAATCTGTTGTCACGTGGGCAAATTCCCGGTAGCTGAGCTGGGCAGGTAGCTCCTTCCACTGAGCAGGTAGAGAAGCTGCCTTCGCTGTCTTGACGCCAGAAGAAGGCTCAAAACGAGTGGGTGCCAAGAGACCCAGAGAAACCTTCTTGGCACTCACTTCCTCTACCAGGGCACCTTCCAGGGCTAGGAAGCCCGGAGGAGGGGGAGCATAGGCGGTCGAATGGGACCGCAGCGGGTCTTGCTCCAGGGCCTTGCCTGTCCAGATCAGATGCTTGAAAAGATGGAGGAAAGGACCCCGGGGAAGGA
>DKXC01000138.1:0-447 GCA_002492045.1 Micrococcaceae bacterium UBA7136
GCATCGCTGCGAGTCTGCCTTCGCTTACCCGTATGAATAAGCCTCAGACCCAAAGAATCTAAGTGGCCGGGGGTGAAACCGGCCCAGGTTCTCGCCCTCTTACCCGCTTTGTACTAATCTGAAAGAGATAGGGCTGGTGACCCACTACCAGCCAGGCAGGCAGCTATCCAAGGAGGGGTAGCTGATTGAACCGATTGAGGGAGTCCCACGTGGCACAGGAAGTCAAGACCGATCTGCTACTAGTCGGTGGCGGAATCATGAGCGCAACCCTAGGTGTTCTGCTCAAGCAGCTAGAACCCAACTGGTCTATTACCCTCTTAGAACGGCTGGACGCACCCGGCCAGGAGTCCTCTAACCCCTGGAACAATGCCGGTACCGGCCACTCGGCCCTCTGCGAACTCAACTACGCCCCGGCCGGCCCTAACGGATCAGTCAGCCCGACCAAGG
>DKXC01000138.1:764-1282 GCA_002492045.1 Micrococcaceae bacterium UBA7136
ACGGATCAGTCAGCCCGACCAAGGCCCTGGGTATTAACGAGCAGTTCCAGGTTTCCCGCCAGCTTTGGGCTTCGCTGGTGGAGCAGGGGATTCTGGATGCCTCCTTTATTAATAGCGTCCCCCACATGTCCCTGGTTTTTGGCCAGGACCATAGCGAGTATCTGCGTCGCCGTTTTGAGTCCTTTAAGCCCCAGAAGCTCTTTGAGCGGATGGAGTTCTCCCACGACCGGGAGCAGATTGCCCAGTGGGCCCCCCTAACCATGGAGGGACGCCGGGAGACCCAGCCGGTAGCGGCCACCTGGTCGCCTGAGGGTACCGATGTTGACTTTGGCAACCTGACCGGCCAGCTCATTAAGTACCTGACTGAGCAGGGTGCCCAGGTTCGTTACGGCCAGCAGGTGACCGATCTAGAGCAGCAGACCGATGGTTCCTGGCTGGTGACCTCCAAGAACCGGCTCAACAGTGAGCATAACCTGACTGTCCGGGCCAAGTTTGTTTTCCTGGGTGCTGGCGGCGGT
>DKXC01000138.1:1598-3967 GCA_002492045.1 Micrococcaceae bacterium UBA7136
CTGGGTGCTGGCGGCGGTGCCCTGAGCCTCCTGCAGAAGTCTGGCATCCCCGAGGGTAAGGGCTACGGTGGTTTTCCGGTGTCTGGCCTCTTTTTGCGCAATACCAGCCCTGAAACAGCCCTGCGCCACCAGGCTAAAGTCTACGGCCAGGCCTCTGTGGGGGCCCCGCCCATGTCTGTGCCCCACCTAGACACCCGCTATGTGGAGGGTAAGCGTTCCCTGCTCTTTGGCCCCTACGCCGGCTTTAAAACCAACTTCCTCAAACAGGGTAGCCTACTGGATTTGCCTCTTTCTCTGCGGCCCGACAACCTCTACCCCATGGTTAAGGCCGGCATCGACAACATGGATTTGACCAAGTACCTGGTCGGTGAGCTGCTCAAGAATCAGGATGCCCGCCTAGAGTCCCTGCGGGACTACTACCCCCTGGCCAAGCCTGAGGAGTGGGAGCTGATTACCGCAGGCCAGCGGGTACAGGTCATCAAGAAGGACCCGACCAAGGGCGGCATCCTGCAGTTCGGTACCGAGCTGATTTCGGCTCAGGACGGTACCCTCTCAGCCCTACTGGGGGCCTCCCCCGGTGCTTCTACCGCTGCCCCCATCATGCTGCAGCTACTGGAGCGTTGCTTCCCCCAGGAGCAGGCGGCTTGGCAGGATAAGATTCGCCAGCTGGTGCCCGCCTACGGCCAGTCTCTCAACGAGAACCCTGCCCTAGCTGATCAGGTCTTTGAGCAGACCAGCCGGGCCCTGGGGCTGACCTTCTAAAGGTTTCCTAGGCAGAAACCGGGGGCTTCTGATACTTCAGAGGCCCCCTTTCTTGCTCTCAGAGCTGGTAAGCTGGGCCTGGTGCTGAAAAGAAACTGGTTCTACATTATCCGCCGGTCTGTCATCGAGTACCTGAACCGGGGCTCTAGCGACCTAGCTGCTGGCCTGACCTACTTCACGGTCCTTTCCCTCTTTCCCGTCCTACTAGCCCTCTTTTCTCTGCTGGGCCTGCTGGGTCAAAAACAGGAGAGCACCCAGGCTATCTTGCAGGTCCTGCAAACCTACACCCCAGCCGAGATGGCTACCCTGCTCGAGGGGCCTATCCGCCAGCTGACCAGCTCTCAGGCAGCTGGCCTGGCCCTGATCACCGGTATTCTCGGTGCCCTCTGGTCGGCTTCAGCCTATGTGGGGGCCTTTGGCCGGGCCGTCAACAAGATTTATGAGGTACCCGAGGGGCGTCCCTTCTGGAAGCTCAAGCCCTACAACCTGGCCATTACCTTCCTGCTGGTGCTAGTACTGGCCCTTATGCTGCTGATTATGGTAACCAGTGAGCAGGTCCTGACCTTTGTTCAGGGTCTCCTTCCCCAGCTGGATCTTTCAACCTTTACCGCCTACTGGCTGCCCCTGCGCTATCCCTTGGCCTTGCTCCTGCTCATTTTCTTCATTAGCCTGCTCTACTACGCTACCCCCAATGTTCGCCAGCCTTCGGTCCGGCTCCTCTCTACCGGGGCGGCCTTTGCCCTAGCTGTCATGGGTTTGGGGGCTTGGGGCTTCAATATTTATGTTTCTCGTTTCAGCAGCTACAACGCCACCTACGGCCTGATTGGGGCCTTCATTATCACCCTGCTCTTCTGCTGGATCATGAATAATGCCCTGCTGCTGGGCGTCCAGATTGATGCAGAAATCCAGCGGGACAAGCAGCTACAGGCAGGTATCGTGGCTGAAGAGAAGCTGCAGCTACCTCCCAAGGACGAGACCATGGTGGTCAAGAAGCAGGAACAGCTACAGGATCTCATCGCTCAGGGGCGGACTATTCGCCTCGCCAGCCAGACTCAGGAGACTGAAGAAAAGCAGGAGGCTTAGGGAAGGGGAGCTAGCCGTTCCTCGTACTTGAGCCGCCAGAAGTAGCCGTAAAGGTGGCCCAGGCAGAAGTAGAGGGCCGCAGCTACCACCGGAATCATGAGGGCCACCTGGTAGGTGTAGGCCCCGCTGACCTCAGCCGACCAGGCAAAGCCCAGGGCAATACCAGCCAGGGAGGATGCCTGTAGGGTAATCAGGGCCCCCTCTAGGTTCTTCCGGGCTGAGAGGCTGGTGGTGATGGAATCCATGACCAGCAGGCAGACCCCGTAGCTGGCTCCACTACAGATCAGGGCAGGTACCAGGCCCAGGATCGAAGAGGGCATGGACAGCAGCAGGGCTGAGAGCATGAGCAGGATTCCGCTCAGTAACCAGGCGTGCCAGCTGAAAATGGTAAAGCGTTCAAAAAGAACGAAGAGGGCAGCGAGCAGGGCACAGACCCCCAGGAGGGCTAGCAGCAGGCCGCTGGTAGAAAGCTGATTAGTAGAAAGAGTCAAGGAGACGATAGCTGCCTGGGTGGCCCCTAGAGA
>DKXC01000154.1:0-2498 GCA_002492045.1 Micrococcaceae bacterium UBA7136
ATCAGAACAGAAGCCTCCACCGAGGTACCTACCCCCACCACCGCAGCGGTAAAGTCCTGGGCACCCAGCTGGCGCAGGGCATTCATATCGGTAGCGTCAGCCTCAACCACATGGGTCAGGGTGCCCGCCCACTTCTGAACCAGATTAGGGTTCTTCTCGATAGCCAGCACCTCCTTATTCTGGTGAACCAGCTGGGCGGCAGTAGCAGCCCCAAAACGTCCCAGGCCAATAACCAAGACCGGGGCGTTATGGTCGGTGCGTAGTTCTTTTCTAGCCAATGATGGGCCTTTCCTGAGGGAACTTATAAAGCTTAGGACGGGAGCGTAAGGCCAGGCTCGTAGCCAGGGTAATGGTGCCCAGCCGTCCTGCCAGCATAAGGGCAGACAGAAGATAGGTCCCTGACGGGGGTAGCTCGGCCGCCAAACCGGTCGAAAGGCCACAGGTTGCGTAGGCCGAAATCACCTCAAACATGGCCCGCTCCATGGGGGCCCCGCTAATGAAGATAAGGCTGACGGTACCCAGCCAGACCATAGCGGCACTCATCATGACCACCGAAATAGCAATGCGCAGGGCCTCATCAGGAATAGCCCGCCCGAAAGCAACAACGGCCTGGTCTCCTCGAGCCTCAGCCAGAATCGCCAAAACAATCACCGCCAGGGTAGTGACCTTAATGCCGCCTGCGGTAGAGGCTGAACCGCCCCCAATCATCATGAGGGCATGAGTCAGCAGCATGGTGATGGGCTGGGTGTCGTCCATGTCAACCAGGTTGAAGCCGCCGGAGCGGGTCATGATCGAAGCAAAGGCCGCGTTAAGGACCTTTTCGCCGCTGCTCAGCTGACCAATAGTTTTCTGGTTATCCCACTCCATGATTCCCCAGGCCAGGGCGCCCAGCAAGAAAACAAGCAGGGTAGTAACAACCGTCAGCTTGGCATTGAGATTCCAGCGGTGGAAAACAAAGAGGTTCTGCCGCAGCACCAGAATCACCGGGAACCCCAGAGACCCCACCATGACGCCCAGGGCAATAGGCAGCAGAATCCAGAGGTCGTGGCCATAGGGGACGATGCCGTCCGAGTGGGGGGTGAAGCCGGCGTTATTGAAGGCAGAGACGGCATAGAAGATGCCGTGCCAGGAGGCCTGCCAAATAGATTCCCCCAGAAGCATGAAGCGGGGAATAAGCACCAGGGCAATTAATCCCTCAAGGGCAATAGAGGTGAAGGCTACCGTCCGCAAGACGGAACCAACCTCGCCCAAGCGTCCCAGGTTGAGGGATTCCTGGGCGATAATACGGGAACGCAAACCCAGCTTACGGCCCACCGCCATAGCCAAGATAGAGGTCAGAGTCAGGGTGCCCAGGCCACCAATCTGGGAGGCCAGCAGAATCATGAGCTGGCCAAAAAAGGTCCACTGGCTGGCGGTGGAGACCGTGGTCAGGCCCGTGACCGTCACAGCACTGGTAGCCGTAAAGACGGCATGGTGTAGCTCAACTGGCTGGCCATCGGACGAAGCCAGGGGAGTGGAGAGCATAAGGGAGAAAAAGCTGATGACCAGGATAAAGGCTAAGACCGTCAGACGGGCAGAGGATCCGAAGAGAAAGCCTAGGGCCTGACGGATCTTTCTAATCTGCTGCTTGAGGGCTAGCTCTTGCCTGAGCCGCTGGAGGATCTGCTGGTAGCTGAGTTCGCCAATTTTAAGGGCTTGAAAGTCTTTGAGCCCCTGTGGGGTGGGTTTGTTGGCCTGGCCCATCCTTATCCTCCCTTCTGCTGATTCTGCCCCTCTAGCCTAGCTCTTTTAGGCTGGGCTGGCGATAGGGGACAGGGCCAGTCAAGTTTGTCGGTCAAAGAGGGGGATATTCTGGCTAAAACATGCAGTAGAAAATCCCCTAAAATCCTTGAAAATTTGGTCTTTGCTGTCAGAAAAGGAAGGCTAACTCCTATATTCTTTGTCCGCCAAATGTGAAAATTTGTCCCCTAAATGGCTGGAAATATTCCTAAAAAGCTATAGGATGGTCTGCATGAATCATGACCTTTTCGCAGTTCTGGCCGAACCAACCCGCCGGAAAATCCTGCAAGCCCTAGCCGTAGAACGGCTGGCTGTGGGCGAACTAGTGGAAGAGCTGGGGGCTAGTCAGCCCACAGTCTCCAAGCACCTCAAGGTGCTACGGACTGCCGGACTGGTCGAAACTGAGGCGGTTGGCCAAAAGCGTTTCTACTCTCTCACCCCCCAGCCCCTGAGCCGGGTCAGCGACTGGATCCAGGAACTTCAAGAGAGCGTCTCACCTAGCCCATCAGTGAGCCCGCTAGCGGCCCAGAAGTTACCTCCACAGGAAGCAGTCCCCCAGGCACTAGATTCTTCCCCCGCTACGGAGCCCTCCCCTCGCTCCGAGCAGGAGCCCGCTGCTCAGGTCTCCACCCAACAGGCCCAGCTGACCTCCACCCATGCCCTGGCCGGTGGCACCCCCCAGCCTGCTATCACCTTCACCCCCCTGGTGCCCTTCACCC
>DKXC01000154.1:2805-3534 GCA_002492045.1 Micrococcaceae bacterium UBA7136
CTGGTGCCCTTCACCCCCCAGCCCTTAGACCAGATCACCCCCTCTACACCTGCCCGGGGTATCAAACTGGCTACAGTCCCCTCCCAAGAGACAGAGATTCAGGTTCAGCTGGAAAGCCCTCACGAGCCAGAAGAAGAGACCCCCCAAGCTCCTAGCTCCCAGCTGCTGGAAAGCCTAGAAACGGTCCGAGAAGAGGCTACCCTGCGTCACTACCCCCAGCCCAGGGCCTCCGCTCAGGCCGCCAGCCCGGCAGAAGAGAAGGGCCTGATTGCAAAGCTGACCCGCTGGGGACGCCGCTCAGGCCGCTAAAAGCAGGGGTGGGATAGAGAAAAAGCTCTCACTGACCCTCTCTGAGGAAGCGAAAAAGCCCGATACCCTGTAGGCTTGGGGCAGAGCGTTTTTTCATACGCTGGCATTTGTGTGCCCTCAGGTCGCCTGGCGGCCCGAGGTATGGGAGCGTTTATACCGGTATAAGTCCCAGATAGCTACCAGCTCCAGGCCCCAGCGGGCCCAGAACTGGCTGGGTATCAACCACTATTTAAGCGAGGTGAATCCTATGGGTTCAGTAATTAAGAAGCGCCGCAAGCGCATGTCTAAGAAGAAGCACCGCAAGCTTCTGCGTAAGACTCGCCACCAGCGTCGCAACAAGAAGTAAATACTTCTAAGGCCAGGCCCCGAACCCATTAAGACTGGGTCGGGGCCTGCTTTTTGCTCCCCAGCCCCTCCCAG
>DKXC01000121.1:0-810 GCA_002492045.1 Micrococcaceae bacterium UBA7136
GGTACCAGACAGGTCTGGTACCCCATGGGCTGGTGGATAAGGCAGATAGGCTGCTACATCCTCAAGGCCGATTAGCCTGAGATGGTCGGTATTCTCACGTCCTGAGATGATGACGGAAGGACGCAAGTCGTGAGAAAATAAGGGTGACAACTGTAAAAAACTGTTCGCTTGCGACGCTGAAAAGACTGAAGGAGCAGGGGATGTCAGAGCAGACCACCCACAAGCCCGAGAACCACGATCAGCAGCCAGCCCGCACCGTCGTTGTGGCTGAGGACGAAGCACTCATTCGTCTGGATATCGTAGAAATCCTCAAAGACCAGGGATTCAAGGTTCTAGCAGAAACCGACAACGGCAAGACCGCCGTTGAGCTGGCTGAAGAACACCGGCCCGACCTTGTCCTCATGGACGTCAACATGCCCATCATGGACGGCATTGAGGCAGCCGAAAAGATCAACGAGCAGCAGCTAGCCCCCGTCGTCCTGCTGACCGCCTTCAGCCAGAAGGAACTGGTTGACCGGGCCACCGAAGCCGGCGCCATGGCCTACGTTGTCAAGCCCTTCACCCCCAACGACCTGATCCCCGCTATTGAGGTGGCCATGAGCCGCTACGAGCAGATCCGTCAGTTGCAGAAGGAAGTCAAGACCATCAAGGACCAGTTTGAAACCCGCAAGCTGGTTGACCGGGCCAAGTCCCTGCTCATGACCAAGATGGGCCTGAGCGAGCCTGAAGCCTTCCGCTGGATTCAGAAGACCTCCATGGACCGTCGCCTGTCTATGCGGGAAGTTTCCGAGACCATCGTCAAGCAGGTTC
>DKXC01000121.1:1085-4301 GCA_002492045.1 Micrococcaceae bacterium UBA7136
GACCATCGTCAAGCAGGTTCAGTAGATTCCTGTCCTAGCCCAGAAGCTAGAGCAAAGCCCCCAACTCCAAATCAAGGAGCTGGGGGCTTGAGCTTTAAGCCTGAAACCTATTCTTTAGCTTTCTTTCCCGGAAGAAGAACCCGAGGAAGGGCCAATACCCCAGAGGGCCAGGGCTGAGAAGAGAGCTACACAGAGCCACCACCAGCCGCCCTGACCCAGGGCAGTGACCAGAGCCAACAGGGTCAGAACCAGGAAGACCTGACCCAGAAGCTTACGGTTATGGGCTAGCATGCTTAGGCCTGAGCAGACTGGGCAGCCTGAACTTCTTCTTCCTCAGGCTCAACATCCCTAGCCAGACGCTCGGTCAGGCTAGCAATGGCGGCGTCACCGGTGACATTGGTGGCGGTGCCGAAGGAATCCTGGGCCAGGTAGAGGGCAATCATGAGGGCAATCATGGACTCATCAAAGCCCAGCATAGACTGCAGCAGGCCGATAGCGGTCATGACCGCACCACCGGGAACACCGGGAGCAGCAACCATCATGAGGCCCAGCACCAGAACCACCGGAATCATATCCATGAAGGAGACTGAACCGTTGGCCATGAAGATAACAGCCACGGAGCAGGAGGTAATGGTGATCATGGAGCCAGACAGGTGGATGGTGGCACAGAGGGGGATAGCGAAATCAACGATCTTGCCCTTGATGCCAACCTGCTTGGCTGACTGGACGGTAACGGGGATAGTTGCGGCAGAAGACTGGGTACCAATTGCGGTGAAGTAGGCCGGCAGCATACCGCGTAGCATCTTGACGGGGTTGCGGCCGCTGACGGCACCGGCGACAGAGTACTGGATGGCCAGCATGACCCAGTGCAGGATGATGACCATAATGAAGACCTTGCCGAAGACCGCCAGAATCTGGCCTACCTGACCAGCCAGGGTCATGTTGGCGAAAACACCCACAATATGGACGGGGAGCAGGGGGATAATGACGCGGGCCAGGAGCTTTTCAATGATGGTCTGGAAGTCCTGGAAGAGACCCAGCATGGTCTTTTCCTTGAGGCCAGAGATACCCAGGCCCAGGATAAAGGCCAGAATCAGGGCACTCATAACAGACATGATGGGGTCTAGGGTGAAGGTCAGGTAGCCGGAGGAAAGAGCCTCTTCAGGGTTTTCAAAGGCTGAGAGCTGCTGACCCTTGAGGATGACGGGGTAGAGCAGGTTGGCAACGGTAACGGCCAGGAAACCGGCTGCGATAGAGGAGAGGTAGGCCAGGCCCACGGTGGTACCCAGCAGGCGTCCGGCGCCCTGAGCCAGGGAGCCGATACCGGGAACAATGAAGCCGATGATAATCAGGGGGATGGCGAAACTCAGGAAGGCAGAGAAGACAGTTGAGAAGGAGACGAAGAGCTGGACCACCAGGTCGGTGGGAATGGACAGCCCCAGGGCATTGTTGATGGATTCGATCAGGCCGGGGGTGAAGGCGCCGATCAGGATGCCGCTGGCGATGGCAATGATAATCCATACCAGGAGGGGGATCTTCTTCATGGGGTTCCTTGGGTTAGCTTGTTTTTGTGTGTGGGTGTGAAAAGGCCAGTTTATTAGACGGGGCCTAATCCCACAGAAGACTGTCTCATTCACTGAGACAAATATTTGAAAAATAAGGCTCAATGGCCTAGTGAAGATTCTACCGGGGGCGGGAAACCAGCATATTGGTAATGCGGGCTGTTGAAATCAGCCGCCCAGCTTCGTCCTTAATATCAATGGAATGGACACAGGTAGTGCGCCCCAGCTTAATAGCCCGGCAGGTTCCGATGACCTGCCCCGAGCGAGCCGGGGAAAGATGGCTAATGGATAGATCAACTCCCACCGCAACCTTGTCGTACTGGATAGCATGCAGGTAGGCGGCAAAAGAACCCAGGGTCTCGGCCAGGGCAGCAGAAGCCCCACCGTGGAGCAGGCCAATGGGCTGGGTGTTACCCTCAACCGGCATGCGTCCTAGCAGCAGCTGAGGGCTGGGATTGGGCTCTAGGGTTATACCTAGCTTGCGGGCCAGGGCACCTAGCCCCACCCGGTCAAGATGAGCCTGATAGTTAATGTCGCTGGTCTGCTGGGGGTGGGGAGTCTCGGGCATGAGAGATAGGGCCTTCCGTCAAGTGTAGGTTCTTACCTCTATAGTAGGTGGCTCTTGAGGGCGATAGGATAGGGGAGTGACTACCTCAAGCAAAGACTCTAGCCAGAACCCCGTCCAAGATCAGCCGAAGCTCATGCTGATTGACGGTCATTCCTTAGCCTTCCGTTCCTTCTATGGGACGCCGGTTGATTCCTTCCGTAACTCAGCGGGCCAGCATACTAATGCGGTGCATGGTTTCCTCTCTACCCTGATTCGTCTGATTCGGGATGAGCGTCCTAGCCATATTATTGTGGCCTTTGACCTCCCCGGGGGCACCTTCCGCACCCAGGAATACGGTGAGTATAAGGGGGGACGGTCTGAGACTCCTCAGGAGTTTTACGGTCAGGTTGAGCTGATTCAGCGGCTTTTGGAGGCCCTGGCTATTCCGGCTGTGACCTTTGAGAATTATGAGGCAGACGATATTGTGGCCACCTACGCCCGGCAGGGTCGGGAGGCTGGCTACCTGGTGCAGATTGTTTCGGGTGACCGGGATGCCTTCCAGCTGGTGACTGATCAGGTGACCCTGCTCTATCCGGTGACCACCGGCCCCACCAAGGGTATTCGCTATATGACTCCGGCCGCGGTGGAGGAAAAGTATAAGGTTCCCCCTCACCTTTACCCTGATTTGGCTGCCCTGACCGGTGAACAGGCCGACAACCTGCCGGGCGTCCCCGGGGTGGGGCCTGGCTTTGCCGCTAAGTGGATCAACGAGTACGGCGATTTGCAGGGAGTTTTGGCTAATGCCGACAAGATCAAAGGCAAAAAGGGTGAGGCCCTGCGGGAGCACGTGGAGGATGTGCTGCGTAACCGCCGCCTTAACCACCTGGTTGATGACCTGGACCTGCCCCTGGGCCTGGAGGCTGCCGGCAACTACGGCCCCCAGCAGCCTGAGCTGGATGAGCTCTTTGAGGAACTGGAGTTTAGGTCTATCCGTAAGCGCCTGGACGAGGTACTAGGAGAAGCTGGCGGAGCGGTAGCCCAGCTAGATTTGACCATGGACCCGACCCTGCTTCTTTCTTCGGGTTCGGAGCTGGAGGATTTTCTGGC
>DKXC01000054.1:0-431 GCA_002492045.1 Micrococcaceae bacterium UBA7136
GCCCAGGCCAGCGACGGAGCCAGCTTCTCAGACTTCAACCGGGGCAACATCAAGGCCCGGGCCCGCATGATCGCCCAGTACGCGGTCGCCGGTGAACGTAACCTGCTGGTGGTAGGAACCGACCACGCCGCCGAAGCCGTCACCGGCTTCTACACCAAATTCGGGGACGGCGGGGCGGACGTCATGCCCCTCTTTGGCCTCAATAAGCGGCAAAACCAGGCCCTCCTGCAAGAGCTAGGGGCCCCCGAGGCCCTCTGGGCCAAGGTACCCACCGCCGACCTACTGGACGGCCAGCCCGGCCGAACCGACGAAGATGAACTAGGGGTCAGCTACCAGCAGATTGATGACTACCTCGAAGGTAAGCAGATTGACACCCAGGCGGCCGCCCGCATTGAGGCCCTCTTTATGCGCTCCCGCCACAAGCGCACCAC
>DKXC01000054.1:711-8844 GCA_002492045.1 Micrococcaceae bacterium UBA7136
CCCCCCCGCCACAAGCGCACCACCCCGGTCACTATCCTGGACTCCTGGTGGCAGTAGCCCCCAAGCCTCTCGCTAAGCCCCGGCGGCTGGGCCTGCGGGGCTGGGGCCTCCACGTCTAGCCGGATAGAAACGCCAGACCAGCAGGTGAACCAGGGCTGCCAGGGCAGACCCTAAGGCCAGCCCAGCTATAACATCCGTACCCCAGTGGACGCCCACATAGAGACGGCTAGCAGCCACCGCTAGAGCCAGCAGGCCCAGCAAGAAAAAGACTAGCCTGCGGCCGCCCCTGGACAGGGCCGGGTATGCGGTCAGGGCCAGAGCCAGGCAGAAGGCTGCTGTACTAGTGGCATGGCCGGAAGGGAAAGAAAAAGTGTGCTCCTCGACCAGGCGCAAGTCCAGTGGCGGCCGGGGCCGGTCAGTCAGGTTCTTGATGAGGCTAACCGTTAGGGGTGAGATGATCATGGTTCCACCCAGAGTCAGCAGGGGCCAAAAAGACCGGTAGTAGAAGCAGAAAAAACCCACTGCCACTAGCACATATGCCACCATAGGCATAGTATTAAAAGACTGGGTAAAGGCAATCACCCAGGGGCTGAACCCCACCTGCCGGGCATCCACAAAGCCCCGCCAACCCCCCTGATCAAAAGCATTAACCGGGCTGGCCAGGTTCAGCAACCAAAGAGGCAGAAAAACAGCCAAACCAGCCAGCACCAGAGCCAGAAGACGGGAAGGTGCAGGAGTAGGCAGAAGCTGCCCCTTGCCTTCTAGCTCCTGACCGGCCAGTGAAGAATCCTCTTTCATCGTCCCCCTAGAGGCTGTAGAAGCCCTCAATAGCCCGGGTCAGATAGACCATATCGGCCACAGCCGTCAGCTCCCGGGCCGAATGCATAGACAGCAGGCCAACCCCCACGTCAACCGTCCGCATACCCAGGCGGGTAGCCGTCAGCGGGCCAATGGTAGAGCCACAGGGCACATTATTGTTAGACACAAAAGTCTGATAAGGCACACCAGCCAGGGCACAGGCCTGGGCAAAAATCCCGGCCCCCACCGCATCCGTGGCGTAACGCTGATTAGCGTTAATCTTGAGCAGGGGACCACCACCGGGCTGGGGCTGGACGGCCGGGTCATGGTGGCCCGGGTAGTTAGGGTGCAGCAGGTGACCGGCATCCGACGACAAGCAGACCGACCGAGCCAGAGAACTACGGTAATCCTCTGGAGTCTCACCCCGGGCCTGGGACAGACGCACCAGGACGTCCTCAAGGAAGGGGCCGCAGGCACCCGAGCGGGACTCCGAACCAATCTCCTCATGGTCAAAAGCCGCCAGCATCAGAGTCTGCTCCCGGTCGCTAGCAGCCCCCTGGGCACAGCGCAGCAGGGCCTGAAGCCCAGCATGAACAGAAGAAAGATTATCCAGGCGTCCGGCCGCAAAAAGCTCACCCCGGGGCCCAAAACGACAGGGCTCCTGGCTATCAGCAAAAACCAGGTCGTAGCCAACAATAGCCTCAGGATCAAGAGGGCCACCCTCAACCTGCCGGGCCAAGAAATCCAGCAGATCCTGCTCAGACTCCCCAAAACCCCAGACCGGGTACAGGTTAGCCTGCTTATCCAGCTTCAAACCATTATTGGCATCCCGATCCAGGTGGATAGCCAGCTGAGGAATCCGGGCCAGCGGGCCAGTAGCCACCAAGGCAGTCTGCAACTGCCCCTCACGCAGGAAGGTCAGGCGGCCAGCCAGCCGTAGCTCCCGATCCAGCCAAGAATTAAGCAGGGGGCCACCATAGACCTCAACCCCGATCTTCTGCCAGGCCCCCGTCGACCGAGAAGCCTTAGGCTTGACCTTGAAAGAAGGAGAATCAGTGTGGGCACCAAGAACCCGGTAGCCCCGGTGCTGCTGGGTACCCAACCAGGCCAGAATAGCCCCGTCCCGCAGCACATAGTGAGGACCCACAGCAACCTCAGGGCCCCAGGTCTCTTCCTCATCCAGACGGCTAAAACCAGCCTCTTCTAGGCGCTGAGCCACCTGCTGGGCGGCATGAAAAG
Organism: Micrococcaceae bacterium UBA7136; assembly: GCA_002492045.1. Taxonomy (GTDB): domain Bacteria; phylum Actinomycetota; class Actinomycetes; order Actinomycetales; family Micrococcaceae; genus Rothia. Next base: position 2,749 of record DKXC01000054.1, read on the forward strand.
AAGAAGGAGAAGCCGAAATAAAATCAGCTAAATCCTGGATATAAGAATCTTCTGACAAAGAGCTAAAAGGCTGGGCATTCATGGCCCCCAGTCTAGCCCAGGGCCCCGCACCCCGGCCAGAAAACAGCCCCCAACCCTAAAACCGCTGCAGGCGGGTCTGCTGAACCTTCAAACGCTGAGCCAAAGCCACCACAGCCAGCAGGTAGACCAGCTGAGTCAGCAAAGAAGAAACAAAGATGAGGGGGGTCTCAACTTCCTGTGAGAAGGGATCAGAAGCACCCAAGGCACCCAGCAGAAGAGCCAGAAGATTATTGACCACATGCAAGGCAATAGCGGCCTCTAGGCCACCCGTACGCCAGGTAATATAACCGGTCACCAAACCCACCAGCAGAATCGACAGCTGAGCCCAGAGAGAATAAGTATGACCCAGCATAAAAAGCGGGGCAGGCAGCACAATAGCCCAGACCGGATTCTTCAACCAGCGTCCCAAGGCCTGCATAAGATAACCCCGGAATACCAGCTCCTCAGCATAAGCCTGCAAAGGGACCACCAGCAAAATCAAAACCAGCATCATGGTCAGTTGCGACCCCATCAAGGCAGGATCCAGCTGATAGCTGGCCCCCAGCAAAAAATCAAAGAGCAAGGGTATAAGCGCAATCAAGACCGCCGCCAGGCCCAGGCAGGTAGCCAACCAGCGCCAGCGCATCCGACCAGCCACAGAATTAATGAGCCCCCAAGGACGCGGCCCCACCACCAGACGGGCCAGCAGCAAGGCAGGGAACATGAGGGTTACTGGCAGAAAAACCAGCAAGAAAACGCTGGGACTAGAAAAGTGATCCACCTGAGATTCTGTATCCAAAGCCAGCAAAAGCTGAGCAGGATCCCGCCCCAAAGCTGGATCAAAACCAGCCGTTACAGCCAGAGTCAAAAAGGCTAGCAAGAGAATATTCAGCAGCAGGTAGGCCAATAGGCCAATACCCAGCTCTGCCAGAGGCTTCCACCAGCGAGGACGAGGGTCAGCCAAATCTATGCGGTGATACCAGATACGCTGAGGTTTTTGAGTGTTTTGGCTAGTCATCCCTAATTCTCCTTCCCTTCCTGCTGAGGCTCACCCTGCTTAACTACCGCAACTAGCTGGTGGGAACGCTCAGGCCCCCGACGACGCCCAGTCACCCGCCTAGATAGACTCTCGGGCTTCTTTCCTTCTGGTCGCCGCGGGGCCCAAAGGATCAGCAGGGCCAGATTGACCACCTGCAAGCCCAAAGCCAGGTAGACCAGCAGGGACGAAGGGTAGAAGTAGTAGATAGAGGCCGCCATACCGGCTAGGGTCAAACCCAGTAAAAGTAGGGCCAGCATGAGCAGGGCTAAGGCAGCTGGCGACCGTCGCTCTTCTAACCGCTGACGCCAGCCCAGATAAAGGGCCATGAGGGCAAAGAGAATAGCGAAGAAGGTCTGCCCAGAAAAAACCATGCTGTCAGAGCTATAGCGGAAAATCGCAAGAGCCTGGATGACAGCCGTAGCAGCAAGCAGAAAAGTGGCAGCGAGAGATTTCACTTCCCCTACTCTACCGTCTCAGGTCCCTAGATATGGTGTAAGTGACTCTTCTGTGGGCTACCTGCTCTGAGGAGGCTTACAGTAGGCTTGTGCTCATGGCCCCAGAAACTCAACCCGCCCCACCCCTCAAGCGCGCCCTAGCGCTTCTGGGCGTTCACTGGCAGGTTCTTTCCTCTGCTCTTCTACTGGGTGCAGGTGTCTGGGGATTAGCAGAAACCTACCCGGACTACTGCGGTCAAACTGAGCTAACTTACGCCCCCACCGAGCTGCGGGACGACCTGGAAGCAGCCGCCCAGGTGGCTGGCTTCTCACCTGGCCTCTTGGCTGCCCAGCTAGAGACCGAATCAGCCTGGAAGGCCCAGGCGCAGTCCTCTGCCGGAGCCTTGGGGCTGGCACAGTTTACCCTAGACACCTGGGATATATGGGGCAAGGGGAATATACTCAGCCCCGAAGATTCCATTGCCGCCCAAGGACGCTACCTGGCCTACTTGAGCGAGCGCCTAGCTCCCCTGGTAGACGACCAGCGTCCTCTGCTAGACCTAGTACTGGCCGGCTATAACGCCGGGCCGGGTGCTGTAGAAATCCATGAGGGCGTCCCACCCTATTTTGAGACCCAAAACTATGTTGCCCGCATTAAGGAACTAGCTGGCGACAAATACTCCCTGACCTGCCACCCCTCCCAAGATTTCCGCCAGGCCGTTCTGGTGCGCTAAAAGCCCCTGCCCTCCAAGGTATGCAGGCGGGGGTTCTGTCTACCCAGCTTGCTATAATCAGCATTACGCATACAAGTTTTGGAGTAGAGATGCCTGAGAAGGACGCCACCCCCCGGCCCGGTTACCGCGAGCAGCTGACCCTGGGGGCGCGTCCGCTCGATGCCCCCAGCGCACCTATCACCGACCGGCAGGCCCACGATATCGCCACCGGCCGCCGCACCTGGCACCGTAGGGCTTCTAAGCCGGTCTCCCTGTGGATGTTCGCCCTGTTCATTGTGCTCATGACCCACCGGTGGATTCCAGAGTCCCTTTGGCTGATGGTTCATATGGTCACCCTGGGTCTCATCACCAACTCAATTCTGGTCTGGTCCCAGCACTTCACCGAGGCCCTGCTCAAGCACAAGCTCCCCGATACCGCTCGACCGGTGCAGCTGGCCCGTATCTATGCCCTCAACGCCTCGATGGTGGTGCTGATGGTGGGTGTGGTCTTTTCCCTCTACCCGCTGACAGTGCTCGGATCGGTGGGCGTGGGCGCTGCGGTGACCTGGCACGGGGTTGCCCTGCTGCAGCAGATGCGTTCTGCCCTGCCTGCCCGCTTTGGGGTGACGATTCGCTACTACATTGCGGCATCCTGGCTGCTGCCGGTGGGTGCTACTTTTGGTGCCCTGCTGGCCTATGACGGGCTGAGTGCCACCTGGCACGGCCGTCTTCTGCTGGCCCACGAGGCTATCAATGTGCTGGGCTTTGTGGGTATCACGGTGGTGGGTACCCTGATGACCCTCTGGCCGACCATGCTGCGCACAGTCATGGTGCCGGACGCCGTCGTCCGCTCCACCCGCGCCCTGGCAGGCCTGTGTGCGGGGTTGGGACTCACCGTGGCCGGTGCCCTGGCAGGTCTCACCTGGCTGGCTGTTGCCGGCCTGCTACTCTATGCCGGTGCCCTGGGGCTAGTTCTTGCCCTCATGGTGCGCACGGCTGCCGCCAAGAAGCCTGCCGACTACGCAACCTTCTCGGTAGCTGCCGGTATGGTCTGGCTGACCGCGGGCGTCCTTTTCTCTGCCTATCTGGTCGCTACCTCCCCCTTTGACTCCCTGACCCTGCGCCCGGTCACCCCCATCTTTGTTGCCGGCTTCCTGGCTCAAACCCTGCTGGGTGCCATGACCTACCTCCTGCCTGCCCGTATGGGCGGCGGCCCCAAGGCCGTCCGCGCCGCCAACAAGGAGTTCAACCGCTTCGCGGCGGGCCGCGCCGTCATGGTTAACCTCTCTCTGCTCATCTTCATCCTGCCGGTTTCCTTCACCGGCTCCTGGGTGCGCACCGGCGCCTCTCTACTCGGCACCTTCACCCTCTTCGCCTTCATCCCCCTCATGATGCGCGGGGTACGGGCCTCCGTCAATGCACGCAAGGCAATGATTCAGGCCCGAGCCCGCGGCGAGGCACCCACTCCCGACCCCGAGGCACTCGCGCCGACTCCCGTACCCCACCTGCGCAATGCCCTCATCGGTGCCCTGGCTGTGGCCCTAGTGCTAGCCCTAGGGGTCGCGGTTGACCCGGCAGCCCGCGCCCGAATTGCCGCGCCTACTTCTGCGGGGAGCAGCACCGGCCAAACCACCACCCTGGCCGTCGAAGCCACCGCCGACATGCGCTTTACCCCCGACACCGTAGAGGTGCCGGTGGGCAACCGCCTGGTCATTGAGGTCACCAACACCGACACCAAGAACGCCCACGACCTAACTTTCTCCAACGGAACCTCCACCGGCCGCATCGACCCCGGGGCAACCAAGAGCGTGGACGTTGGCATCATCACCGGTGACCTAGAGGGCTGGTGCTCGGTGGTCGGGCACAAAGCTATGGGGATGACCTTCACAGTGGTAGCAAGCGGGGCGGACGCCGCCCAGGCGGGCACCAGCGCCACCGATAGTTCAGCCCATGCCGGGCACAGCACCGGCGGGGCGACCGACTCAGTGCTAGCCCCCACCGATATTGACCTACAGGGCGATATCTCTGAAAGCTACCAGACCCGCAACGCCACCTTAGCTCCCGTAGCCGACAGTGAAAGCATCGAGGGCCGCACCGTGCACCGCCAGACCCTGGATGTGCAGGAACTCTCCCGCGAAGTCGCCCCCGGGGTCACCCTCAACGCCTGGACCTTCAACGGCTCCTACATGGGCCCCACCCTGCGCGGGCGCGTGGGCGATATTTTTGAAATTACACTCATCAACAACGGGAGCATGGGGCACTCGGTAGACTTCCACGCCGGAACCGTCTCCCCCGACGAAGTTATGCGCACCATCGCCCCCGGTGAATCCCTCACCTACCGCTTTGAAGCCGTGCGCTCGGGCATCTGGCTCTACCACTGCTCCACCATGCCCATGAGCGCCCACCTGGCCGCGGGAATGTTTGGGGCGGTCATCATCGACCCCACAGACCTGCCCGAGGTAGACCGCGAATACCTGCTGGTGCAGTCAGAGGTAGCCCTGACCGAAACCGCGGGCACCCAAACCTCCACCGCCAACCCGGGCGAGGGCGTCCTCACCGATATCTCCCCCGAAGGCCTCGCCGCTGGCACCCCCACCCTCACCCTCTTCAACGGCCACGCCACCCAGTACCTACGCGACCCGCTCACTGCCCGTGTCGGCGAGCGCGTGCGCGTCTGGGTGCTCAATGCAGGGCCCAACGGGGAGCTGAGCTTCCATGTGGTGGGTAGCCAGTTCGACACGGTCTACAAGGAAGGCGGCTACCTACTACAGAACGGCGTAGACGCATTTGGTTCCAGCGGGGGCGGCGCCCAGGCCCTGGACCTTTCAGCTGCCCAGGGCGGATTCGTCGAAATGTTCTTTACCGAACCGGGCACCTACACCTTCGTCAACCACAACTTTGCCGCCGCCGAACGCGGGGCCCGCGGGCAGATTGTCGTCACCGGCAGCTAGAGCAGGCCGGTGTCCTGGGGCTTTCTGCTACCTACGAGGACTACTGCGAGCAGACCAGCCTAACCTCTGTTATACATGTTTTGGCTTCTGTGGGCGATAATGAGAAAACCTAACCCTTGAGGAGATTCCCCGTGACCGCTTCATCCCTTCCCTCAGATCAGCTCTTCCCACAGGGCAAGCCCGCCCCCGCCGGTTCTTTCACCGGCCAGGCCTATATGCACCCGCTGGCACCCAGCAGCCAGCTACAGTCGCTTGCCGTCACCTTCGAGGCTGAAGCCCGCACCAACTGGCACACCCACGATGTTGGCCAGCTCATCGTGGTGACCTCCGGTATCTGTGTCTACCAGCTCGAAGGCCAGGAACCCCAGACCCTCAAGCCCGGGGAAGCCTTCTTCTTCGAACCCGGCGTCAACCACTGGCACGGCGCCACCAGCGAGGGGCCCATGACCCACATCGCCGTCACCCCCTTCAACGAGGCCGGTGAATTCGTCAACTGGGGCGCCCCCGTCGACGAGGCCACCTACACCGGCTAGGCCCCACAGACCTTAAATAAGGGCGCCGCCACCTGCTTTCCTACCCTGAGGCAGGGGCGCGGGTGGCGGCCTCCTCACTCAGAAGCCCTACCGGGAAGCCTAGCGCTTCTGGTAAAGAGACTTCTTCTGGAACTTAGGATCACTGGTCACCAGCATACCCAGATTACGGAAGACCCCCTCATCCACCGACCCCAAAATAGTGGTGGTGTGGACGTCAGCCCCCCGCAGGTTCTTGAGCTGATCCAGGGCCCGGCGGGCATCCTCATCCTGCGAAGCAGAAGTAGAGAGAGCAATCAGCACCTCATCAGTGTGCAGGCGCGGGTTGCGGCTACCCAGGTGCATAGTCTTGAGCCGCTGGATGGGCTC
>DKXC01000054.1:9145-9507 GCA_002492045.1 Micrococcaceae bacterium UBA7136
AGTCTTGAGCCGCTGGATGGGCTCCAGGGCCTCGTTGGACAGCAGGTGCTTATTGTCGTCCAGGCCAGCCAGGTGCTTGAGCGCGTTCAGCAGGGCAACAGCCGAGCAGCCCAGCAGGTCGGTGGTCTTACCGGTGATGATGGTGCCGTCAGCCAGCTCAATAGCAGCAGCCGGGGCGTCAGTAGCCTCAGCCTTAGCCCGGGCAGGCTCTACCACCGGACGGTCACTAGGCTTAATACCGGCCTTGGTCATGACCACGGCAGCCCGGTCTGACTGGGTAGAATCCCAGCCGTTGCGGGCCTCGTCCACCAGGGCCTTGAAGTAGCGGCGAATAATCTCCTGCTGGGAGGCGTAGCGGCAGG
>DKXC01000054.1:9874-10055 GCA_002492045.1 Micrococcaceae bacterium UBA7136
ATGTCGGTGGGTGACTGGTAGGGGGTGGTGCCAGTCATCTTCTGCAGCAGGACCTTGAGCAGGGGGAAGGCCTCAACATCGCGGTTGTAGTTGACGGTGGATTCCCCGTAGGCGGTCAGGTGGAAATGGTCAATAACGTTGGCGTCGTCCAGGTCTACGGTGGCGGCCTCATAGGCCAGGT
>DKXC01000054.1:10425-26804 GCA_002492045.1 Micrococcaceae bacterium UBA7136
GGGAAGGTCTCAAACTTGGCGTAGCCAGCCTTCACACCCCGCTTGTTCTCGTGGTAAACCTGGGACAGGGCGGTAGCCAGCTTGCCGGAGCCGGGGCCGGGGGCGGTCACAACCACCAGGTCGCGGGTGGTTTCGGCGAACTCGTTGCGGCCCAGGCCCTCTTCGCTGACGATTAGGTCGGTGTTAGTGGGGTAGCCGGGGATGACCCGGTGGCGGGAGACCTTGAGGCCCAGGCGCTCCAGGCGCTCCTTGAAGGCAACAGCCTTGGAGTTGTCGTCCTCCATCTGGGTTAGAACTACGTGCTCGACCAGGAAGCCGCGCTCACGGAAAACATCAACCAGGCGCAGGACGTCGTCCTCGTAGGTGATGCCCAGGTCGGCACGGATTTTGTTGCGCTGTAGGTCTTTAGCGTTGATGCAGACCAGGATCTCTACTTCGTCCCGAATCTGCTCTAGCATGGCTATCTTGTTGTCGGGGGTAAAGCCGGGAAGTACCCGGGAGGCGTGCATGTCGTCGAAGAGTTTGCCGCCCATCTCCAGGTAGAGCTTGCCGCCGATTTCCTGGCGGCGTTCCTGGATGTGTCGAGACTGCATCTCGATGTATTTCTCACGGTCAAAACCAATTTTATTCACCATGGAATTTAAGCATAGCAAGACCCGGCGGATGCCCGCGACCCGACCGCGTGGCGGCGGTGAAGGCTGCGAGAGTGTTTTCAGGGCGGGTTCCGGACGCCCCGCGGTGAGCAAAAATACGCATGGCACCAGTATGGGGCAGGGAGGTTAACGAAAGGTGCCCCACCATAGGCCCCTGCACGTAGCAAATGCTAGAAGCCCGTTATCACAGGCTTCTCCAGCGGCCCATAGGAGCGCAGGTGCTGAATGATGGGTATACGGCAGAAGCGGTCATGATCTTCGAGCATTTTCGCTAACGACAGCACGTAGTGTCGGGGGCAGTAGGTCTCAAACTCTCCGGTCGTCTCGCCAGCGCGGGGAAGGTACTCCAAACGGTACTCCACGGTGTCGGTGCACACCCAGTCATCCCAGGTGCAGCGTAGGTTGCCGCCGTCACCGGGGTCCTCGATACCCGGAATGGACGAACCGTGGTCAAGCTTCTGCTCGGTCAGTGTAATAGTCATGGGTTAGCGTCCTTCCTCAAGTTCAGCGTGTAGAGCAGCGATGTCAGCGGCGAGAGCATCGTCGGGGATGGCGATGTTCTCATCGAGGTAGGCTCCCCAGCGGCGGTTAAACATCTCGGTTTTCTGCAGGTCCAGATGGGTGTAGTCGAAATTGCAGACCTCGATCACGGTCATAGCGCCGTCCTGGTCAATGTAGAGATGCAAAATAGCATCAGTGGGTGGCAGGAGCAGCACCATGGGTAGTCCCGGGGCTCGTACAGCCAGCCACACGCCGTCCTCAAAATCTCCATCTCGGGCGGGAGTTAGCAGGGGTTCAGCTCGGTCGTAGCTGAGCACCGCGAAGGAGTTAAAGTGGGTGATTTCCTGGCCGTCCAGACGGAAGCCCAGGTAGGGGCGGACGGCCCGCTCTTCGCCTTCTCGAGTCCGCATGAGGGTGTAATCGTCAGCGGTGGCACCTGCGGTGATGGCGTGAAGGATAGGGTGGACATGAGGGTTATCTGGGCCGTGATCTTCGTCGGTGTTAACCCCCTCCAGCATCATAAAGTTCTTACCTGTGACCTGTGGAATCAGACCGGTATCAACCCGGTAAAACTCCCACCCGCGACTCTGATGAGGGGTGTGCTGTTCCAACCACGCCTTGATGCCGCCCCGACCGTACAAGGAGCCGATAGCAACGTAGCGATCATCGAATTCGACGATGTTCTTTTCAACGCGGTTAAGCTGGCTGGTGAGGTCAGTACCGCCGAATTGGTTGTCGTTCGACGCCGGGTTGGCAGCGCTTGCGGCAGTCAGGTGCGCCTCAGCGTGTTCTCGTAGGACGGCATCAAACCAGTAGGTCTGAAAGAGCGGGTTTTCAACCTCGAGAATATCGAGGTCCCCTCCCATCGGGTACTCGTAGCCAAGGATGGAGAAATCCCAGGGGTCACCGTCTTTGGTGGACTCCCCCAGCGTCGTGCCGGGAACGACGCGTAGCACGTAGGTATGGTCGGTGCCATCGGGGAAGGACGCCGTGAGTTCAAGACGGACGGGGGCGTTACCGCCTTCTTGGATGAGGTCTGCCAGAGTCAGGTCAGTGCCGTAGGGGTAGCGGTAGTTGATGATGTTTTCTTCGAGGGTTTCGAAGGTCAGCATGGTGCCTCCCGGTGCGAGTTGGAGTCGAACGGTTCCCTGCTTTTAGGGTATCGCTATGATGGGCACTACGGCGGGTAAGGACGCGCCCGAAAAGGCGCGCGGACGGCGAACCCGGGGCAGGGGCGTCCTGCTGCAACGCGAATGCGACTTCTTTTTCCGAGCGGGTAATGTTAGAACACCCGCTCGGGAGTAAGTGGCACATTCGTTAGGATTTACCGGGTTGAGAACCACTCAAATGCTTGGCGATGTAACTCCTGTAATCCTCACTCTTCAAAATATCCATCAGCCCCTCGTTAACGAAGAGCTTTTCTCTACCAACTTTTTCTTCCTTCAGCACCCCGGCCGAGACCAGCTCACCCAGGTACTTGGTGGCTGTAGGGCGGGTGACTGAGCAGCGCTCCACAACGTCCCTAATACGACAGTAGGGCTGCTCAAAGAGCACGTCCACCACCCCTGCAGGCATCTGAGAACCAGCAAGTCCTTTCACCTGCTCCTGCAAGGCCTGAATCTGCTTGATTTTCTGCAAGGTGCTCACAGCCGTCAGCCTCATAGCCTCAACCATGTAGAGCACCCACTCTTCCCAGGCGCCTTCAGAGGTTACTGCGTTCAGCAGTCGATAGTATTCATTCTTCTGGGCGATAATGCTCTGCGAAATATAGAGAATAGGCTCACTCAAAAGCCCGGAAGATACCAGCATCAGCACATTGAGGATGCGTCCGGTTCGCCCGTTGCCATCGTCGAAAGGGTGGATAGCTTCAAACTGGTAATGGGCAAGAGCCACCTTCACCAGTGGATCAAAGTCACCAGCAGAGTTCACGAACTCTTCCCAGTTGCTCAGCTTCTCAGAAATCACCTCAGCGCCCTGCGGTGGGGTATAAATACGACGGCGAGTTACAGGGTTGCCGATATAGACACCTTCACCATGCCTAACTCGAGTATCGATATCACGGATGGTGCTACAAATTTCCTGGGCAGTATTGGCAGTGATAATGCCCTGACGCTCCCGCATAGTTTCAAGACCAGCGAAGAGAGCCTTCTGATAGCGCAGGGCCTCCCGGGTCGCTCCGCTAGCATCAACTGGGAAAGTCGCTGCTTTGAAAAGCTCGTCTGTAGTAGTGACGATATTTTCAATCTCAGAGCTAGCCTGAGCTTCGAGCAGAGCCAAGGAGTGCAGGAAGATACCGGGGTTAGGCAGGGACACTAGCGCCTCGTTCAAACCTGCAATAGCAGCACGCGCCTCGATTACGGCCTTGAGTACGCGGGTAGTCTCCACGTAGTCAGCCGGTGGTAGCGGCGGAAGGTCGTTGTAGGGTTCGTCAGCGGACCAGGTCATGTCAAAAATCTAGCAAAATTTTGACATATAGACCCTAAACGAGGCCCATATGTAAAAAATTTCGCGATTTTTTTACATATTCGGGGGACATGTCAAAAGTTTTGACACCTTCCCCAAGTCCTCTAACCTCGAGCCAGCTGATTGACGCGCTGGTTCGAGAGGCCCAGCAAACGAGCAGCTTCCTTCTGGTTGTACCCTCGCTCCAGCAGTCCCTTCACAGTCTGCCGCGCCAAGCGGGCAGCAATAGCCTGCTCCTCCCGTGCTCTACGATCACGTTCCCTAGACCCGTCCCAGGCAAGTTTGATATCAGACGGCATGACGTAGTCAATTAACAAGCGGTAGCTTCCAGGTTTCTGGTCAGTCATCAGCTCAATAACCTCCTGTGCAGCCTGTTCTACGTCGTCCAAGCGAGCCGCTTGGCCTGCACTATCCAGACTAGGTATATCAACCAACCACCAGCGTCCGTCCTTGCGAGCGATAGCCTTGATCTCTTGCATCTTCTTTACCTCCATGTGTGAGATTCAGGTGGCAACCGTTTAATGAGCTTCTGCATCACTCCAGATGAGATAGAACGATGCCTAGGAATAACAAACCGTTCTCCATACGGGCTTTGCCACACCTCATGGGATCCTTTAACCCGCAGCTTCTGCCAGCCCAAAGACCTCAAAACCCTCACCACGTCACGGTACTTCTGCTCCTTTGTCACCCTTAAAATCTACCCCTACTAGATTACTCAATCAAGAGGGGGTAGATTTTTAAAAACTTTTAGCCTTCTAGGTGCAGCATCCGCCCGGGGTAGTCGGTGAAGATACCGTTCACACCCCAGTTCTTGAGCTGGTTGGCGCGGGCCGGACTATTGACCGTATAAACATTGACCTCATAGCCAGCCTGGCGCAGGGCCTGGACGCTGGCCCGGGTTAGGCCCGAATCCTCCAGGTGGGCGGCCTCAGCCCCAATCAGCTCCAGCACAGACAGCCAATCAGGCCCAAAGGTCTCCCGGGTAAAAAGGGCAGCCACCCTCAGTTGCGGGGCCCGAACCTTAAGCTCTGCCAGCAGCAGGTGATTAAAGGAAGAAACCAGAACCTGCCGGCCCTCCCCCAGCCGTCCCAGCTCAGCCAACGTCCGCTCAAGCAGCAGGCGGGAGCGCCCAGCACCCTGCTCGTTAGATTTAAGCTCAATATTGAGGTTGAGTCCCTGCTCATTAGCCAGGTCAACCAGCTGGGCCAGGGTGGGCACAGGCTGACCCGCGAACCGGGGTGAGAACCAGGAGCCAGCGTCCGCCTGGGCAAGCTCCTCAGCCCGGTAGGCGTAGAGGGGCCCGGTCAGGTTGCTGGTGCGGTCAAGGTCAGTATCGTGCAGCAGGACGGGGGTGCCGCAGGCTGCCAGGTCAACATCTGTTTCGATCCAGCTGGCACCCTCTTGGACGGCCAGTTGGAAGGCAGTCAGGGTGTTTTCGGGGGCTGAGCCTGAGGCGCCGCGGTGGGCAAAGATACGCATGGGTCTATTATGTCCCCTCGCGGAAACTAGTTCCTACCACCGAAACCCCGGGGGGCTCTCCCCTGCTTCGAGAATTTGAATTAGTTTTGAAATCAGGTAAGGATCCTCAACCGCTTGCTAGCGTCCGGCCGAGGGCAACAGGGGGCGGGAAAGCAAGGGTGCCTGCGGCCTCCAGCCCTGGGCTTCAAGCTGGTCAGCGGCCATGGGGGCCATGCTTTCACCATACTGGCGGGTCATGTGGTTGTTGTCCATATAGACCAGGACGTTACCTACCAGGGCCTGGCAGACCCCCTCCGGGCAGTAGTAGTCGGTCATATCCAGGTGATAGACGCCCGGCTTGTCACCCAGGGCATCCAGCGCCGGATTTTCAGCCGCTAGTACCTGCTCTCGATCAAAGGAGCAGTCAGCGAAGGGGCTCTCCTGGGGGCAAATCATCATATCCACGGTGTAGCGGGGATTATCCCGCATAAGCACCAGTTGACCACCGTAGCCGCGCACCATGTCAGCGATTTCGTCTAGGCCCTTCATAACCACCTCGTCCGGCGAACCGTCAAAGGTGCGGGTTGAAAGCATGAACAGGTTATCGGGGGCCAGGTTCTGCACATGTTCTAGGGCCTTGGCGTTGTAGTCCACGCAGGCAGAGTTTGCTATCTGGACATCGACTGACCGGCTGTATTCGGGCAGGGTAAAACGGCACCAGGGCTTAATCATGAGGATGATGGTGCCCTCTTCTTTCTCTAGGCTGTCAGCCAGGTAAGAGAAGGTCTGCTGGGAGTGGGAGTCACCAATTAAGAGACTGACCGGGGCCTGAGGATCTTCACTGTAGCTGTAAACGTAGCAGTAGTTTTCAGCTTCGGGGTCGTTCATATCCCCGATACCCAGCTGAGGCAGGTCATTGCAGCGGATGGCCTGGCTCATATCCACCCAGGCATCGTCCCGTTCCATAGGGATCGGGAAGTTAGTCTTGCGAACCTCTAAGCCCTTTAGGGCCTGGGCCCCGGGGTAGGTGGGGCTACCAGCCATATTGGCGTATTCCTTAGCCTGCTGGTACTGGCCCTGAACCCAGCCCTGTGCCAGGCTGATGGGGCCAGCAACTAGCAGTAGGCAGGCAGCAATCACCAGCAGGGGACGCCGGGCAGCCTGTACCTTAGCAGCATGACGGAAACCTTCGGAGCGTCCAGCTCGCAGGCCCAGGTAGGCCAGCAGGGAGCGGGAAGGCTTCTTCTCCCAGGCCCGCAGGGGCTTCTCAACCCCCTGGTGCAGTAGCCAGGCCAGGCCGATAGAGGCAAGAATAATTAGGCTGCCGTCCAGTAAACCAGCCTGTTCCTTACCCATGTAGCTGGTGTAGAGAATCAGCAGTGGCCAGTGAACCAGGTAGAGGCAGTAGGAGATAGCGCCCAGCTTCTGCAGGGGCTTGGTTCCCAGCAGACGGTCGGCACCGTAGGGGGAGCCGGTTTGCCCGGCAGCAATGACCATAGCACCTGAGAGCAGGGGCCAGAGGGCCAGGAAGCCGGGGAAGGCCTGCTGAACCGGCAGGAGCCATCCGCAGGTAACCAGGCCGATAATTCCCAGCCAGCCCAGAGGCACCTTGAGCCGGTCGGGTACCCGCCAGATAAGCAGAAGCATGGCCAGTAGGGTTCCGGCCGCGAACTCCCAGAGCCGGGTGCGGGTATCAAAGTAGGCATAGGCCTGGTTGGAGTAGGTCTCAATGACTGAGAAGGTCAGGGAGGCCACAAAGACGCTGCCAAAGATCAGCAGGGCCGTAGGAATGACCTTGAGCCGCAGGTAGCTAACCAGGAAGGCGATCAGGGTGAAGAGCAGGGGCCAGAGTATAAAGATCTGCCCCTGCATGGAGAGGGACCAGAAATGCTGGAAGGGAGTTTTGACGCTGGCATTCTGGGCATAGTAGTCGACGGCGTTCTCAGCTAGTCGCCAGTTGAGCCGGTAGAAGAGGGCAGCCTGGGCGTCGTCCAGGAGGGATGCCCAGCGGGAGGGGGCCACAATGAAGTAGGCGGCGGCCAGGGTGCCAGCAATGACGGTGACGGCAGCTGGCAGTAGGCGCTGGAAGACGTGCAACCAGTAGCTGACTACCCGCAGGGGTTTGCCTTCCTGGATTTTACGCAGGGAGGAGGTAGAGAGCAGGAAGGCTGAGATGAAGAGGAAGACGTCCACGCCACCAGAGACCCGCCCAAACCAGACGTGGTAGAGCACCACTAGCAGGACGGCCAGAGACCGTAGCCCCTGAATTTCTGGCCGGAACTTAGGTTGGGGTAGGAAGCTGCCGCGGGGTGTGTGGCTGCGGTGCTTCATGAGGTTTCCTCCCGACTGGATGAGCCTCTGCTCAATCTAGACCTTATTTCTGCGTGAGTGCCCTCTGCCTTCGAGAGGGGCAGAACAATCATAGCTAAAAAGCCTGAGCAGGGTGCTCTTCTACTAATACAGGCCGAACCGATAAGCTAGAGGGCAGTGTTCTGTTCTTGAAGAGGAGAGTAAGTCGGTGAGTCAGGAATCCAGCGAGACTGTGATTAGTCGAGGCCAGTCACTCTTTATTACGGCTTCCTCGATTATTAGTGCAGGTAGCACCTTCCTGGTGACCTGGCTAGCGGCCCGGTCCCTAACAGTTGAAGACAACAAGGACTTCCTGGTCTTCTGGTCCTTGACCTCCCTAGTTTTTGCGACCCTGCTGGGGGTCCAGCAGGAGTCTGCCCGTTTAATTGGTTCTGCCAGGCTAGCTGCTTCTTCTCAGCAGTCTAAAGAAGAAACACAGACCTACCGGCCCCTGCTGGTAGCTGGCCGAGTTGGCTTAACCTGCACCGGAATCTTCCTAGCCCTCACCCCCTTCTGGCTGGACTCGGTACTACCAGATCAGGGTCTTCTGACCCTGGCCCTGATTGCGGTGGCCACTAGCGCCTATGCTCTTCATGTTTATTTCATTGGAGCTATGGCTGGCACTCGGGCTTGGACAGAATACGCCCTGCTGATTTCTACCGGTGGCATTTTCTGCTTTACTGCCACCCTGCTAGCTTCTGTGCTGGGGGCGGGTCTTTGGGCCTTCCAGCTAGCTTTTTTAGCAACAGCCTTCCTCTGGTTGCTCTTCTTGGTTTTCTCTCCCAAGGTTCGGCTGGCCTTCCACTTGCGTCTAGAGGGAAACCCTGGCCTAGCCTACCGTGGCATGCTTTTAGCAGTAGGAACGTCTGTGGCTATGGCAGCTATGTCTACCGGATTCCCCATTTTCCTAGAGGCCAGTTCTGCTGCTGCCGATGAGGGGCAAGACGCTCTCTTGGCCGCTATTATTCTGGGTATTTCCATTACTCGGGCCCCCATTATGATTCCCCTACAAACCTTCCAGGGGGTTGCTGTCTCCTATTTCCTCAACCATCTAGACCGCCCCCTTACCGCCCTGGTCAAGCCTATTGCCGGCCTCTTAGCTTTAGGTGTGGTGGGGGCTGGGGCAGCCTACCTTGTGGGCCCCTGGCTGTTTGATGAGATTTACGAAAAGTACGCCGGGCAGCTTTCCGGGTCTTTCTTGGCGGCCCTAACCTTCGCTGCTGCTCTGCTTGCGGTAACCACTTTAACAGGCACAGCAGCCCTGGCCATGGGGGCCCATAAAACCTACCTGGCAGGCTGGATTCTCACGGTCCTATTGGCCTTCTGCTGCCTTCTGCTTCCCCTAGATCTTGAGGGTAAGACGCTCCTGGCTCTGGTAGCTGGCCCTCTGGCCGGTGCCGGTCTTCACCTGGTGGGTATACGGGTTCTCAGCTCTTTAAAGGCAGATAGCCCGGCCCCAATAGAGCATTAATCTTCAAGGGGAGCTCGCATCAGCGGGCTCCCCTTCTTTCTTAGGATTTTTTAAAAATAGTTAGGTACTCGTGCAGGGGCCGGATCAGCCCGGCAGCCCTAGCAAACTGTACTCCCCGCCAAAGCAGGTGAGGCGGTAGGGCCCGATAGGCAGGAACACCCAAAGCCTTAGCCAGTTCACGGCGTCCTTGGGTAACAGCCTCAATATGCTGGCCCCTGGCACCAGCTCCCTTGCTGGTGTTCTTGCTATGTACCCGGTAGGAGATTTCCTGGCCAGGGAGCATAGCCACAGGCCCCAGCTGGGCTAGGCGCAGAAAAAGATCGTAATCCTCAAACTGGTCCAGGTCTTTACGGTAGCCACCAGCCTGCTGGTAGGCCTGGGCCCTGAACACTACCGATGAATGAGGCAGGGGGTTAAAGAGCAGGAGGGACCGGCGGATATCGTCCCCATGCGGGGCTTTAAGTTCCCCTGTGACCTGCCCCTGGTCATCAATAAGCCTGCCGCCGGTACCTAGCAGGACGCAGTCAGGGTGGGACACCAGGTAGTCCAACTGCCGACGAAACTTGCCGGGGGACACCAAGTCGTCGCCATCCACATTGGCCAGCAGGTCAGCCCGGGCCTCAGCACAACCTGCCCGCATAGCATTACTGACCCCCAGGTAACGGTCAAAACGCAAGACCCGAACCCGCGGATCCTTCAACCAGGGGTAGGTTTTAGCCTCAGCGGCCTGAGAAAACTCATCAGTCTTAACCTCAGGGCCGTTCAGTACCAGAATCAGCTCTAGGTCTACATCTTGGCTGGCCAGAACCGATTCAAGAGTCTGGTCTAGCCAGGCATTGATGGAGCCACTACGCACGATAACAGACAGTTCAGGTGAAGATGCCATCTGATGCTCCTTCTAGGCGCTTACCTGGGTAAGGATCTGCTCATAGGTTTTACCCTGGCTGGCCCAGCCCCACTTTTCTAGGTCTTCAAGGGGGTAAGCCACCGGCTCCTGAGCTAGTTCCTTTCTCACAGCTGCTACCAGCTGGTCAACGCCCTGCTGTTCCAGGATCTGCACCCGCACCCCTGACTCTGCCAGCACCCGGGCACTAGAAACGTCATAGGTCACAATGGCAGCCTGAGAAACAAAAGCATCGATAATAGTGGTCTGGAAGCCTTCAGCCGCAACCGTCGGGTTCACCAGGGTTGCCCCAGCTAGCTCCCTGGCAACCGTCCGGTGGTCAACAAAACCCTTAAAATCTAGGGCCTCAGTAATTCCCAGTTCAGCAGCATAGGCCTTAGCCTTCTCTAGGTCAGCTCCAGCTCCCAGCACCACAGCATGAATCTCAGGGTCCTGGGCCCGCAACTGGGCAACAGTTTCTAGGAAGGCTCGCCAGCCCTTGACCTCTACCACACGGGCCAGAAAAACCAGTTTCTTCCGTTGAAACTCAACCTGCTCGGGGGCCAGAGGCGGCAGGGGAGAAACATTATAGAAAACCTCAGCCTCTACCCCAGATAGCTTCTTCACAAAATCACAGGAAGGCTGAGAAACCCCCAGCACCTTAGAAGCGGCCCGCAGGGTGATAGCCCCCAGGCTACGGTCAACCAGTCGACTAGCCTGACGAATCAGGGCCTTCTCAGAGACCACAAAGCCAGACCCGTGCTCTGTATGAACCACAGGTACACCCAGCAGGCGTCCCAGGGCAACACCAAACCAGCTCAGGCTAAAGAAACGAGTATGGGTTGAGATAACATCAATTTTTTCGGCTTTAAGAACCTGGGCCAGCTTGGCCAGACCGGCAGGAGAGGGGAAACCCAAAATGCCGTCTACCGTCAGGTACTCCTTCAACCGGTAAACCTTAATTCCGTCCTCTAGGCTCAAACCAGGCTTATCAGACAGAGTCAGAATCGTTACCTGGTGCCCCAGCTTCTGCAACTGGGCAGATAGGGCAGAAACATGCTGTTCCAGACCGCCCACCTTAGGGGGGTAATTGTTGATCACGAAGGCAATATTCAAGGGCCCCTCCTATTTCTTGTGGTCTGAACTAGCTACTTCTTCTGGGGCAGACTGCCCACCAGAAGGACGCTTCCGAGGTGATTCCTGTTCCAGCTGGGCCCTGAGCATGGCTACTTCCTCTGCCAGCGTCCTGGTATCTTCGCCCAGCCGGGAAAGGTCTAGGGTTAGGTGCAGGCAGATACCAATCAGCATCATAATGGCCAACATAAAGAGCAGGTTAACCGGCATAACCACCCCGGTCAGCTCAGCCAAGCGGCTCAGCAGGTGAGGAAAAAGCGCCAGCACAATGATGGTGGCCGACACCAGAAGCCAGAGGGCTGCGTACTTCTCTTTCATCTTCTGATTACGCACCTGGGCAAAGACCATCACAAAAATCAGGAGAGAAAGCAGCAAAAAGAAAATATTGGAGGGCATGCTTAACCTACGCTTCTGTCTTCTTACGGGTCATGGAAATGCCAAAAGCAAAGAAGGACCGAACCAGGTAGACGGCAGACTTAAGGGGCCCAGAAGAAGGCACACCGCCCTGACGTTCCCGCATCTCAACCGGAACCTGAATCACCTTGCAGCCCGACCGGATAGCCATGACCGTGGAGTCAATCGTGTCGCCCAGGTACTCAGCCGGGAAAAATTCACAGTACTGCTGGATTCCCTTGCGGTTAACTGCCCTGAAACCGCTGGTCACGTCAGTAAATTTCTCACCCGAGATACGGGTGAAGAGGAAGGAGAGCAGACCCATAGCCCACTTGCGGGGGCCACGCACTTTATAGTTGTCAGACTCAGCGAAGCGGGAACCGATCACAATATCGGCCCGTTCAAGCCCGGCAATCAGGGTGTCAATGTACTCTGGCGGGTGCTGACCGTCAGAATCCATCTGCATGGCGATGTCATAATCCATGCGGCGGGCATAGCGGTAGCCGGTGCGCATAGCGGCACCCACCCCCATGTTGTAGGGCAGGTCAATCACGAAAGCCCCAGCCTGACGGGCCACCTGGGCGGTACTATCCGTCGATCCATCATTGATAACCACTAGGTCAACCCAGGGAGCCTTGGCTTGTAGGTCAGCGATAGTTGCCCCAATAGCCTCTTCCTCATTCCAGGCAGGCATAATCACCAAGACGCGCGGACGCTCCTGCAGGTCGGCTTCACTCTTCATCCGTGGATTGGCTTTCTTGTCTAGTGCACCTATCAAACGATGGGCAGATGGCTAGAACCCAGTTTATCAGCTGACCCCTAGCCAGCCGCCGGAGTTGAGCAGGCAGTAATTTGGTAGAGGACAGCATGGCCAGAACGATAGAGCTCAGTAACCAGACCACGCTGGACTAGCTGGTTGAACCCCCGGTACCAGCTGGAGTGATCCCCATCATTCACCTCCTGGGAGCCAAAATCCAGGTAGTATCCAATTCCTTCTTGAGATAGCAGGGAACAAACACGGGTGTCCTTCAGTGCTTCGTCCAGGTGATCTTGTAGATAGACGATATCTTGACTGGGTGTATCCAAAGCATGCTGAACGGTGACCTTCCGACCGGTCAAGGCATAGGCGAGGGGGCTACCGTTAAAAGCCTGAACCATAATCGTGGCGTCTTCAGGCACATAGTCAGGAAGATGATTGAGGACATCCCACTCATCAGTATCCAGCAAGGGTGAGTCAAGGCTGGGAGCATAAAAGAAGAAGGACTTTTCTACTTGCTCCTCCAGGGCCTTAGCTGTCTGCGTAAAACCAAGGGTAAGAACCAGGGCAAGAGCTCCTAGGACGGCTGAGACCTGCTGACCTGTCAGCCTGGGGAAAGAAGACCAGAAGCCTGCGCTACGCAGACGAGCCAGTAGCCAATCAAGTCCTAGAACGATTAGGGGAACAGTAACTACAGGCAATAAGGCAGCCAGGCGATAGGTGTCGTGGTACCAGATACCGGTCCAGAAGTAACGGTCTTCTTCCCAGCTCAAGGAGCGGCCCATAACGTAGAAGGCAAAAATGAGAAGCCAGGCTAAGGGAACCCAAATTACCCTCAGCTTAAACATGCGCAAAGAAGCATATACACCTATCAGAGTCAGGATAGTCAGGAACCACAGAGGATCTTTCGACATGACTCCCTGAGTGAGAGCTTCCCCAATTCCTTGGGCTTGAGTAGTCACAGGCTCCCAAGGGCCAGCCTCCTGGACCGGGCGAACAGTGTTCCAGAGCCAATTAAAGACCAAGAGATAGGCCACTATTGCCAGGCTACTACCAGCAAAGGCAAGGGGGCTCTTCCTCTTGTTCCAGGTATCTAGCAGCTGCAAGAGCCAGCTCACCAGCAGGATAGGCAAGGACAGCAAGAGAAGAGACATCATGACATTGGGGTGAGCCAGGGCTAAGGCAAAGAGGCCCCAAGCCAGCAAAACAGCTGACTGCAGGGTGCTCATGCGTCTTACTTCTGCAAGTCGAAGCAGCTGGACCAGCAGACCCAAGGCAGCAGGCAACAAGGCAATACCCAGCAGATTAGGGTAGAGAACCCCAAAATGAAGCAGGAGCACAGGAAATGCGGTGAAAGAGGCCGTCAAGGCCCCAATCAGCACAGTGGTCGCTGGTTGCGTCCTGAGGACGTTACGCACCAGGAAGACCATTCCTGCTGGCCAGGCCACAGCAGAAACCAAGAGGGCTGTGGTGCTAGTTGCAACTGGAATACTAACCCCGCTACCGGCAAAGATAAGGGAAACCAAAGCATGCCAGGTGGCCGGATAAAAAGTGGATCCGCCCTCCCCAGCAGTCATCGCCCCTACTGTCAGCGGGGAAGCAGAACCTGTATCCATAATCCAGCGAATCGCATTCAGATGGAAAATGTTATCCCAGGTTTGGGAAATCCAGTCTGGCTGCCCCAGCGAGTTAGTAACGTTCCGCCAAAGCAGGACTACCCCAAGAAAGAAACTAGCCCAGTAGGGAATCTGTTCGCGAGAAAACCAAGGTGCAGCTTCTAGGGTCCTTTGACGGCTAGAAACCGGAGCATCCCATAGGGAAGTATCTACCAGCAAGGTAGAGACAATACGGGCTATCAAAGCCATGACTAGGCTTGTCAGCAGTAGAAGCCAGAGTGACCAGCCAAGGTAAGGAGAGAGCAGGGCTGCTACCAGCAGAACAGCTACAGAGAGCAGAGGAGCCAGGCCCAAGGCATCAAAGCCGCGCACTCGCATTGCAGCTGCGATGAGCAAACCTGGAGCCAGTAAAATCAGCAGCCCCAGCCCAATTGCGGGTAGAACGTCAAACCAGCTCATCTTTCTCCTTGGTCTTGGACCTAACTTAAACCTTCCTTCTAACTTTAGACGCTTCTTCTTCCCTCTGCCTGCCAGGCGCCTTGGTCAGGCCTCCCCTTTTGTGACCTTGCGTGACCTTTTATGGCACACCTCTGAAGACAGGCGCACCCGCCCTACCTCCACCTTTGAAGATAGGACGGGTGCATCTAACCTTGCTTGGCAAGTAGCTAGAGCAGGCTAGCTACCCCAAATACAGCAACCGCACCGGCAAAGCCGACGAGGCCGATGAGGGTTTCCATGACGGTCCAGGTCTTGAGGGTGGTCTTTTCGTCCATATTGAAGAAGCGGCTGACCAGCCAGAAGCCTGAGTCATTGAAGTGGGAGAGCACAACGGAACCAGCAGCAACCGATACGACCAGGGCTGCAAGCTGAATGGAGTTGAAATCTGCTGCGAGCACACCGGGGGTGATAAGACCTGCAGCAGTGGTCAGAGCTACCGTTGCTGACCCCTGAGCTACACGCAGGATTGCTGCAATAAGGAAGCCCGCTAGGATGAGGGGCACGCCCAGATCTCCCAGGACGTTAGCGAGGGCGTCACCAATTCCTGAGGATCGGAGCACCCCACCGAACATACCGCCGGCGCCGGTAATAAGAATGACGGAGCAAACAGCGGGGAGGGCACCATCCATGGTCTGCTGGATGCCCAGGGCATGGTCCTGACGCTTGAAGCCAAGCAGGTACATGGCAACGAGAGAGGTAATCAGCAGGGCTACAGGGGTTTCTCCCAAGAGGCGTAGGGTTTGGAACCAGGTTTCATCTGCCGTGCCTTCAGGGAATACACCGCCCTTAGCAAGGGTGTTGAGACCCGTATTCAGGAAGATAAGGAGCATGGGCAGCAGCAGCACGAAGAGCACAGTCCCGAAGGAGGGCGGGTTGAGAGGTGCATCCTGGGTTTCTTCATGTCCCATCAGGGAGGGCACCGGCAGGTCAATGCGCTTGCCAACGAACTTTGAGAAGAGGTAGACCGCCAGGTACCAGGTGGGCACTGCAATGATCAGCGAGACGAGTAGCAGGGTACCGACGTTGGCTTCAAAGAAAGCGGCCGCCGAGACGGGTCCGGGGTGAGGTGGCACAAAAACATGCATGACTGAGAATGCGCCAACGGCGGGGATTCCGTAGAAGAGGAGGGATCCTCCAACCCAGCGGGCAACAGAGAAGACAATGGGAAGCATAACGACCAGGCCGGCGTCAAAGAAAATGGGGAAGCCAAAGAGCATGGAGGCTAGGCCGAGGGCGATAGGGGCCCGGTCTTCACCAAAGACCGAGATAAGTTTCTGGGCCAGTACCTGCGCACCGCCGGAGTATTGGATGAGAGCTCCTAGCATGGCTCCTAGACCAACCAGCAAGGCTACAGAAGCCAGGGTGGATCCAAAACCGCTGAGCATCACGGGCACTACGCTGGCAATAGGGATTCCGGTGGCAATTGCGGTGAGCAGGCTGACGATAATCAGAGCGGGGAAGGCGTGAAGCTTGAACTTAATAATGAGAATGAGCAGGAGCAAAATTGCACCGGCGGCAATGGCTAAAAGTGGACCAGCGGTGAGGGCCTGGGACCAGTCTTCGGGGAGGGGCATGGTAATGCGCTTTCTTTTGAGTGATGTGTTTTAGAGAGTAGGTTCTAGGGCTTTGAGAGCCTCAGAAAGAACCTCTTCGGGGGTGCCAGAGATATCAACGAGCAGGCCAGTTTCGTCTGCTTCGAGAGGTTCAAGGGTGGCCAGCTGGGAGTCAAGCAGAGAGGTAGGCATAAAGTGGCTTTTACGCTGCATCATGCGGTCTGCAATGGTTTGGCGGGGCCCCGTCAGGTGCAGAAAAAGGATGCCTGGGGCGGCTTCACGGAGTAGGTCTCGGTAGGCGCGTTTGAGGGCAGAGCAGGTGACGATGGTGTTTTGTCCGCGGGCGTCTGCCTCCTGAATCCAGGTGGCGATGCGAGCGAGCCAGGGGGCCCGGTCTTGGTCAGTTAGGGGGATTCCGGCGCTCATTTTTTGGATATTTTCAGCAGGGTGCAGGTCGTCACCTTCGACGAAGGACCAGCCTAACTGGTCGCACAGGGCATGGGCGATACTGGTTTTACCGGTGCCGCTCACACCCATCACGACGATGTGATGTGTGTGTTCCGTTGTCATATTTACCATTATGCATCTGCTGTTGGGGGCTCTCCTAATGCGCGGCGCGCACATGAAGAGGCTTATTCAAAAGTCCCACC
>DKXC01000110.1 GCA_002492045.1 Micrococcaceae bacterium UBA7136
ACCCCCAGCAGGCACACATGCCGCCTGCCGCCCAGCCCCAGCAGCCGGCCCAGCCCGTCAACACCCAGGCCTCCGCAGCTGGCCAGCCCGCCCAGGCCCAGGAGGCCCAGGAAGCCGCCTTCCAGCCCCCGGCCCAAACCCTCAAGGACGGCAGTCCCGCAGCCAGCCGCTACGGCCTACGGATCGAAGACCCCGAAGAATACCGCAAGACCATCCGCCAGGCTCCCGAAAAAGAGACTGACGAAAAAGAGCAGTAGGACCGAAGCAGAATTGCGCTCGCTGCCGTCCCTCTTGCTGACCTCGCTTAGCTCGGCCAGCAATTCAGGCCAGCCCCCGAGCCAGGCAGGCGAGCTGCAATTCTGCCTTCGGCCTTCAGCGCCTCATATCTCCTCATACAAATGAGAGGCCCGGCCAACTCCTTAGGGGAGTCAGCCGGGCCTTTGCCTGCCTCAACCTACTTAGGCCGAGAGCTCAGCCATCCAGGCCTCAAGGCCCTCAACCGTCCGAGGCAGGGCCGCAGACAGGTTCTCGTTGCCAGACTCAGTAATCAGTACATCATCCTCAATGCGGATACCAATACCCCGCAGCTCAGCAGGGATAGCCAGGTCCTCCTCCTTGAAGTAGAGGCCCGGCTCAATGGTGAAGACCATGCCCGGCTCAATCACCGCATCTATGTAAAGCTCCTTCTTAGCCTGGGCGCAGTCATGCACATCCAGGCCCAGGTGGTGGCTGGTACCGTGCGGCATCCAGCGCCGATGCTGACCACCCTCAGCAGACAGGGCCACCTCAGCAGAAACCGGCAGCAGACCCCAATCCTCCAGGCCCTTAGCCAGCACCTTCATAGCAGCCTCATGCACCTCACGGAACTTACGGCCAGGAACAGCCACCTCAAAAGCAGCATCAGCGGCAGCCAGCACAATATTGTAGGCCCTAGCCTGAACCTCAGAGAACTTACCATTAACCGGGAAAGTGCGGGTCACATCCGCAGTGTAAAGGGTGTCGTCCTCTACACCGGCGTCCAGCAGCAGCAGCTTACCCTCATCCACGGTGCCGTTATTACGGATCCAGTGCAGAATAGTGGCGTTATTACCGCAGGCCGCAATCGTGTCATAGCCCAGCTCATTACCCTCAGTGCGGGCCTTAGAGAAGAAGGCAGTCTCAACGACGCGCTCACCCCGGCGGTGGGCAACAGCAGCAGGCAGAGCCCGAATAACCTCCTCAAAACCCTCAACCGTCAAATCAACCGACCGGCGCAGGTTCTCAACCTCAAGCTCGTCCTTAATAAGACGGGCCTCAGACAGGGCCACAGCCAGCTCAGAATCCAGCTTGTCAGACTCCTCCAAATCAACGGCAGTGTTAATACGAGAAGTATCCACCAGGGCGTCCACATTCAAATCAACATCCCGCACCAGGCGAATCCGCAGGCCACCCAGGGCCTGATTGCCGGCATTCTTAGTGATAGCAACCTCCAGCTCCGACAGGTCAGCGGTCCGCAAACCATACTCGGCGCTCAAAGAAGCCAGGGTAGGGCGGGGGCCAACCCAGAACTCACCGTAGCGGGCATCCATGTAGAACATCTTGCTGTCCCGGCCAGCCAGCGGACGGAAGTAAAGAGTCACCTCATGGTTAGAACCATGATCGCCCTGGCCCTCCTCAACCGGCTCAAAGACCAGCACCGCGTCCGGCTCATGATCCAGGCCCATACCGGTCTGGTGGGCAAAAGCAGAATGGGGGCGGAAACGGTAGTCACAGTCGTTAGACCGAACCTTGAGAGGGCCAGCGGGCAGAACCAGGCGCTCGCCGGGGAAGAGGGATGAAATCTTGGCCCGGCGGGCGGCCGCAAAGTCAGCTACCTTGGCCCGGGCAGGCAGCTCATGAGAGGGCGCAGCCCAGTTAGAGGCCATAAACTGGCTGAACGCGTCAGACTCGGGTGGGACGGAGCGGGTCGCAGCCCGGTCATCTAGGGGCTGCTCACTAGCGGAATTCTTATTTTCTGTAGTCATAATCACTATTCTACGGTTGGGCCCCGGGGAGCGTCTAGCACCTGGCCCCTCAAATCCTCGGTGGCTGGGGTAGGCTGGTGGGCATGTACGACCTGCACACCCACTCCAACATCTCTGACGGGACCCAGCCCGTAGACCAGCTGGTCGCCCAGGTAGCAGCCAGCGGCCTAAGCGGTTTTGCCCTAACCGATCACGACAGCACTCAAGGGTGGGAGCGGGCCGCCCAAGCAGCCCAAGAACATAACCTAGACTTCATCCCCGGCATGGAAATCTCCTGCTCCTGGCGGGGCATCAGCGTGCATTTGCTCTCCTACGCCCATAACCCGGCCTACCAGCCCCTGACCCAAGAAGTGGAAGGCACCCGGCAGGCCCGCCTCAACCGGGCCCGGGCCATGGTAGACCGCCTAGCAGAGGACTATCCCATCAGCTGGGAACTGGTGCAAGAACAGGTAGCAGACCCCACGACTACTCTGGGCCGCCCCCACATTGCCGACGCCCTAGTAGCCCTGGGGGCAGTAGAAAGCCGGTCACAGGCCTTCAAGCAGATTCTGGCCCCCAGCTCGCCCTACTATATTCACCAGCCAGCCCTGGACCCGGCCCGGGCGGTAGAACTGGTGCGGGCCGCTGGGGGAGTGCCCGTGCTAGCCCACCCCCGGGCGGCCAGCCGGGGCAAGACCCTGCCCGATGAGGCCATCTACCAGCTGGTGGACGCTGGCCTGGGCGGGCTAGAGGTCTACCACCGGGATAACTCTGAGGAGGGCCGAGCCTGGCTACTGAAACTAGCGGCAGCAGAAGACCTGCTGGTGACTGGTTCTTCTGACTACCATGGGGCCGGTAAGCCTAACCAGCTGGGGGAGAACCAGACCAGCCCTGAGACCGTCCAGGCCCTCAAGGAGCGGGTGACCTCGGGCCTGCTGGACTAAGTAAGGCTAGACAGACTCACGCTCGCTGCCTCCCTCTCGCCTCGCAAGCTCGGCGATTCACGCCAGCCCCGATGCCAGCAGCTTCGCTGTGAGTCTGCTTCGCCTTGAGACGCAGCAGGAAAGACAGAACCATTGCACTGTGAGCTGACTCATGTTTGAGCCGGGGGTGGGGGCCTAAGATAGGGAGCATGAAGTTCCTTAACGATATGCAACCGACCACAGACCTAACCTACAACGACGTCTTCATGGTGCCCTCCCGCTCCCAGGTGGGCTCCCGCATGGGCGTAGATTTGACCACCCAGGACGGTAGCGGCACCACCATCCCCCTGGTGGTAGCCAATATGACTGCGGTAGCTGGCCGCCGCATGGCTGAGACCGTAGCCCGCCGCGGCGCTATTGCTATCATTCCCCAGGACGTCCCCACCGACATCGTGGCCCAGACTATCGCCCAGGTTAAGGGCTCCCACCTGGTCTTTGACACCCCCATCACCGTCAAGCCCCACCACACGGCAGGCTATGTTCGGCACCTGCTACCCAAGCGGGCTCACGGAGCCGCTGTGGTGGTTGAAGAGGGTAAGCCGGTTGGCATTATCACCCCTAAGGATTTGCGCGGCTCAGATAATTTTGATCAGGTGGGTGAGCTCATGTCGACCGAGCTTATGACCCTGCCTGATACGGTCAGCCCCCGGGAGGCCTTTGATCAGCTCTACACCCAGCACCGCAAGTTTGCCCCCGTGGTGGATGCTGCCGGTCAGCTGGTGGGCGTTCTGACCCGGGAGGGTGCCCTGCGGGCTACCCTCTACAGCCCGGCTACCGATAACCAAGGACGCCTGCGGATTGGGGCTGCCATCGGTATTAACGGGGATGTTGCGGGCCGGGCTAAGGCCCTGATGGAGGCCGGTGCCGACCTGCTGGTGGTGGACACAGCCCACGGCCACCAGGAGACCATGATTCAGGCCCTCAAGACCGTCAAGGCCCTTGACCCGCAGATTCCGGTGGTGGCCGGTAACGTGGTGACTGCCGCCGGCGTGCGGGATCTGGCAGAGGCTGGCGCCGACATTATTAAGGTGGGTGTAGGCCCTGGTGCCATGTGTACCACCCCCATGCAGACCGGTGT
>DKXC01000006.1 GCA_002492045.1 Micrococcaceae bacterium UBA7136
GCTGGGGCGAAGGTAAAGACCCCGGAGAGACAGCCCGCGGGTCTGCTTCCTCTAAAGCAGTCCTCAAAGCCTCCTGGGCGGTAGCCTGGGCAGGGGAGCTAAGAACACCAGCCCAGGTATCTACCCAGGCCTCCAGGGCCTGCCCCTTGAGACTATCCGCAGGCGAAGCTAGGAACAGGTCGCCCAAGCTGTCAGCAGGACTGCCAGCACTCACATCCTCAAGGACCAGGAGGCGGGCAGCATCATCGGAGGCCAAGAAAGCCGGGTAAAGTCCCGGAGCTAACAAGTTCAAAGCAGGCAGGCCATGTTTTTCGCGCAGGTAGCCGAAGCCACCCGAATTAGAGGCTGAATCCCGCCGGCGAAAATATTTGACCACCCAGCTGGCCCCGTCCTCAGCCTGCACCCGCATCACCACCGACCGCATGCCAGCCGAAAGCACCTGCCCAGCTACCAGCCTGCCTAGCCCCCGAGAGATCAGCAGGGCAGAAGCCCGCTCTAAAACCCCGGCTAACAGGGCCTGAAAGGCCGGAGAATCGGCAGGCTGTTCAGAGGGTGAAGACCGGTAAGACGAAGCCGCTCTAGAGGCAAGTGACCGAAAGTATGGGCTGGGGGAGTCAAGAGGCATAGTGTCAAGAATACCTATCTAGTAGGCTTGATGGGGTGACTAACGACCTCAAGACCGAAGAAGCAGTAGCAGCCCAGCCCCGCACCTACCAGGTGCGCACCTTTGGCTGCCAGATGAATGTCCACGACTCCGAACGCATGAGCGGCCTGCTGGAAGCCTCCGGCTATGTGCCCGCCGCCGAAGACAGCACCCCCGACCTGATCGTCTTCAACACCTGCGCTGTCCGTGAGAACGCCGACAACAAGCTCTACGGCAACCTGGGCCAGCTAGCCCCCATCAAGCGGGAGCGCCCCGGCATGCAAATCGCGGTCGGCGGCTGCCTGGCCCAGAAAGACCAAGAAACCATCATCCAGAAGGCCCCCTGGGTGGACGTCGTCTTTGGCACCCACAATATCGGCTCCCTGCCCACCCTGCTGGAACGGGCCCGCCACAACAACGAGGCCCAGGCCGAGCTACTAGAGTCCCTTGAGGTCTTCCCCTCCACCCTGCCCACCAAGCGCGACCACGTCTACTCAGGCTGGGTTTCCATCTCGGTAGGCTGCAACAACACCTGCACCTTCTGTATCGTGCCCTCCCTACGCGGTAAGGAAGAAGACCGCCGCCCCGGCGAAATCCTGGCCGAGGTGCAGGCCCTGGTAGACGACGGCGCCATTGAAGTGACCCTGCTAGGCCAGAACGTCAACTCCTATGGGGTCGGCTTTGGCGACCGTCAGGCCTTCTCCAAACTGCTGCGGGCCTGCGGCGAGATTGAGGGCCTAGAGCGGGTCCGCTTTACCTCCCCCCACCCGGCCATGTTCACCGATGACGTGATTGATGCAATGGCTGAGACCCCCAATGTCATGCCGGTCCTCCACATGCCCCTACAGTCAGGCTCAGATAAGGTGCTCAAGGCCATGCGCCGCTCCTACCGGTCCAAGAAGTTCCTGGGCATCCTGGACAAGGTTCGCGAGCGCATCCCCGATGCGGTCATTACCACCGACATTATTGTGGGCTTCCCCGGCGAGACCGAAGAGGACTTCCAGGAGACCCTGCGGGTGGTTGAAGAGGCCCGCTTCTCTTCAGCCTTCACCTTCCAGTACTCCATTCGTCCTGGCACTCCGGCTGCTACCATGCCTAACCAGGTGCCTAAGGCTGTGGTTCAGGAACGCTACGAGCGGCTGATTGCCTTGCAGGACCGGATTGCTGGTGAAGAGAACCGTAAGCAGCTGGGTAAGACCGTGGAGCTTATGGTGACGGCTGAGTCTGGCCGTAAGGCTGAGGAAACTGGCCGCCTGTCGGGCCGGGCCCGGGACCAGCGTCTGGTGCATTTCACTGTGCCTGAAGGTTGTGAGGTGCCCCGTCCTGGTGACCTGGTGACCCTGCCTATTACGGAGGCGGGTTCCTTCCACCTGATTTCTGACCCCACACCAGACCAGTATTCTCTGCGGCGTTCTCGGGCTGGGGACGCCTGGGACCGGTCACAGGCTGATTCCTGCGGCACCGGCACCACCCAGGTACCTGGCAGCCCGGTTTCCTTGGGTTTCCCCAGCTTTAAGCCCTCCTATAAGCCTGGTATCTAATGTCTTCTAGCGATCAGCTGCCGGTCCTTGCGGTGGTGGGGCCAACCGGGTCGGGCAAGAGTGCTCTGGCCATTGAGCTGGCCCTGGCCCTGGGGGGCGAGTGCGTCAACGCTGATTCTATGCAGTTCTATCGGGGCATGGATATTGGCACGGCTAAGGTGACCGCCCAGGAGATGCGGGGGGTTCCTCACCACCTGCTGGATATTCTGGAGGTTACCCAGGAGGCTTCGGTGGCTGATTTTCAGGCTAGGGCCCGGCAGGTTTTTGATCAGATTCGCGCTCGCGGGCGCTACCCGATCCTGGTGGGTGGGTCTGGGCTCTATGTTCGGGCGGCCCTGGACGTCCTGGATTTTCCGGGGACGGACCGGGCGGTTCGGGCTCGCCTGGAGGCTGAACTGGCTTCTTCTGGGTCCGGCCCCCTGCTGGCCCGTCTGGCTGAGGTAGATCCTGAATCTGCTGCTCGGGTTAAGGATGATCGTCGGCTGGTGCGGGCCCTGGAGGTCTTTGAAGTAACGGGCCGTCCTTTTTCTTCCTTTATGCCTACCCGCACCTATGTTCAGCCTGCTGTGCAGATTGGTTTGCGGGGGGAGCGGGCCCTCTTGCATGCGCGGCTGGCTGACCGGGTGCTGGCTATGGAGGCTGCGGGTCTGCTGGCTGAGGTTGAGGCCCTGGAGGCACAGGGCCTGCGGCAGGGTAAGACGGCTTCGGCGGCGATTGGCTACCGGGAGTTTTTGCGGGCCCTGGAGGCCTCGCGGGGGGATTTGCCTGCCGGGCAGGCCTATTCTGTGGAG
>DKXC01000149.1:0-945 GCA_002492045.1 Micrococcaceae bacterium UBA7136
TCATGGGTATTCAGGCCATTAAGGGTGTTGAAGTGGGGGATGGTTTCGAGACTGCCAAGCGTCCCGGTAGCCAGGCCCACGACGAGATTGTTCCTGGCCCGGATGGTGCCCAGCGCCTCAGCAACCGGGCAGGTGGTATTGAGGGCGGTATGTCTATTGGTGATCTGCTGCGGGTGCGGGCTGCTATGAAGCCTATTGCTACTGTACCCAAGGCCCTGGCCACGGTAGATACCAGTAACGGCCAGCCGGCTAAGGCCCATCACCAACGCTCGGATGTTTGCGCGGTCCCGGCTGCAGGTGTGGTTGCTGAGGCCATGGTGGCTCTGGTCCTGGCTGAGGCTGCCTTGGAGAAGTTCGGTGGAGACAGTATGGCTGAGACCCGCCGCAATATGGATTCCTACCTGGCAGCTATTCCTCAGTCTCTAGCCTGGGAGCCGAGCCAGGGCTGGGACGGTTAAGGTGACCCAGGAGGACTCTGGCTCTTCTGCCCCCTCGGGCCTGCTGGCCCCCCACCAGGTGCGGGAGATTCAGGAAAGCTACCTAGAGCGGACCCGGCCGGTCATGATTATTGGACCCATGGCTGCTGGTAAGTCCTACTTGGGTCTTAACCTGGCCCGCTTCTACGGTTATGAGTTCCTAGATTCTGACCAGCTCATTAGCCAGCTCTACGGACCTATCGACCAGATTTTTCAGGAGCGGGGGGAGGCGGCCTTCCGCCAGCTCGAAAGCCAGGTGATTGCCCAGGTGCTGGCTGATCCTGCCCGTCGGAACACTATTTTTTCCCTGGGCGGGGGAGCCCCCATGACTCCGGCTGTGGCCCGGCTTTTGGCCAAGGAGACAGTTATCTATGTTCAGGTGAATGCCGCTACGGTGGCTCCCCGCCTCAACCGAGGCAAGGGGCGTCCCCTCCTGCAGGATGACCCGCTGGCCCACTGGTCCCAGATT
>DKXC01000149.1:1282-3683 GCA_002492045.1 Micrococcaceae bacterium UBA7136
ATGACCCGCTGGCCCGCTGGTCCCAGATTTTTGATGCCCGCCGGGCCCACTACGAGGAGTTAGCCTCCTACACTCTGGATGCCCGGGGCGGTCGGTCCCTGACCCAGATGACTGCAGAACTTCAGGATTTTATCCTCTCAAGCCGAAAGGGGAACTAACCCATGAGCCAGCCCACCACCCGCATTGATGTGACCGGCAGCCAGCCCTCCGAGAACTACCCGGTTCTGGTGGGCCATAACCTACTAGGTCAGATACCAGAGATTCTGGGGGGCCGAACCCAGCGGGTTCTGGTTATCCACCCCCGGGCCCTGCGCTCTACCGGTGAGCTGGTTATGGAGGATTTGCGGAAGGCTGGTTTCGAGTCCTTCTCAGCTGAGATTCCGGATGCTGAAGAGGGCAAGCATATCCAGGTTGCTGCCTTCTGCTGGCAGGTGCTGGGCCAGAATGATTTCACCCGCTCGGACGCCATTATTTCGGTGGGTGGGGGAGCAGTCAGCGACCTGGCTGGTTTCGTGGCTGCCACCTGGTTACGAGGGGTGCGGGTCATTCATATTCCTACCACCTTGCTGGGTATGGTGGATGCGGCTGTGGGCGGTAAGACCGGTATCAATACGGCCGAGGGTAAGAACCTGGTGGGGGCCTTCCACCCGCCGGCAGCCGTCCTCTGTGAGCTGGGAGTTTTACGGACCTTGCCTGAGAATGAGCTGCTGACCGGCATGGCTGAGGTCATTAAGTGTGGTTTTATTGCTGATCCGGTCATCCTTGATCTGATGGAGGCTAACCCTCAGGCCCTGCGAGATTCCCAGTCGCAGCTGGTACGGGAGCTGATTGAGCGGGCCATCCGAGTCAAGGCTGAGGTAGTCTCTGAGGATCTGAAGGAGTCAGGCCGCCGGGAGTTTCTCAACTACGGGCACACTCTGGGGCACGCCATTGAGCATGCTGAACGCTACCAGTGGCGGCACGGGGCTGCTGTGGCGGTGGGCATGGTCTTTGCGGCTGAGCTTTCGCTGGCTGCTGGCTACCTGGACGAGCAGACGGTGGCCCGTACCCGCTCCATCTGTCAGTCCCTGGGCCTGCCTACCAGTTACCGGGCTGACCGCTGGCCCCAGCTACTAGAAACCATGCGGCGGGATAAGAAGGCGCGAGGCAGTCTGCTGCGGTTTGTGGTTCTGGAGTCCCTGGGTAAGCCCCGGATTTATGAGGTGCCTGATGATTCCATGCTCTTTATGACCTATCAAGAGATTGCTGACGAGTAAAGGGCTAGCTGGGGGAGTAGCTGGCAGATGGAGATAGGAAACTCACCTGTCGGCTACGCCAAAGGGCCCTGAGAGCCGGTAGACTTATCTACGGTTTACCCTTATTTTGTTCATTGAAAAATTAGTGTGAGGAGAGTCTGTTGGCAACCACCGCAGATATTAAGAATGGTGTCGTCCTGAACCTGGACGGCAACCTCTGGTCCGTGATTGAGTTCCAGCATGTTAAGCCCGGTAAGGGTGGTGCCTTCGTCCGTACTAAGCTGCGCAACGTCACCTCCGGCAAGGTCGTTGACAAGACCTTCAACGCTGGCGCCAAGGTTGAGATCGCTACCGTTGACCGTTCTGACTACCAGTACCTCTACCAGGATGGTACCGACTACGTCTTCATGGATCTGAAGACCTACGATCAGATTAACGTTTCTGAGGCAACTGTTGGTGACGCAGCCAAGTACATGCTAGAGAACCAGAACGCCACCATCGCCATGCATGATGGCTCTCCTCTCTATGTTGAGCTACCTGCTTCTGTGGTTCTGGAAATCACCTACACCGAGCCTGGCCTGCAGGGTGACCGCTCCACCGGTGGTACCAAGCCTGCCACCCTGGAGACCGGTGCAGACATCCAGGTTCCCCTCTTCCTTGAGACCGGCACCAAGGTCAAGGTAGACACCCGCACCGGTGACTACCTGGGCCGCGTCAACGACTAAGCACCGTGAACTCAAGGACCAAAGCTAGACTCCGCGCCCTTGAGGTGCTTTTTGAGGCCGACCAGCGGGGCCAAGACCCCGTCGAGGTTCTCATGCGCCGCCGAACCTACACCAATCCCCAGATTTCCGCCTACTCTGAGCAAATGGTCCGGGGAGTCCGCGACCATGAGCAGGAAATTCAGGAATATCTTGAAACCTACGCCCAGGACTGGACTCTGGACCGCATGCCCAGTGTAGACCGGGTTCTGCTCAAGCTGGGGGCCTGGGAGCTTCTTTTCAATGATGAGGTTCCTGACCTGGTTGCTATTTCTGAGGCAACCGGCCTGGCCCGTAAGCTATCGACTGATGACTCACCTAAGTTTGTCAATGGTCTGCTAGAGCGCCTGCGCCAGGTCAAGCCAACCCTCTTGGCCTAGTAGGCTTCTGATAGATCGGAAGAGC
>DKXC01000008.1:0-1477 GCA_002492045.1 Micrococcaceae bacterium UBA7136
GTGGATTTTCCGGCGCCGTTGGGGCCGGTAAGGATCAGGCAGTCGCCGGGGGTAAGATCCAGATTAATACCGGTAGCAACGAGGGTAGCTACCGATTTCTTCCACCGGCGGCGGGCCGGGGTAACCGGATATATAGAGAGGTCACGGGCCAGGACGTCTGCTACGGCTCGGGCGGGCAAAGGCGGCAGAGATGGCACCGCCGCAGACGGTGAAACACCTTCCCCCAGATTTTCAATACTAGCGGCAAGGCTCTCTTCATCGGCCTGGCGCCTAGCTGAGGCCCAGGCCAGGTCTGCCGGGTAGCGGGTAAAAGCGTCCAGCACCCGGGCCCGCATGGCATCATCAAGGCCGAGCAGGGGTTCGTCCAGGGCTAGGGCTGGCACAGCCGCCCCGTCGAGGCTTCCATCCACCCGCCCCAGCACCAGGTAGGCCGCTAGAGCTACCAGCTGGGTCTGCCCACCCGAAAGTTGCAGGGGGTGGGCTGCCAGCAAGTCGGTAATTCCAAGATCAGCAGCGATAGCCTGCACAGCCCGGTGAAGCTGATCCCGGCTATCCACAGCCTGCTCTACCCCCAGGGCAATTTCTTCGGCCACGGTGGGTACCAGCCCCGTCATCAGGGCCTGGGGGTTCGAGGGCACAAAAAGCCCGTCCCGTTCATGGACCCAGGCCTGCAGCCGGGCAGACTTTCCGGTTCCTCTGGCCCCAAGGACCAGCGTCCGCGTATAGATCACAGCAGCACCCCCGTATAGGCAGCAAGCACAAGCAGGCAGGCCAGCGGCAGGAGCACCCAGCGAAGGTAACGCTGGGTGCGGCTGTCGGCATAGTCCTGCCAGAAAATTCTGGGCCCGGCCCGATCAATCCCGCGCGCGGCCAGGGTTGCCCCGCGCACCTCGTGGTCGAGCAACAGCAGGTTGAAGAGGGCGGACGCCGTGCGCACCCCCAACCAGGCGCGGGCGCCTCGCGACCCGTCGGCCATGCCTCGGGCGCGGGCGGCCCGCTGCATCAGCCGGGAGTAGTGGGCCAGCTGGGCCGGGGCGTTGAGCGAAGCGACCAGCAGGTAGATGAGCCTAGGCGGCAGTCCCCAGACGGTCAGGGCATAGCGCAGGCCAGCGGCCCCGGTGGGTAGTATCAGCAGGGCGCAGGCCGACCCGAAGGCCAGGATCTGTAGGGCTAGGGCCAGGCCAGCCCGGGCGCCCTCGGCTGTCACTTCAAACACCATCCAGGGCACGGGTGCCCAGGTCGCCCATACGGTCTCTCCCCCGCGCGACACCAGCTGGATGATAAAAGCCATCACCGCAACCGGCGCCAACCCTACCAGGACCAGGCGCACCCAGGGGGCAAGCGTCCGCCCCGCCCCGTGCAGGGCGATAAGCACAGCCAGCAGCCCCGCCTGCCAGATCAGTGACAGCGGGGCAAAGGCTAGCAGGAGCCCGGCGCAGCCCAGGGTGACCCAGGTGCGGGGGTTCAGGGTGGGGGC
>DKXC01000008.1:1743-4951 GCA_002492045.1 Micrococcaceae bacterium UBA7136
GCGGGGGTTCAGGGTGGGGGCACTCACCGGTTAGCGGCCAAACTGACGACGGGCGCGGGCGGGCAGACCCTTGATGATGAGCCAGACCAGGGCGAAGGCAATGGTCTTATCGAGCGGGTCAGAGAGCAGGGACTGCAGGGTTGTAGCACCCAGCAGGGACTGGCCAGCAGCCTGCAGGGCCGCAACCACGGAACCGGTGCCCACACCCTGGCCGCCGCCAAAGACGAAGGCTGCGATGGGGGCGCCGACGAACCCGGCCAGGACGCCGGTGATAAAGCCCGCGAGCAGGGCACCCCAGAGTTTGCGGAAGAGACCCAGACGGCCAGCGTAACCGGCCAGGAAGCCGATCAGGGCGGCACCGGCGGCGAAAGGAATGGTGGTGGGGTTAATGATGAGACCCCAGGCCAGGTTGGTGATAATACCGGTCATGGCTCCGGCGGCGGGGCCGGCCAGCACACCGATGAGCACGGTGGCAACGGAGTCAAGGTAGAGGGGAATACCCGAGAAGCCAATGAGCTGGCCCACGATGATGTTGAAAGCTGCCGCAAAAGGTATCAGGGCGATGGTGGCAAGGGGCAGGCGGCTCAGGTTAGCCGCCAGAAGCAGTAGGACGCCCGCGGTATAGCCCAGCATGAGCGGCAGGGAGATAGCGACTTGGGCATCGCTGGTGCCTTCCAGGTAGCCCGCGTAGTTGGTGGCACCGCCTGCGGTGAGGACGGCCCAGGTATAGGTTCCTGCGATCACCAGGGCGGCGAGCAGGTTGAGCACCTTCTGGGAGGTGGTGAGCGGTGTGTTGTGTTCTGAGTTTTTACCGAGGAGCCCGGCAGCTACCGAGCTCCTCTGCCCAGACGTTGAGGGCTCTGCGGTGGTGTGTAATGAGGGGGCCATGCCCACCCCTTTCTGTAGAATAATTGTTCTTTTTATTTTTTAAGGCGGTTCTAGCCAGTCCCCTCTGGGGCGTACACAGCCCGGACGGTCTGGATCAGGTGCTCAAAAAATTCAGGGGCCCGGGCGCTGGTCAGGGCCTGGGCGTTGGGTTCTCTCCCCCAGCGTCCTAGCCAGTCAGCAACCACCTGGCCGCGGGTAAGGGTCCCGGTAAGCTCAACGTCGAGCGTCACCGGGGCGGTCTCCCCTAGCTGGGTGTGGGCCCGGCCGTCGGCGGCCAGGGCGCGGTTCACAGCTAGGGCGGTTACGAAGGGATCGTGCACGTGGGCGATAAACCCCAGCTTGTCCCACTCATGGAATTCCATGTAAAACTGCAGGGCCCCGTCCAGGGCTGTAAAGAGCTCTCCTCCACCGGCCAGCAGACGCTCGCGCAGCTGAGGAGTCATCACCGCGTTCTCGGTAGTATCCAGCGGGCAGAGCAGCGGCGCATAGGGCAGGTCGAGGTCAGGACGGCTGTAGGCAGCTAAGACCTCGTGCAGGGCTTCGGGGTCAGAGTGCACGTTCCACTCGGTGGTGGGCATGGTGTTCCCCCGGTGGTTCAGGGCCCCACCCATGATGGTCAGGCTAGCTAGGTAACGGGGCAGCTCTGGATCCTGCCGTAGAGCCAGCGCCAGATTAGTTGAAGGCCCCAGGACGAGCCCGTGCAGCTTTCCGGGGAAACGGCGGGCAGTTTGCACCCACAGGTCTGCCCCTTCACCGTGGAAACGCCCCGTGGGCCTGGTCTGCCCGGGAAGCAGGCCGTGGCCCGTACCCAGGGGGCCGTGGGTCTCTTCGGTGGTGGTGAGCGGCTGGGCCAGCGGGTTCTCAGCACCGAGAGCCCAGGGGGTACCCTGCCCGCCAAGCAGCTCCAGCAGACCGCGGACGTTGCGTCCCACCTGCTCGGTACTCACGTTCCCGCCGGTTGCCACGATACCCTCTACAGCAACCTGCGGGTGGGCAAAAGCATAGGTAAGGGCAAGGGCGTCGTCAATGCCGGGGTCGCAGTCGATGAAGAAGTGCAGGGTCATGAAATCTTTACGGTACTAGGTGGTCGGTTACTGGAAAGGAGCAGGCTGGAGTGCCCAGCGCGGGGCACAGAAAAAGGGGCAACTACCCACCTTTACCCTGCTGTTAGCACAGGTAAAGGCGTGTAGCTGCCCCTACACCTTGTGTACCAGTTTAGTACACAGCGGCCAGGCCTTCTACAGCCTGTTTACTGGGTGAACTTAGGCGTTCTTCTTAGCTTCAATCTTTGCGTTGATCCAGGCGGAGAAGTCGGTGGTGTTGTAAAGTTCTCCGTCTGCAAAGATGGTGGGGGTGCCGCTGATGCCGTTCTTGGAGGATTCCAGGGTGACGGTGCGGACAAAGGGACGCCAGGTGTTGTTCTTGATGTCTTCCTTGACGTCTGCCCCGTACTTCTGGGCGATTTCGGCTAGTTCTTCGTTGGAGAGGCCGCCGGTGCCCTGGTGGCTGAAGACTTCCTTCTGGTAGGCCAGGTAGTCTTCACCGGAGACCTGGTTGGCTACGGAGTAGGCTACGTTGTTGGCGCGGGAGGAGTAGAGGGTGGGGCTGGAGGCGTCCAGGTAGGTGAGGTTGCGCAGTTCGAGGGTGATTTGTCCGCTCTTGACTAGTTCTGCGATCTGGTCACCGTACTGGGATTCGAAGTTGGCGCAGTGGATGCATTCGAAGTCCTGGAAGATGGTGAGCCGGACGGGCTGGCCGTTGGTTTTGGCTTCTTCTGGGGTTTGGACACCAGGGGGGTAGGCGGCTTCTTGGCCGTTGGCAGCTGAGTAGCTGGCGGTGGGCTCGGCTAGGGTCTTGCTGTCGCGGCTGGCTTCGCTACTGCTGTTTTTTTGGATTCCGTCTGCGGTGATGACGATGCCGCCGTACTGGTTGGCGGAGGCGGGGACGGGGCCTGCTTCGGGGATCTGGTTGCGGTTGCCGTTGATGACGACGACAGCGACGATTCCTACGATGAGGCCTACGACGGCTAGGACGGTGAGCTGGATCCAGCGGGTGGAGCTTTTGGCTGCTTTTTTAGCCTGCTGGGCCGCTAGCTGGCGGGCTTCTTCTCTGGCGTTAGCCACAGCTTTACTCTTTTCTTTGGGGTGGCTTTTGGACGTCTATAAGCCTACCTTTTCTGGGCTTGCGGAGGGTAGCAGAGAGACCCCAGAGACTTACTTTCCTAGGAAACTGCTAGCTAGCTTCTTTGCTCTTGTTTCTGGACATAAAAAAGGGGATCTCAGCCAACAAGCTGAGACCCCCCCACTAAAAAACCGGCAGC
>DKXC01000093.1 GCA_002492045.1 Micrococcaceae bacterium UBA7136
GGGGTGCAGGTTGTTAGGGTTTCTCCGATTGCTCGTACCGCCCCGGTGGGTGGCCCAGAGGGCCAGCCGGATTACGTCAATATGGTGGCCCAGCTAGAAACTAGCTTGGGGCCCTACAAGCTACTAGAAGTCTGCCAGCAGATTGAGGCTAAGCACCACCGCAAGCGGCTGGTTCGCTGGGGCCCCCGCACCCTTGACCTAGACATGATCACCTACGGGGACCTCACCCAGGATGATCCGGTCCTGACCCTTCCCCACCCCCGGGCCGCCCAACGGGCCTTTGTGCTGGCCCCCTGGGCCCGAATGGACCCTCAGGCTCTTCTGGTTGGACAGTCAGTGGCCCAGCTGGCTGCTGCTGCCCCGGACGCCGACGGTATCCGTGAATTTCTGCCCGCCCCGGAGGTGCCCGCATGTCCCTCAGCCTAAGGCTTCTGGCCCTGCTCTTCGGTCTGGGCGTAGCTGCCGGTTCGGCCCTGAACCTGGCTAGTGTCTGGGCTGGTGGCCGTGAACTGGCCCTGCCGGCTTCTTTCCTGGCCCTAGCCCTGGTGTTGCTGCTTCCGGCCCTCTATTTTGCTCGTAAGGTATCTCGTTTTGCCCGGCCTGCTACCCGGGCTCGGGCTAAAAATATGACCCCGCTTTTTGCGGCCCGGATTCTGGCCTACGCCCAGGCCCTGGCCCTGGGTGGAGCTGGCCTGACTGGCTGGCAGCTGGCGGTCATGGTCTACCAGCTGGGCCTGCTGCCGGTGCGAGGTGGGGCTGAGATGGTCTGGTCCCTGTTGGGCCTCTTGGGTTCTGCCCTGTTGTTGGGCGGAGGCCTGCTGGCTGAGCACTGGTGCAAGCTGCCGCCCGAAGACAAGGAGGGGACGGGCCTGGGGGAGCCTAGCGTCTCGTCCTAAAAGTTAATATTGGGTTTTTTCTGGCCTGACAGTGGGAAACTGTGAAAAAATGACCTAAAGCACAGCTGTGTCAAGGCGTGAGGAGAAGAGCATGAGTCAGAGCAGCCCAGAGAGGCCCGTCCCCGGCTTCGAGGCCCAAGGCCTAGCCCAGGAGCCAGCTCCAGAGCCCGTCTTTAGCCCCATCCTGCCGCCCCTTGACCTGGACGGTCTGAGCAAACAGACCATTGACCTGGCCCAGGTGGACTGGAAACCGGTAGACCCCCGCTACCTGACTCTGCGTTTTATTTTTGAATCAATCCTGACCTTTGTCTGCCTGCTTCTGTCCTTTCTGCCCCTGGTCATGACCCTTTTCTACGCAAACTCGGACTGGCCACTCTGGGCCTGCTACACTCTGCCTATTCTGGTAGCTCTTTGGCGGATCTGGGCCCTGCTACGGACTGCGCCCTGGGTGCGGGCCCTGGGCTACAGCGAACGGGCAGACCACCTACTTAAGCGTTCTGGCCTGCTCTTTAAGACCGTAACCGCCCTGCCCTACGGGCGAATCCAGTATGTTGATGTCTCTTCTGGCCCCCTGGAAAATGCTTTCTCTCTGGCCAGCCTTAAGGTTAAAACTGCTGCTAGCACCCTCACTATCCCTGGCCTGAATCAGGAGGAGGCCCAGCGGCTGCGGGAGATTCTGACTGAGCTGTCGGACGCTAAGCGGGTGGGTCTCTAATGAGTCAGCAAAGCCCGCAGGAGTCCCAGCCTCAGGAACTGGTCTGGCGGCGGGCTCACCCCCTTTCGCCCCTGGTACAGTCCTGGGTTTTGCTGGCAGCGGTTATTTATAGCTTCTTCAACAGGGTCTTTGAAGACTTTTTTACGGGCGGGGCGACTTTTGATCTTAATGAGCTGGCGCAGGCTGGCCCGCCGGATGTTCTTTTTCTGTCCTGGGCCGGTATTTTTGGGTCCTTCTGGTACCTGGCTCTTGCTCTGGCTGTCTTCTTCCTGCTTCTGCTGCCTTTCTTCTCTCGCTGGTTCTTCTACCGTTTCGCGGTGGATGAGCAGAATGTTTATATCAAGAGCGGCATGCTTGTGAAGACTGAGCGTAAGGCCCGCCTAGATCGGGTTCAGTCGATTGATATTAAGCGTCCTCTGGTGCCTCGTATTCTGGGCCTGGCTGAGCTTAATTTTGATGTGGCCGATGGTAAGGATTCTGCTCTTAAGGTCCAGTTTTTGGGTTACCGGCAGGCCCGGGCCTTGCGGGAGCAGCTCCTGACCCAGGTGCGGGTTCTTAAGGGGCAGGCCTCTGAACCGGGGGATTCTGCTTTAGCAGTGACGGACTCGCAGGCTTCTGAGAGTTTGGGGCAGAAGATGAGTCAGAACATCCTGGGTATTCAGGATGCTCAGGAGCAACTAGTGGTCAAGGTACCCATAGTCCGACTACTGCTCTCTATGCTGCTGAACCCCCAGTTGCTC
Organism: Micrococcaceae bacterium UBA7136; assembly: GCA_002492045.1. Lineage (GTDB taxonomy): Bacteria > Actinomycetota > Actinomycetes > Actinomycetales > Micrococcaceae > Rothia. The sequence goes on from DKXC01000093.1 coordinate 2,352, forward strand.
CTGGGCCTGCTGGGTTTTTTGACACTTTTAGGCATGGCTGTTGTGTGGGAGGGGGTCAACCCCCTGACCTACCTGGCTTCCTTTGCTGTCGTCTTCTTAGGTGTTGCCGGTGCCTTCTGGAAGCGCTTTAACACGGGTTTCAACTTTTCCCTATCGACTAGCCCGGACGGCCTCAAGACCCGTTTTGGTTTTGCTGATACCAGCACCCAGACCCTGCCGCAGGGACGGGTACAGCGGGTTGAGGTGGTGCAGCCCCTGCTTTGGCGTTTGACTGGTTGGTACCAGGTTAAGGTGACTCTGCTGGGTAAGGGCCCCGGCCAGGGGGATTTTGCCGGTGAGCTGCTGCCGGTGGGAACCCTGGATGAGGTCATGCGGGTTTTGCCCCTGGTTCTGCCTAGTCAGCA
>DKXC01000108.1:0-9266 GCA_002492045.1 Micrococcaceae bacterium UBA7136
AGTCTGGCTGATTTCTTGATTTCTCCATTTATGTGGACGCTAAGACCCAGGATATTGAGTCCTGGTATGTGGAGCGTTTCTTGAAGCTACAGAAGTCGGCTTTCACCAACCCCCAGTCCTACTTTAGGCGCTACGCAGACCTGTCGGCGGAGGCGGCCAGCGATCTGGCCTTGAGTATCTGGTCTTCTATTAATGAGCCCAACCTGCGGGAGAATATTCTGCCCACTCGCTCCCGAGCCCAGCTGATTTTGACCAAGTCCCGGGATCACAGTATCCACCGGGTGCTTCTGAGGAAGAACTAATGACTAATCTTTTCTCTCGTTCTCTCGTCCTTCTTCTGCCTCTTTTTCTTCTTTGCACAGCCTGTGACGCTTCTTCAGGAAAGCAGGAGAGCCTACCTTCTCACCCGGTGGATTCTTCTTCCGCTTCGAGCATGGAAGAGGCGGCAGAAGGCCCCGCCCCCAGCCTGGCTACTTCTAGCTCAGAAGCCAGCCCGGCGCCCTCCCCTTCTAGCTACCCGGTGACCGACCGGGACTTGACCAGCCCGGACTCTCTGACTCTGCTAGTTAACAAGCAGCACCCTCTCAACCCCCTGGACTATGCCCCCTCTGATTTGGTCTCCTGGCGGGGTGTAGAGCTACGCCAGCCAGCAGCTCAGGCTGCCGAGCAACTAGTTCAGGCAGCTGCTAGCCAGGGCATTGAGCTTCAGGTCCTCAGCGGTTATCGTTCCTACCAGACTCAGGTAGGCACCTATTCCTACTGGCAGCAGACCTATGGTCAAGAGCAGGCCGATGTGGCTTCAGCCCGGCCCGGTTATTCAGAACACCAGACCGGACTGGCCCTGGACCTGGGGGATGGTTCAGGCTGCAACCTTCAGCCTTGTTTTGCTCAGACTCCAGCCGGACGCTGGCTAGCTGAACAGGCAGCCGACTACGGCTTCGTCATTCGCTACCCCTGGTGGCAGCATGAGACTACGGGTTACTGGTATGAGTCCTGGCACCTACGTTATATCGGCCCCGATGAGGCAGCCGCCTACCGTCAGTCGGGGGCGGAGAGCCTTGAGGATTTCTGGGGAGCAGGCCCGGCCCCTCACTACAACTAGGGCTTGTCCGCCTTTTTATAGACAAGTGTCCCCTGGCAAAAGGTCACGATAGAATAAAGTGATTAAATACACTTGTCTTAATCTGTTTTTTCTCAGTGTTTTAGTAGGCAAGAGACCCGGCAGGGACTATTCTTGAACTCATGCTTAACGGTTTCAAAGAATTTATCACTCGCGGTAATGTCATCGACCTGGCTGTAGGTATGATCATCGGTACCGCCTTCACTGCTGTCGTCACTGCCCTGGTAGACAAGGTCATCATGCCTGCTATCTCCATGGCCGTCGGCTCCCCCTCCTTCGACGAGTTCTTCGTTGTCGGTCAGATTCAGTTCGGTGCCTTCCTGACTGCTGTCGTTAACTTCCTCCTAATTGCTGGCGCTGTCTACTTCTGCATCGTCATGCCCATCAACAAGTTCAACGAGATGCGCGCCGCCCAGAAGGGTATCGAGGAAGAGGATGAGGAAGAAGATCCTCAGGTTGCCCTGCTCAAGGAGATTCGTGACGCCCTGGCTTCCAAGTAAGCCCTAAAGCGCTCAAAGTTTCCTAGGGGGTCTGCCAGCTGGCAGGCCCCCTTTCTTGTTTTCTCTTGCTCCTCCCTTTCTTGAGAACCTAGATAGAGAAAATCCCCGGCCCACAGAAGGGTCGGGGATTTTTCTACTTAGCCTATTAGAAAGGCAGGTTCTCTTAGATAGCTAGCTCCCGGGCCACCACATCTGCTAGATGCTGGGCGGTAGCATCGGCAACTTCCTGAGTCTGGGCTTCAACCATGACCCTGACCAGAGGCTCAGTACCAGAAGGACGTAGCAGGACCCGGCCAGTGTCACCCAGCTGGGCCTCAGCCTGGGCGATAGCCTCCTGAAGAGGCTGATTGCTGGCCACAGCAGAGCGGTCAACGCCCTTAACGTTGATCAGACGCTGGGGAGTCGCCTGCATACGATTAGCCAGCTCAGACAGGGGTAGGCCGGTCCGGACAACTTCCGCCGCCAGGTGCAGGCCGGTCAGTACACCGTCACCGGTAGTAGCGTAATCACTCATGATGACGTGACCCGACTGCTCACCACCCAGGTTGTAGCCGTCAGCCTTCATCTTCTCCAGCACATAGCGGTCGCCCACCGAGGTGCGCTCCAGCTTAATACCGTGTTCCTTGAGGAAAATCTCCAGGCCCAGGGAGGACATAACGGTAGCTACCAGGGTGTCGTCCTTGAGACTGCCAGATTCCTTCATGGCCAGAGCCAAAATGGACATGATCTGGTCACCATCTACCAGCTGGCCACGCTCGTCCACTGCCATGCAACGGTCAGCGTCACCGTCATGGGCAATGCCCAGGTCGGCACCCCATTCCAGTACAGCCTCCTGCAACTTTTCGGGGTGGGTGGAACCAACGCCCTGGTTAATGTTGGTGCCGTCCGGCTCAGCCCCAATGACCTTAACCTTGGCCCCCAGGGCCAGGAAGGCATCAGGAGAAACACCAGAAGCTGCACCGTGGGCGCAGTCAAGAACTACCTTGAGGCCGTTAAGGCGACGGTGACCAGGAATGGTTGCCAGCAGGTGGGTCACGTAGCGGTCTTCACCATCGGTCAGGGGACGAACCCGCCCTACCTGGCCGTGGGTAGGAAAGCGAAAGTCCTTAGACCGGTAGACCTGCTCAATGGCATCCTCAATGGCGTCATCTAGCTTCTTACCGCCCCGGGCCAGGAATTTAATACCGTTGTCCTCAGCCGGGTTATGGGAAGCAGAAATCATGACCCCAAAATCAGCCCCGGTACTGGCTACCAGGTAGGCGGCAGCCGGGGTGGGCACCATACCAGCGTCCAGCACATCAACGCCAGAGGCGGCAAAGCCCGCAGTCATAGCAGCCCCGATGAACTCACCTGAAATACGGGAGTCATGGGCGATAACAGCCCGGGGGCGGGTACCTTCTTCAACCGTCTTGAACCCGAGGACGATGGAGGCGGCCTGGGCCAGTTCCATGGCCAGAGCCGGGGTAATCAGCTCATTAGCCAGGCCGCGAACACCGTCGGTTCCAAATAATCTCTGTGACATCAAGAGATAATTTTACCCTTGCTAGCCTACTTGTCTTCCCGCAAGACAGGGAAACCCTCTGGGTTTTCGGGCACATCTTCGTCCAGGGCAGCACTACCCGGACCCACAATCAGAGGATCAGTCTGGCCGACCAGGGCGTGGTCCTTACCGGGGTAGTCAAACTGGTTAAGGACATGGCGCATGGCCTCCAGACGGGCCCGCTTCTTATCGTTGGACTTGACCACGGTCCAGGGGGCGTCCCCGGTGTCGGTGTAGAAGAACATGGCTTCCTTGGCCGCGGTGTAGTCATCCCACTTATCCAAGGAGGCTAGGTCAGTAGGTGAGAGCTTCCACTGACGGACCGGGTCGGTACGACGGGAGTTAAAGCGGGCCAGCTGCTCTGCTCGGGTAACTGAGAACCAGAACTTAATGAGCTTAACGCCAGAGTTAACCAGCATCCGCTCCAGCTCCGGAACTTCCCGCATGAACTCGTAGTACTGCTGAGAAGTGCAGTAACCCATAACCCGCTCAACGCCAGCACGGTTATACCAGGAGCGGTCCATGAGGACGATTTCGCCACCGGAAGGCAGGTGCTGAATGTAGCGCTGGAAGTACCACTGGGTCTGCTCAATATCGGTCGGCTTCTCAAGAGCTACCACGCGGGCACCACGGGGGTTGAGGTGCTCCATGAAACGCTTGATTGAGCCGCCCTTACCGGCTGCATCCCGGCCTTCAAAGATAATAAGAACCTTCTGGCCGGTCTCCTTGATCCAGAGCTGTAGCTTGAGGAGCTCAATCTGCAGGGCCCGCTTTTCCTTCTCGTAGTCCTTGCGGGAGAGCTTCTTGTCGTAGGGGTAACCGGCCTTCCAGGCATCTGACTTCTTACCGGTGTTCTCACCGTTGAGCTTACGGGTCAGGGAGGAAATCTCATCCAGCTCGGCGCTGTAGTCTTCGACTACAGAGACCCGGCGGGTTTCCTTGGTCAGGGCAGCCTTAACGGCCTGCTTCTTCTGGTCAGGAGTCTGCACCTGAGTTTCTGTCTCCTCGCTAGCGTCCTTGCTGGCTACCTGGGGGTCTTCCTTGACCGGGGGCTTGGGGGCAGAGGAATTCTTGGTTGAAGATGCCATCTGGGCACCCTTTCTCTTAAAGGAACTGGTTTCCACCCTCTATTCTAGAGCCTCCCAGAGAAAGTGGCCACTGTTACATTCTTCCTGACCTAAAGACTTGCTTCCCCTCCCCCGCCTGGACTAGTCAAATAAGGAAAGCAGGAGCAACTGAAAAAAGAAAAGTGCCGCCCCTCCTAAAAGGAGGAACGGCACTTATCACAGTCCAGTCGGGCCACAGGAGCCCAAACCAAGCCTTAGCGCTTGGAGAACTGGGAAGCCTTGCGGGCCTTCTTCAGACCAGCCTTCTTGCGCTCGATAACACGAGCGTCGCGGGTCAGGAAGCCAGCCTTCTTGAGGGCAGGACGGTTGTTCTCGGCGTCAATCTCGTTCAGGGCACGAGCAACACCCAGACGCAGAGCGCCAGCCTGGCCGGAGGGGCCACCACCTGAAATACGTGCGAAGACGTCGTAAGCGCCTTCCAGTTCAAGCAGCTTGAAGGGATCGTTTACTTCCTGCTGGTGCAGCTTGTTGGGGAAGTAGTTGTCCAGCTCACGGCCGTTAACGGTCCACTTACCGGTACCGGGTACCAGACGGACGCGGGCAACAGCCTCCTTGCGACGACCAACAGCCTGACCACCAACGGTCAGAGCGGGGCGGGGAGCCTTCTCAGCAGCAGGTGCTGCGGACTCGGAAGTGTAGCTGGTCAGCTCTTCGGTGTACTCTTCGTTCTGAGCCACGATGTCTCCTTAATAGTTCTTTCGTAGGCCCGAATTACTGGGCAACCTGGGTGAATTCGTAGGTCTTGGGCTGCTGAGCTGCGTGAGGATGCTCAGAACCAGCGTAGACCTTGAGGTTCTTGAGCTGCTGGGCAGCCAGCTTGTTCTTGGGCAGCATACCCTTAACAGCCTTCTCAACGGCGCGAACAGGGTTGGTCTCCAGCAGTTCAGCGTAGTTGACAGACTTGAGGCCACCGGGGTAACCGGAGTGGCGGTAGGCCCGCTTCTGCTCCAGCTTGGCACCGGTCAGGGCAACCTTCTCAGCGTTGATGATGATGACGGAGTCACCCATGTCAACGTGGGGTGCGAAGGTGGGCTTGTGCTTGCCGCGCAGCAGGATTGCGGTCTGGCTTGCGAGACGGCCGAGAACAACATCAGAGGCATCGATGATGTGCCACTGGCGCTTGTTATCGCCGGACTTCGGAGTGTAAGTGCGCAAAATTTCGCCTTTTCTCGTTTCGGATGGCGCTAGTTGGGTGTCACGCCGTATTGACTGGGGTGCGTAAAGACAGGGCCCGGGTGAGGACCAGGCGCAGCTGCCTAACCAAGACCCTCAGACCTCTTGTTCCCCGTTTATTGTCCTGCAACTAGACCGAAGAACAGGGCACGGATAGAGGGCGGTTGACGCACAACGTATGAAACTATACAGACCTTTAAGCTCTTAATCCAGAGCCAGACCCTTAAAAGCTAAGCTTTTTGACCGACCTCACCCTTAAATCACAGGCCTGTAAGTTTACAGGCTCCGTTGGGCCCGGGCCTGATCAGCCTGCCGACGGTAGCCCTCCTCCCCCTGTGGGTAGGAAATAGCAGCCAGAGCCAGCCCCCGGGGGGCAGCCAGACGAACCTGAGAATCCCTGATCGGCTCTTGGACTCGTCCTCGCAGCCAGGCAAGGTCTTTCTTGCCCTCCCCCACCATGACCAGAGAAGCAATCAGGGTTCGGACCATATTGTGGCAGAAGGCATCAGCCCGGATAGTAGCCTCCACTAGGCCGTCCTGACGTCGGTGGAAGGTCAGCTCCCGTAGCTCCCGGATAGTAGTGGCCCCCTCCCTGGGCTTACAGAAGGAGAGAAAATCATGCAGACCCAGCAGCTCCTGGGCTGCCCGGTTCATGAGCTCAAGATCTAGTTCCCCACGGATCTGCCAGGCAATCTGCCGGTTGAGGGGACTAGAACCCAGGACCTCCTCCCGGTCCTCAATCAGGTAACGGTAGCTTCGCTCCAGGGCAGAAAAGCGGGCGTCAAAAGAAGGAGGAACCTGCTGACAGGAGCTAAGAGTAATAGCCCGCTGCAGTAGCCCCTGAAAGCGGGAAGGCAAACCCAGCTGGGCTTCAGCATCGGCCAAGGCCCGGCTGAGGGCACCGCGTAGCTTACGAATTAAGGCCTGCTCAGGGGCCAGGTTTCCATCCCGTCCCCGCAAAAGTTCCCAGGCATCCTGAGCCAGGTCAAAGTGCAGCACCTGGTGCAGGGCATGAACACCAGCGTCAGTCCGTCCAGCCACCGTAGTGTAGATGGGCTGACGAAAGACCAGGGCCAGGGCCTCCTCGATGACTCCTTGAACCGTCAAAAGACCCGGCTGTTTAGCCCAGCCTGCGAAAGGCCCCCCGTCATAGGCAAAATCAAGACGTACCCGCAGGCGCGGCTGGTAGAGCTTCTCAGTTTCTAGGGTCACGGTTCTTCCTTAGAGGCTAGAGGAGGGACTGAGATAACTTTACCCTGCCTGTCTTCTGCTCCTGAGCCTGCCCTCGAAAGAAAACAAAGAGGCGGCCCCTCCCCTAGTAAGGAAGGACCGCCCCTAATCTACCGGAAACTAGAAATTAGTCCTCGGAGATGGTCTGAGCTGCAGCACCACCGGCAGGTGCGTAACCTGCGGCCTCAGCTGATTCCTTGGTGTCGAACCAAATCTCAGCCTGGGTGTTGGCGTACCAGCGGGAGCCGGGTACGTGGTACTTCATGGAGTCAGCGTTACCCTTGATGGTGTAGCCCTCGGGAGCCTCACCGGACTCCAGGGGAGCAGCTGCGCCAGCAGGCAGGTCAGAAGCAGGAGCCTCAGTGACAGCCTTGGGTGCTTCTTCCTTAACAGCGGCGGTCTCAGCTACCTTGCCGGCCTCAGCAACAGCAGCAGCGGTAGCGACGGGCTCCATGACCAGTTCAATAACAGCCATGGGGGCGTTGTCGCCCTTGCGGTTACCGATCTTGGTGATGCGGGTGTAGCCACCGGGACGCTCAGCCATTGCAGGAGCAATGACGGTGAAGAGCTCGTGAACTACAGACTTGTTGCCGATGGAGCGCAGGACGCGACGGCGAGCAGACAGGTCACCCTTCTTAGCGAAGGTGATCAGACGCTCAGCGACGGGACGCATACGCTTGGCCTTGGTCAGGGTGGTGGTGATGCGCTTGTGCTCGAAGAGCTGCTGAGACAGGTTGTTCAGCATGATGCGCTCATGGGTCGGTGAACCGCCCAGGCGGGGACCCTTAGTGGGAGTAGGCATAATTTTTTCTCCTGGTTTGCCGTTCTACCTGGCCCAGAGGACCGGGCAGAACCAAAGTTTGACTAGGTGTTAAGGCCTCTTAAAGCTTAGGCCTTGACTGCCGGTGTCTTAGTAGCTGTCATCGTCCTGCAGGCGGGAACCCAGGTCCATACCGGCGGGTGAGTCCTTGAGGGACAGGCCCAGCTCTGCCAGCTTGGCCTTGACCTCATCGATGGACTTGGCACCGAAGTTGCGGATGTCCATGAGGTCAGCTTCACTGCGGGTGACGAGTTCACCCACGGTGTGGATGCCCTCGCGCTTGAGGCAGTTGTAGGAGCGGACGGTCATGTCCAGGTCCTCGATGGGCAGAGCCAGGTCTGCGGCCATGGACTCGTCAGCAGGTGACGGGCCAACTTCGATACCTTCTGCGGCGGTGTTGAGCTCACGGGCCAGGCCGAAGAGCTCAACCAGGGTGTTACCTGCGGATGCGACTGCATCGCGAGGAGCGATTGCTTCCTTGGTTTCGACGTCCAGGGTAAGGGAGTCGAAGTCGGTGCGCTGCTCAACACGGGTTGCGCTGACGCGGAAGGTGACCTTCAGAACGGGTGAGTAGATGGAGTCAACCGGAATCCGGCCGATCTCTGCGTCACCGGTCTTATTCTGAGCAGCTGAGACGTAGCCACGGCCACGCTCAATGGTCAGCTCTGCGTTGAAGTTAGCGCGGTGGTTGAGGGTTGCAATGTGGAGGTCCGGGTTGTGGATCTCTACGCCTGCGGGCACCTCGATGTCACCTGCGGTCAGTTCACCTTCGCCCTGGCCACGCAGGTAGGCAACTACAGGCTCGTCATTCTCAGAAGAGATAGAGAGCTTCTTGATGTTCAAGATGATCTCGGTGACGTCCTCGGTCACACCTTCAACGGTGCTGAATTCGTGCAGTACACCATCAATCCGGATGCTGGTTACAGCAGCACCGGGGATGGAGGAAAGCAGGGTGCGACGCAGGGAGTTGCCCAGGGTGTAGCCGAAGCCGGGTTCCAGGGGCTCGATGGTGAAGCGTGAACGGTTTTCCGATACGGTCTCTTCACGCAGGATGGGGCGCTGTGCAATGAGCACTATATTTCCTTTCGGTGAGCATCCGCTATATGAGCTCACAGGTTGGGAAAAACGGGTGAGGAAGCAGACGAAGCAGTCTGTTCATTGGCTGCGAGACGGGCCCACAGCCGCCCGAAAATCGGGAGGGTCTAGACAGCTAGGGTTTAGACGTGGCGGCGCTTCGGGGGACGGCAACCGTTGTGAGCAACGGGGGTGACGTCCTGGATGGAGCCAACTTCCAGACCAGCGGCCTGCAGGGAGCGGATAGCGGTTTCACGGCCGGGGCCGGGACCCTTAACGAAGACGTCGATCTTGCGAACGCCGTGCTCCTGGGCACGCTTAGCTGCTGCCTCAGCTGCCATCTGAGCTGCGTAGGGGGTGGACTTACGGGAACCGTTGAAGCCCATTTCACCTGCGGAAGACCAGGAGATTACAGCACCGGAGGGGTCAGTGATAGACACGATGGTGTTGTTGAAGGTGGACTTGATGTGTGCCTGGCCGGCAACAATATTCTTGGAAACCTTGCGGCGGCCGGTACGCTTGGCCGCTGCGCGAGTCTTGGGAGGCATTTTTGATTCTCCTACAAAGTTTTGGTTGAAGTGTTGGCCCTACAAATACTGTGAGAGGGGCTCAGCACTGTTTACTTCTTCTTACCTGCGACGGTACGCTTGGGGCCCTTGCGGGTACGGGCGTTGGTCTTGCT
>DKXC01000108.1:9550-10753 GCA_002492045.1 Micrococcaceae bacterium UBA7136
CGGGTACGGGCGTTGGTCTTGGTGCGCTGACCGTGGACAGGCAGGCCACGGCGGTGACGCAGACCCTGGTAGCTACCGATTTCTACCTTGCGGCGGATGTCAGCAGCGACCTCGCGGCGAAGGTCACCTTCAACCTTGTAGTTGCCTTCGATGAAGTCACGAAGTGCTACCAGCTGGCTGTCGTCAAGGTCCTTGACGCGGGTGTTGGGGTCAACACCGGTTGCAGCTAGTGCTTCTTTTGCACGGGTCTTGCCCACGCCGTAGATGTAAGTAAGAGCAATTTCCACGCGCTTTTCGCGGGGAATATCGACTCCAGCGAGACGTGCCATGGGGGCGTTCTCCTTGTGTTTGCAGAGGTCTGTGACATCACTGCCCGGTTGCCCGGTCCCCGGCCTCTGTGCCCAGGGGTATCCTCAGTTTTTCTGAGGAGCGGTGCCATTTTCTATTCTGTATCCGCTCTAAAGACGGGGCGCAGCTAGGGTTTTAGCCCTGGCGCTGCTTGTGGCGCGGGTTTTCGCAGATCACCATGACCACACCGTGACGGCGGATCACCTTGCACTTATCGCAGATCGGCTTAACGCTCGGCTTGACCTTCATCGCATTCCTTTGCGTTGATCTTTCAGCTATTGCTGTGGACGGGCGGGGTAAGAGGTTCTGTGTCCGGCAAGCCGGTGGGAGAACGGGTTACCCCTATGAGTGGTAGATCAGCAGGGTCTGCCCGCAGGCAGGCTACTTTCTACTTGTAACGGTAGACAATACGACCGCGTGAGAGGTCGTAGGGGCTCAACTCCACTACTACTCGGTCCTCAGGCAGGATTCGAATGTAGTGCTGACGCATCTTGCCTGAGATATGGGCCAGTACCTTGTGTCCGTTGTCTAGCTCAACGCGGAATGATGCGTTGGGCAGTGCTTCGACCACGGTACCTTCAATCTCAATGACGCCGTCTTTCTTGGCCATATCCTCCGCTTTACTTTCGTGCTCCCAGGGTTCTGGAAGCAGGTTCTAGGGTTCTTCTGCTTTCAGGACTGCCAGGCAGCCTGCTTGCCTCAAGGCATGGCACAGATAACCAAAGCACTAATATACGGCAAAAAGAGCCGAATGTTAATGCTTTAGACCAAACTCACATGAGTTGGGTAGGGTCTAGAGCAGAAAATCTGAGTTCGCTCCGCTCACAGCCTCCTACTCGTAGGCTCTTGTGTCAC
>DKXC01000108.1:11059-14709 GCA_002492045.1 Micrococcaceae bacterium UBA7136
ACCGCTCGCGGTGACCCGCCTACTCGTCTTCCTTAGCTGCCAGCTGGCCGCAAGCACCGTCAATATCAGACCCGCGGGTATCACGCACAGTCGTAGGAATACCGTGGGCCCGCAGCCGCTCCACAAAGTTCTGCTCTACACCCTTGCGGGAGGCCGTCCACTTGGAACCGGGAGTGGGGTTAAGGGGAATAGGGTTGACGTGGACCCAGCCCCGTCCCCGCTGGGCCAGCTTCTTACCCAGCAGGTCAGCCCGCCAGCCCTGGTCGTTGATATCGCGAATCAGGGCATACTCGATGGAAATACGACGGCCGGTAGTCCGGTAGTAGTCGTAGGCTGCGTCCAGGGTTTCGTCCACCTTCCAGCGCTGATTGATGGGAATCAGCTCATCCCGCAGCTCATCATCCGGGGCATGTAGAGAAAGGGCCAGGGTGATGGGTAGCTTCTCTAGCTCGAACTTACGAATGCCCGGCACCAGACCCACGGTAGACATGGTGATGCCGCGGGCAGAAATACCCAGGCCTTCAGGAGCCGGGTCAATCAGGCGGTGAACAGCGCCCATGGTGGACTTGTAGTTAGCCAGGGCCTCACCCATGCCCATGAAAACAATGTTAGAAACCCGCAGGGGCCGGGTGTCCTCTGAGCCGCCTTCAGCCTGCTCTAGGCCCTGCATCTGCTTGAGGTAGCGGGCACCAGCCACCACCTGCTCCACAATTTCTGCGGTGGAGAGGTTACGGGTTAGGCCCTGCTGGCCGGTGGCGCAGAAGGGGCAGTTCATGCCGCAACCAGCCTGGGAGGAGATGCACATAGTGACCCGGTTCTCGTAGCGCATGATGACCGATTCCACCAGGGCACCGTCAAAGAGGCGGTGAACCACCTTGAGGGTGTCTCCCCCATCGGCTTCTAAGGTGCGGACGGTGGTTAGTAGCTGGGGCATGGCCTTGGCTACCATTTCTTCCCGCTCAGCGGCCGGCAGGTCGGTCATGAGGGCCGGGTCGGTCACCAGCCGCTCAAAGTAGTGCTTGGAGAGCTGGGCGGCCCGGAAGGGCTTGTAGCCTAGTTCTTCCAGGAAGGCCCGGCGGCCGGCCATATCAAAGTCTGCAATATGGCGCGGGGGCTTACCCCGGCGGGGGGCTTGCAGAATGATCTGGCCGGGTTGGGGCCGGGAGGAGGAAATCTGAACAGGGGTTTTCTGGCTGGTCTCTGACATGTTTCTTCTTGGGGGGGGTCTTCTTTAGGCGGGGATAGGCTTGACGGTGACGCCTAGCTTGGAGAGTTCTTCGGCACCGCCGTCTTCTGCGGTGAGCACCCAGATTCCTTCGGAGTGGAAGGCTACCGAGTGTTCCCACTGGCAGGCGTCTCCGCCGTCGGTGGTCTTGATGGTCCAGCCGTCCTGGAGGGTGACTGTCTCAATAGAACCGGTCACCAGCATGGGTTCAATGGCCAGGGCCATGCCCTTTTTTAGGCGGGGGCCTAGGTCTCGGGCGGCGTAGTTGAGGACGTCCGGGGCCATATGCATGGATGAGCCGATACCGTGGCCCACGAAATCTTCAATGATGCCGTAATTGTCGCCAGCTTCCCGACGGACAAAAGCCTCAATAGCCAGGCCAATCTCTCCTACCTTGCGGGCTGAGGCGGCAGCGGCAATCCCCTGCCAGAGGGCGGCCCGAGTGATCTCGGATAGTTCCCGGCGGGCCTGCGAAACCTCCCCAATCAGGGCGGTACGGGCTGAGTCCCCGTGCCAGGTCTTGCCCTTTTCGTCCTGGACGGTGGCACCACCGTCAATAGAGATCATGTCGCCTTCGACCAGGGTGCGGTCACCGGGGATACCGTGGACCACCTCATCATTGACAGAGGTGCAGATAGTGGCCGGGTAGTCGTAGTAGCCCAGGAAGTTAGAACCTGCTGACTGCTCCGCTAGCACCTGCCGGAAGGCCTGATCTAGCTGGGCAGTGGTTACGCCCGGTGCGGCTGCTGCAACAGCAGCGTCCAGGGCCTGGGAGGTGATAAGGCCGGCGCGGGCCATCTGGGCCAGTTGCCGGTCGGTCTTGTATTCAATGCGACGCATGGGGGTTTCTTTCTGTCAGGCCAGCTGGAGCTAGGGGCAAACTCAACTAGTTTCTTTTAAAGGACTGTGCCCCCGCAATGACCGGGGGGCACAGTAAGCAGGCTGTTTAGGCTAGGGCAGCCATGATACGGGAGGTGACTTCCTCAATCTCGCCCAGACCGTCGATCTCGGTCACCAGGCCCCGCTGGCTATAGAGGCTGATCAGAGGCTGAGTCTCCTCAGCGTAGACCTTGAGGCGGTGGCGGATGACCTCTTCGTTGTCGTCGGAGCGGCCTTCCTTAGCGGCCCGGGCCAGCAGACGCTGAACCAGTTCATCATTGTCAGCAACCAGCAGCAGAACCTTGTCTACCTGCTGGCCCATATCTGACAGGATGGCATCCAGCTCAGTAACCTGGGCAGGGTTACGGGGGTAGCCGTCCAGTAGGAAGCCCTCGGCTGCGTCAGCTTCAGCCAGGCGAGAGCGGACCATACGGTTGGTGACAGAGTCAGGTACCAGGTTGCCAGAGTCAATGTAGCTCTTAGCTTCCTTACCTAGCTCGGTTTCTTCCTTGATGTTCTTACGGAAGATATCACCAGTAGAGATGGCGGGGATATTGAGCTTTTCAGCGATCTTAACAGCCTGGGTGCCTTTGCCAGCACCGGGAGGGCCAATGATGAGCAAGCGGTTCATCGGAGCAGTCCTTCGTAGTTGCGTTGTTGGAGCTGGGCGTCGATCTGCTTGACAGTATCAAGACCGACACCGATAACGATCAGCAGTGAAGCACCGCCGAACGGGAAATTCTGGTTGGCCTCAAAGAGGACAAAGGCGATCAGGGGCAGCAGGGCCAAAACCGCCAGGTAGATGGAACCGGGCAGGGTAATCCGGTTGAGGACGTAGGTCAGGTAGTCCTGGGTAGGCTTACCGGCCCGAATACCGGGAATGAAACCGCCGTAGCGCTTCATGTTGCCTGCTACCTCTTCAGTATTGAAGGTGATAGAGACGTAGAAGTAGGCAAAGCCCAAAATCAGGAAGAAGTAGAGGGCCATGTAGAGGGGGTGGTCCCCAGAAACCAGGTAGGTGTTGACCCAGGTTACCCAGGCGGGTGCCTCAGAGCCGTCCCGGGGGGTAGCAAAGTTAGCCAGCAGACCGGGCACCATGAGGAAGGAGGAGGCAAAAATGATGGGGATAACGCCTGCCATATTGACCTTGAGGGGGATGTAGGTACTGGTTCGGCCAATGGTACGACTACCTACCATCCGCTTGGTGTACTGGACCGGGATCCGACGCTGGGATTGTTCTACAAAGACCACAGCAACCACCAGCAGGAGGCTAACCAGGGTGACAGCAGCGAAGACAGCCCATCCGCGAGCCTGCAGAATCCCGCCAAAGGCTGAGGGGAAAGAGGCTGCGATAGAGGTGAAAATCAGCAGGGACATACCGTTGCCCACGCCCTTTTCAGTAATCTGCTCACCTAGCCACATGACTACGCCGGTGCCGGCGGTCAGGGCAGTAATAATGAGCAGGATATTAGCCAGGCTGGTATCGGGAATAATGGGCAGGGCACAACCCGGTAGCAGTAGGCCAGAACGGGCCAGGGACACAATG
>DKXC01000047.1:0-3838 GCA_002492045.1 Micrococcaceae bacterium UBA7136
TCTTGGCCTAGTAGGCTTCTGATTCTAGACCTCCTCCAACCCTGCCGGTTGGGGGAGGTTTTTCTGTTCGCATCTGCCGCTGTGACATGGTAGATTAGCGGCTAAGACTGCAACCTTTAAGTCCGTCCTGTGAGGCGGGGAAGGAGGCCGCCTGATGCATGATGCTACCCGTCTACCCTCTGAGGGTAAGGCCCGGGTTCTGCTAGAAGCAGGCGACATTGAGCGGGCCCTAACCCGCATTGCCTATGAGATTTTAGAGACCAACAAGGGCAGCGACGACCTTGTTCTCCTTGGTATTCTCAGCCGGGGCTTCCCCCTGGCCCAGCGTCTGGCCCAGAAGATTGCCAAGACCGACTCCTCCTTCGATTTATCTGCCTCCCTGGGGCAGCTAGACATCACCCCTTTTAGGGACGACACCCCCAGCAAATCTGATCCTGCCTCTGCCCTGACCCAGCTGCCAGCTAGCGGTATTGAGGGTAAACGGGTGGTCCTGGTTGATGATGTTCTCTACTCCGGTCGAACCGTCCGGGCTGCCCTGGACGCCCTGGCCTTCTACGGCCGTCCCAGCTACGTGCGCCTGGCTGTTCTGATTGACCGGGGCCACCGCCAGCTACCCATCCGTGCCGACCATGTGGGTAAGAACCTGCCTACCAGTGCCTCAGAAACTGTTGAGGTTCTGCTCCAGGATATGGACGGCGTCAGCGACCGGGTCCTCATTACCAGCCCAAGCACTAACCCAGCCATCTAGAAAGGCTTAGCTCCCCGTGAAGCATCTACTCGACACTAAGGAGCTCAGCCTAGCTGACGCTCTCAACCTACTGGACACCGCAGACTACATGGCCGGTGTTGGACAGGGTGATTTGCTCAAGCTACCCCACCTACAAGGTAAGACCGTGGTCAACCTCTTCTTTGAGGACTCCACCCGCACCCGGCTCTCCTTTGAGGCTGCCGAGAAGCGACTCTCAGCAGACATCATTAACTTTGCCGCTAAAGGCTCTTCGGTCTCTAAGGGTGAATCCCTCAAGGACACCATCCAGACCCTGGCCGCCATTAAGGCTGATGCTGTGGTCATTCGCCATTCAGCCTCTGGGGCCCCTCAGCGCCTGGCAGAAGCTGGCTGGATTGACCTTCCTGTTCTCAATGCCGGTGACGGCACCCACGCCCACCCCACCCAGGCCCTGCTGGACGCTATGACCCTGCGCCAGTTCAAGGCCCAGCGGGACAGGGTAGAGACCCGGGGCCTGACCCTGGAGGGCCTGAGGGTAGCTATTGTGGGCGATATTCTGCATTCTAGGGTTGCCCGCTCTAACCTCTGGCTCTTGAATACCCTGGGGGCCCAGGTCAAGCTGGTTGCCCCGCCCACCCTCCTGCCCCGCTACACCGATTCCTGGCCGGCAGAGATCTACCACAACCTGGATGAGGCCCTGGAATCTGGGGTAGACGCTGTCATGATGCTCCGCATCCAGAAGGAGCGGATGCAGGCGGCCTTCTTCCCCTCAGCTGAGGAATTCACCCGCTTCTGGGGCCTGACCCCCGAGCGTTTTGCCTACCTAAATTCTCTCAATCATGAGACTGCTGTGCTCCACCCCGGCCCCATGAACCGGGGCCTAGAGATCTGCTCCCAGGCTGCTGATTCGCCCCGCTCCTGGGTTTTGCGTCAGGTCAGCAACGGGGTAGCCGTCCGGATGGCAGCCCTCTACCTGCTCATGACCGGCGGTAGCTCCCAAGACTTCTACCCGGCAGCCTAGTGTCCCAGCCGACCCCACGAAAAGAGGAAAGAATCATGCCAGCACCCACCTACCTGATTCGTTCAGCCAGCGTCCTTGGCCAAGAGACCGCCGATATTCTGCTTGAGGACGGCAAGATTGCGGCTATGGGGCCTCACCTGGAGGCTCCCGGAGCCCAGGTGATTGAGGCCCAGGGCCTCATTGCCCTGCCCGGCCTGGTTGACCTTCACACCCACCTGCGTCAGCCCGGCTACGAGGCATCCGAGACGGTTGAGACCGGCTCCCAGGCAGCGGCCCTGGGTGGTTACACCGCGGTTTTTGCCATGGCAAACTCCAAGCCGGTGGCCGATAGCGCCGCAGTCGTAGAGCAGGTTCATGCCCTGGGTCTAGACTCTGGCTGGGTCAAGGTTCAGCCGATCGGTGCCGTCACCAAGGACCTAGCCGGCCAGCAGCTGGCAGACTTGGGGGAGATGGCAGCCTCTAAGGCCCAGGTCCGGGTCTTCTCGGATGACGGCATGTGCGTCTGGGATCCGGCTATCATGCGCCGGGCCCTGGAGTACGTCAAGACCTTTGACGGCGTCATTGCCCAGCACGCCCAGGAGCCCCGCCTGACCGAAGGGGCCCAGATGAACGAGGGTAAGGTCTCGGCTGAGCTGGGCCTGACCGGTTGGCCTGCTGTAGCTGAAGAATCTATTATTGCCCGGGACGTCCTGCTGGCTGACCACGTGGGCTCCCGCCTGCACATCTGCCACCTGTCTACCAAGGGCTCGGTGGAAATCCTGCGTTGGGCCAAGGAACGGGGTATTGAGGTGACCGCTGAGGTAACCCCCCACCACCTGCTGCTGACCGACGAGCTGGTGCGCTCCTACGACCCGGTCTACAAGGTCAACCCGCCCCTGCGCACCGAAGAGGACGTCCTGGCCCTGCGTCAGGCTGTTGCTGACGGCATTATCGACATTATCGGCACCGACCATGCCCCCCACCCGGCTGAGTCCAAGGACTGCGAGTGGGCTTGTGCCGCTAACGGCATGACCGGGCTAGAGCAGGCCCTGTCTATCATCCAGATGACCCTGGTAGAGACCGGCTACATCGGTTGGGCTGACGTAGCCCGCATTATGAGCTTCAAGCCGGCTGAAATTGGCCTGGCCAGTGACCAGGGGCGCCCCCTGGCAGTAGGGGAGCCCGCCAACCTGGTGCTGCTAGATCCGACTGCCCGCCGCACCATTGTGCCGGCAGACCAGGCCACCAAGGGCAAGAACAACCCCTACCGGGGCATGGAGGTTCCCGGCGCTGTCAAGGCCACCTTCTATGCCGGTCACCCCACCGTCCTCGACGGGGCCCTCAACAGCCCCCGGCGCGAAGGTTAGAGAAGATCATGAGCGATAGGCTGCTTCCCACCCTGCTTCTGGTCCTGCTGGCCCTGGTCACTTTCTGGGCCATGCGGGCGGGCTGGAAGAACCGGATTGCCCGCCAACAGGAGACCACCTCCCTGCAGGAGGTGCCCGACCGCTACCAGGATGCCAGCTCTCAGCTGGCCGTACCCGGTGTCTACGTGGCCACCACCAGCATGGGGGACTGGCTGGACCGGATAGCCAATCAAACCCTGGGGGTTAAGGCTAAGGGAACCTTCTTCGTCTTTGAGGATGCAGCCATTATTGCCCGGGACGGGGCCCAGGACCTCTACATCCCGGCCTCTTCTATTCTGGCGGTCCGCACCGAATCCGGTATGAGCGGTAAGTTTCTACGGGGTGAGGGTCTGGTGGTTGTCTCCTGGACCCTGGATAAGACCCCGGTTGATACCGGCTTCAAGACCCAGTTCGCAGCCGACCAGGAAAGCCTGTTAGCTGCCCTGCGGGCTTTGGCCCCTCAGGCTTTGGACCGCCTACCCTAAAACCAAATTTTCGCCCAGCTAATCCACCCATCCACAAGGAAGTACCTGAATGTCTGAACTAAGATCCACCCCGCAGCCTGCCCTCCTGCTTCTGGAAGACGGCACAGTCTACCGGGGCCAAAGCTACGGTGCTCAGGGCCAGGCCCTGGGCGAGGCTGTGTTCTCCACCGGCATGACCGGCTACCAGGAAACCCTGACCGACCCCTCCTACGCCGGGCAG
>DKXC01000047.1:4150-4386 GCA_002492045.1 Micrococcaceae bacterium UBA7136
ACCGACCCCTCCTACGCCGGGCAGATCATCGTTCAGACTGCCCCCCACATCGGCAACACCGGTGTCAACACCGAGGACGCTGAATCCCGCAAGATCTGGGTGGCTGGCTATGCTGTGCGTGATGCTGCCCGCCGCCCCTCCAACTGGCGGTCAGAAAAGTCCCTAGACCAGGAACTCATGGAGCAGGGCATCGTGGGTATCGAGGGGATTGATACCCGGGCCCTGACCCGCCACCT
>DKXC01000129.1:0-4037 GCA_002492045.1 Micrococcaceae bacterium UBA7136
AGCCCCCGTGCCAGCGGCTTCGCTACGAGTCTGCCTTCGCCTACCCTCACTAATACCTTTAGCTGGGCTGGCCGATTTCAAACTCCCGGCCGGTAATGCTGGTCGGCTCAATCTCTACCCAGTTAGTCTTCGACAGGGACAGGTAGGTTTTCAGGTTCAGGGCCTCCATCTTGGCGATATCCTGCTCACTGGTCAGCCAGGAAGCATACCCGTGCACCACCACTGACCTGGCCACCCCGTCCACCAGCTCGTCAATCTCAAAGGCCGCCCGGCGGCTAATGACCACCTGGGATAGTTTCTGGCCCGGGGCCGTCCGGAAATAGATTTTGCCCTCGTGAACCACAAAATTAACCGGAAAAATATCGACCTCTCCCCCACCGGCAGAGAGGGCCAGACGACCAAACTCGTGGGCCCGCAGTAGGGCCCAGCACTGGTCTTCAGTCAGGTGCTTGAGAGGATGATCAACCATAGGCCCTAGTTTATTCTCGCTCAGCAATCAGGAGGAAACCCTTCTCCAAAAGTTCCCGAATGTTACGCCGGGTTACATCCATTTGGTCGGTACCCTCCCAATCCAGTAGGGCCGAGAGAGCCGACAGGATCTGCCCCACGGTCAAGTCCCCGTCGCAGGCCGACACAAAACCACTGGTCTCGGTGGTTTCTAGGATGGTGCGGCGCAGGCCAGCTCCGGCCCGCAACAGAATGACCGAAGGATGCTCAGACCCAGGAGTCGCATGCCGCTCCTCAGTCACGTCCTCGGCCACCAGCAGGTAGGAGGAATCCAGCTGCTGATCGGTCAGGGCCGTCACCCGGTCGTAGTGGTCAACCGCCTGGCTGATAAAGGGGGCGATGGGCTGCTGGATGGGGTAGGTGATCTCCTCGAAACGGTGTAGCCGCTCCCCCGCCTGGGCTAGCTGGGGCTTACGTAACCAGATCATGCCAAAACCAATGGCCCCTACCTGCCGGTCTGCAAAGTCCCGCAGGTAGTCGCTGTAGGCCTGGCGGTAGTGGGCTGGGTCCCGGTTTTCACTGGCGTCCCGCAGCCAGGTCTCAGCGTACTCCTCGGGGGTCAGTAGCTCCCGCTGAATAAACCAGGCCTCGGTTTCTTCTCCCACCCAGTTTTTAGGTCGCTGTTCCCAGTCAGCCAGCTGGCCGTCAGCTTCCAGGGGCACCTCCCAGTTGCCCAGCATCTGGGCCCGTCCACCGGGGGCCAGCACCGAGGGCAACTGATCCACCAGGGTAGAGACAATACCATCCCCGGCCATGCCACCGTCCCGGTAGGTGAACTGGTCGCTGGCCTGCTCGCCCGGGCGGCGGGGAGTAATCACGAAGGGCGGGTTAGAGACCACCAGGTCAAAGGTTTCACCGGCCACCGGTTCCAGCAGGGAGCCCAGCCGCAAAGAAACCCGAGCCTCCAGGTTCTGGGCGTCCAGGCCCAGGGCCTCAGCGTTGAGCAGCAGGTTAAAACGGGTAAAGGCCAGGGCCCGGGCTGAAATGTCGGTGGCGGTCACGTGCTGGGCGTGGGCTAGCAGGTGAAAGACCTGGATTCCGCAGCCGGTACCCAAGTCTAGGGCCCGCCCCACTGGGCGACGCTCGGTCAGCTGGGCCAGGGTCAAGGAGGCATGCCCCACCCCCAGCACATGGTCCTTACGCAAGACTCCAGGGCGCTGGTGGGCGCCCAGGTCGCTGGCCACCAGTAGCTCCAGGCCGTCGTCAGCCGCATGGGGACGCAGATCAACCGCCGCCCGTAGCAGTCCCTCCTGGTTCTCCTCAGCCAGGGCCAGGTTAGTCAAAAGAGCAACCCCAGCCTGGCCCAGGGCCTCCTCAAGCTCCTGGCGGGTCAGGGTCTGGCCCAGTAGAAAGAAGGCCACCAGCTGGGCTAGGGCCTGCTGATCGGCGCTGAAGGTCTCTGGGCTTGCTTCCCGCCCCAGAATCTGGTCGATCCGGTAAACCCCCGGAACCACCTGGTCCCGGCGCATGGCCTCAAAGGCGCGAGCGCCCAGCAGGGCCTCAATACCGTCATAGCTGTAGTTGAGGCCGGTCAGTAGCTGGCCTAGGGACTCCAGGGCGGTCAGGTCGGTGCTGATGGGGGTATCAGAGAGGGCAGAGAAGTTAGAAGTCATCACGTCCTCTATCTTAACCGGCCCAGCAGGTAGGCTAAGAGGCATGTTATTTGCTTTTTCTGTAGCCCCCACCGGCGGCGGCGACCCATCCGGTTCTGTTCATGAGGCTGTGGCTGAGGCCGTCCAGATTGTGCGCGATTCGGGCCTGCCTCACCGTACCGATGCCATGTTTACCACCATTGAAGGTGACTGGGACGAGTGTATGGCGGTTATTAAGGCTGCCACGGAGGCTGTTGGCAAGTACGGCAACCGGGTGTCGCTGGTGCTTAAGGCCGATATTCGTCCGGGGCATGACTCAGGTGAGCTGACCGGCAAGCTAGACCGGCTAGAGGAGGCTATTGCCCGGCGGGCTGAGTAACCGCCTGCCAGAGGTAGAGCCGGTAGTTGGGGTCAGTCAGGTCGCCGGGGCCATAGACCTCTAGGCAGACGCCGGTAGGCTCTAGGCCCTTGGAGGGGATAAAGCTGCTGGTCAGGTAGTCAAAACCGGCTTTAATGTGGGCAGGGGGTTGGCCGGGCCTGATAGCCCCCTGCACCAGGACAGTGGCGTAGAAGGCTGCCGGTACAACCAGGCCGGTTAACCCCAAGGCTGCAACCTGCTTAATACCGCCGGGCACGATGAAGCCTGCCGTGTAGGTGAAGCCGCTGTCGTCAGCGTCCGGCATGAGAACCCCCACCTTTTGCAGTTTTTCAACTGCGGCCAGGCGCTGACTGGCTAGGCTGGCTTCGCCGCTTTCAAGCTGCTGGTAGAGGCGGTCCCACCAGGTAGAGAAGTCACTCTCGACGGTGGCCCGGTCGGTGATACCGGCCACCATGAAGTTGCCGTACTCGATCAGGGCCGTCTCGTAGACTGGGCTCTTCTGCTGGCTCATGCTGAGGGGGCTACAGCTTCAAGCTCGGCCAGGGCCTTGGTCTCACAGTCGGGGCAGAGTAGCACCAGATCCCGCTTGCCCTCCCGGTCTAGGTTGACGAAGTGGTTAGCCGGGGCGCCACAGTGCTCACACTGGCCGATGGTGACGGTGTCGGGTGAGAAGTTCATGTTTTGGCGGCGGTCAAAGATGTAGAGGGAACCCTCCCAGAGGCCCTTATCCCCGTACTTTTCGCCGTAGCGGACGATACCACCGTCAATCTGGTAGACCTCTTTGAAGCCTCGCTTCTTCATGAGGGCCGAGAGGATTTCACAGCGAATACCGCCGGTGCAGTAGGTGATGACCGGCTTGTCTTTGAGGTCGTCGTACTTGCCGGATTCAATTTCGCGGATGAAGTCATGACTGGTGCGCACGTCGGGCACAATGGCGTTCTTGAACTTGCCGATCTTGGCCTCGTAGGCGTTGCGGCCGTCAAAGAAGACCACTTCGTCGCCGCGTTCTTCAACCAGCTGGTTGACTTCTTCGGGCTTGAGGTGGACGCCACCACCGACGACACCGTCCAGGTCAACCTCGAGTTCGTCGGGGGCGCCGAAGGCTACGATTTCGTCCCGAGCCTTGACCGAGAGGCGGGGGAAGTCAGCGGCCCCGCCGTCGGACCACTTGAGTTCCAGCTTGCCGAAGCCGGGGTACTGGCGGGTGGTCTTGCCGTACTGTTTGAGGGCATTAATGTCGCCACCCAGGGTGCCGTTGATTCCATGCTTAGAGATCAGGATTCGGCCGGTCAGGCCCAGCTTTTCGCAGAGGGCCCGCTGCCAGAGCATGACAGCCTGGGGGTCGGTCACCGGAGCAAAGCAGTAGTAGAGAATAATTCGTTCTTGAGCCACGCCTCCTATTCTAGTAGCTGTGCCGCGGGCGCGGGTCAAAGCTTTATAAGAAGTGCCCCCTCTCATAAGGAAGGAGCTTGTTCATGGAGGGTAGGCGAAGGCAGACTCGCGGCGAAGCCGCTGGCGCGGGGGCTGGCCTGAATCGCCGAGCTTGCGAGGCGAGAGGG
>DKXC01000129.1:4346-8416 GCA_002492045.1 Micrococcaceae bacterium UBA7136
TGCGAGGCGAGAGGGAGGCGGCAAGCGCGAGTCTGCAAGCCTAACCTAATGAATAGTCCTTTAGTTTCTACTTGCCGATACGGAAGCGGCGGCCGGTCAGCTTGACCGGGGTCATGCGCACAAACTCCAGTTTCTCGGTGTCTAGCCAGGGGGCCAGCTTGAGGGAAAGAATGTGCTCAATTTCTTGGCTGTCGGTCACCATGGCCGCCTGGCAGTAGGCGTTGATGGTGGTGGCCCGACCCATTTCGATGCGCTCAGCCTGGACGGTGACCTGGGGGTTGAGCAGTAGCTGGGTGAGCTTGGCCCCGGCAGCAGTACGGAAGTAGATGTGCTGGCCGTCAGAAACCACGTTGATGGGGCTGACGTAGGGGAAGCCGTCCTCACCGATGGTGGCTAGGCGAACAAAACGCATTTCGCGGATGAAGTCCCAGATTTGTAGGTCGTTGAGGACAGTTGCTACCGGCTCCTCGCTGGCTGCGGCCTGAGCGGCTTCTGGGGTCTGGACGGGTGTTTGGGGTAGTGGGTTATGGTTTGCTGAGTGTTTCATGCCTCCTATCATGCCACAGGCGTCTGGCTCATAATAGGTTAGGTGACTGATCCTGCAGATACCCCGGCGCCCGCCAGCCGTCAGCCTACCGCCCAGGAGCTCGCCCTTCTTTTGGAGCTGCTGGGCCTGGAAGAGCTACCTCCGCAGGTGACCCATATCCGTACCCTGCCCGCACAGCAGGCTCAGACTGGCCCTTGGCCCACCTGGTTGGCCCCGGAGTTGCGCAAGATTTTTGAGGGTCTGGGGGTTCATGAGCCCTACCTGCACCAGTTGGAGGCCGCCCAGCTGGCCCACCAGTCGGTAGGTGACCGGCACCTGATTCTGGCGACGGGTACGGCCTCGGGTAAGTCTTTGGCCTACCAGTTGCCGGCCTTGCAGGCTATTTATGAGGGGGAGCATGCCCCTGCGGCTTCTGGTTTTGATGATGGCCGGGCGACCGTCCTCTACCTGGCCCCGACTAAGGCTCTGGCGGCTGACCAGTTGGCCTTTCTGCGGTCTTTGGGGGTGGAGGGCCTGGTGGCTGAGACCTATGATGGGGATACGCCCCAGCAGGAGCGGTCTTTTATTCGGCAGCGGGCTAATTATCTGCTTTGTAACCCGGATAGTTTGCACTACGCGATTTTGCCTTATCACGGGGCTTGGTCTCGTTTCTTTCGGCGCCTGCGTTACGTCATTATTGATGAGGCTCATGCCTACCGGGGTGTTTTTGGGGCTCACCTGGCTTTGATTATGAGGCGGTTGCGTCGTATCTGCGCCTACTATGGGGCTCGTCCAGTTTTTATGGGGGCCTCGGCAACTAGCGCCCAGCCGACTCTTTCTTTTGGGCAGTTGATTGGGTCTGATCCCCGCCTGGTGACGGCTATTAGTCGTAGCACGGCCCCGCGCGGGGCCCGGCAGGTTCTGCTCTGGGAGCCGGAGTTTTTGCCCCAGCAGCAGGTGACTGACCGGTTGGCGGTTTCTTCTTCGCGGGCGGCTTCTAGCCCCCAGCTCAGGGGTGGGGCTTCTTCTGCGTCGGCGGCTGCGCCCCTGCGTAAGTCTGCCTTGCAGCAGGGGGCTGAGTTCTTGGCTGACCTGGTGGCCCAGCGTACCCGCACCCTGGCCTTTGTTCATTCTCGGCGCGGGGCTGAGGCCCTGGCTTCTCTGGCTGCCAGCTACTTGGAGGAGCTGGATTCCCAGCTGGCCGGACGGGTGGCCGCCTACCGGGCTGGTTATCTGCCTGAGGAGCGCCGTCAGTTGGAGGAGGACCTGCGCCGAGGGCAGCTGCTGGGCCTGGCTTCCACCTCGGCTCTAGAGGTGGGTATTGATATTTCTGGTCTGGATGCTGTTATTTTGGCGGGCTGGCCGGGTACTCGGGCCTCTTTCTTTCAGCAGATAGGGCGGGCTGGCCGGGCTGGGCAGGAGAGCCTGGCGATTCTGGTGGCCCGGCAGGATCCTCTGGATACTTATTTGGTTCACCACCCTCAGGCTATTTTTGAGACTGAGCTAGAGAAGAATGTTTTTGACCCCACTAACCCTTATGTCTTGGGTCCTCACCTCTGTGCAGCGGCGGCCGAGCTACCCTTGACCGCCCAGGATTTCCCTATTTTTGGGCCTCAGACCCGGGCCCTTTTGGGACGGCTGGAGGAGCAGGGTTACCTGCGTCAGCGGCCGGGGGGCTGGTTCTGGACTCAGGAGCAGTCAGCCCACCAGCTGGCCCAGATTCGGGGGCAGGTTGGTAGGCCCCTGCAGATTATTGAGGAGGCCAGCGGGGCCCTGATCGGCAGTATGGACGCTTCTCAGGCTCAGCTTCAGGGCCACCCGGGGGCTATCTACACCCACCAGGGCAAAAGCTACCTGGTGCTGGAGCTGGACGAGGCTCAGGGCCTGATTCTGGTAGAGCACCTGGTGCCGGACTACTACACCCAGGCCCAGGAGCTGAGCCAGGTGACTATTGTGCAGGCCGAGCAGAGCCAGCAGTTGGAGCAGGAGGTTACCCTCAACTATGGGACGGTGCGGGTGCGCTCCCAGGTGGTGGGTTATCAGGCTAAATCTCTGGTCAGTCAGCAGATTCTGGCTGAAGAACCCCTGGATTTAGAGCCTCGTTTTCTGCAGACTAAGGCTATCTGGTGGACTATTCCCACACCTCAGTTGCATGCCGCCGGTATCAGGGAGGCTGATATTCCTGGGGCCTTGCACGCGGCCGAGCATGCAGCTATTGGCCTGCTTCCCCTGATTGCTACCTGTGACCGCTGGGATATTGGTGGGCTTTCTACTGCCCTGCATATGGATACAGGCCAGCCCACTATTTTTATCTATGACGGCCACCAGGGCGGGGCTGGTTTTACCCAGCGGGGCTACGAGCAGGTTAATACCTGGCTCAGAAGCACCCTGGACACGATTTTGGCCTGTGACTGCCAGCAGGGCTGCCCTTCTTGTGTTCAGTCACCTAAGTGCGGCAACCGCAATGAGCCACTGGATAAGGCCGGGGCGGCTAGGCTGTTGGCCCTGCTCTTAGTCTCAGCCGGTGCCTTAGAGCAGGCGGAGGCCCGCCAGCTGCTGGCCCAGCTAGCGGAGGCTCAGCAGAAAGAGGGTGAGAGTCGGGGGCAGGCCGGGGCTCTCTCAGTAGTCGAGGCCCTGACCGGCCAGAGCCTAGCCCAGGGCCAGGATCCCTTCTAAGGGTCCTCTTGCTTAGACCGCTGCCGGGGTTCAGGCGGACCAGCCCGGGCTAGGCCCTCGGCAGGCCCCAGCCAGGCCAGGGGCCCAGCCACTGGGACGCTGGTACGCACGTCCACCACTCCCACCAGTTGGGGGTGGGCCTGGCAGGCCAGTAGCTGGGCGCCATTAGCTTGGGCTAGTTCCTTAGCCTGGTCGCAGGGCTGGCCAGCCCGCAGGCCCCGGACTGTATCAGCGGCTACCAGGGCCGCCAGGTCTGCCGCCTTGGCCGCCCGCTGGCTGGCTGTCACCAGCCCCAGCAGGCCAGCTAGGGTGACCCCCAGCAGAAGCAGAACCAGGGCCAGGCCTAGGGAGGCCAGGCTGGAACTACCGCGCTCAGCCTCCGAGAAGGCTTCTGATCGCCCCCGCTTTTCGGCCCTGGGCAGGTTCTGAACTGTCACGGCCTTAGCCCCCACTCTCAGGCTGGGTCTGGCTGGTCTCCCTCGGGGCCAGGGCTGAGGCTTCTAACTCCCAGCCAGTCGCCTGACCCAGAAAACCGGGGGCTGGCCTGCTCAGGGTAACCCGCACCAGCTCCCCTTCTTCGACCAGGGCCAGCTGGGCCTGGTAGTCCAGCTCTGCCAACAGGGCAGAGATCTGCTGGGCGTCGTCCCCGCGAGCGGCCGCCCTGGCCCCCAGCCTGGCTCCTTCTTCGAGTTTGACCTGGGCTATCCCGCAGGCGGCTGCCCCCATGAGTAGGGCCAGCAGGCTGACGATGGCCGGTAGGGTCAGGGCAAACTCGGCGGTGCTAGAGCCCCGCTCAGAGTCAGCTTCCCTGGGCAGGCTCCGGCCCGAAGGCCGGGGCTGCCAGGAAGGACAGGCTGGGGGCTGGGGC
>DKXC01000055.1 GCA_002492045.1 Micrococcaceae bacterium UBA7136
CCTTGCTCATCTCGTAAACTCGGCGATTCAGGCCCCGCCTTCGGCGGATTCCGTTCGCTCTTGCGTGCTGACGCACCCGCGAACTCCATCAATGCCAACAGCTTCGCCAGGAGCCTGCTAAGCCCAGCGGTTCCCCAGACAGCTAAGCTGCCGGCGTGGGCTTTGGCGATGATCAACTCGCAGCTCGTCAGGCCAGCCCCCGAGCCAGCCAGACGAGCTGCGAATCTGCCAAGCTGCCCTCAAAGCCCTAGTGGCCGAAGGGGTCGGGGTCCACCCCGGGTGTCCAGGAATGACCCGGCTGGTTCCAGCCCTCAGCCTTCACCACCTTCTTGTACTTCTTGCTGTAGCGGGCATTGAGACGGTTGACATAGAGCTTGCCGTCCAGGTGGTCAGTCTCATGCTGCATAACCCGGGCAAACCAGCCGGTCGCCTCAAAACGCAGGGGATTACCCTGCCCATCAAAACCAGAAACCGTCACCCAGTCCGCCCGCTTGAGAGGGAAAGAATAACCGGGGAAGGAGAGGCAGCCCTCGACCTCCTCCTCGGGGTCGGGGTCGGCGGTAGAAATCTTACCGACCGTCAGCACCGGGTTGACCACCACGCCCAGCGGGGGCACCCCGTCCTCATTCTCAAACTTGTAGGTGAAAAGGCGCAGGCCCACACCCACCTGGGGGGCAGCCAGGCCCACCCCGTTGGAGGCCTCCTGGGTCTCGTACATGTCCTCAATCAGCTTCTGCAAGTCAGCATCAAAGCTGGTGACAGCCTGGGCCGGACGGTGGAGGACCGGGTCGCCGTGAACCACAATGGGCAAGATAGCCATAGGGGTAATCCTTTCAGATGGTCTGGTGAACTAGGGGAGGGTAAGCAAAAGGGCCGCTACGGAAAACCGTAACGACCCTTCTTGTTCGGGGTGATCGACGGGGGTTGAACCCGCGACCTCCTGGACCACAACCAGGCGCTCTGCCAACTGAGCTACGACCACCATGTGTCTAGATTCAGAAGGGAAACCCTGCCGTCTCTTGACAACAGATACTAGCTTACACCAGTTTTTACCTAAAGCAAATTCAGAAGCCCCTCTGGGTGGGTGAGGCTAGGCACACTACAGGGGAGGTCTAGGGGTAAGTAGCCTGCGATAGACTGGCAGGCGACTTCAAAGCACAATCAGCAGGTAGAAAGTTCGGCGTCCCTTCTGCCTTGCTACCTCATAGACGCCAGCAAGAATGACCTACAAGAACAAGACAAAAGTCTGGTCCTGGCTGGCCTACCTGGTTCTAGCCTTCACCATCTACCAGAGCGCCTACCCGGCCCTGACCGGAGGCGGCCTAGACTTCTCGGTCTACCGGGTGGGGGCTATGACCCTCATTGACGCTGAAGGGCTGACCAAAGAGCTCTACCAGGTCACCGAAGAACACCGCCTGCCCTTCACCTATCCTCCCTTTGCTGCCCTACTCTTTTTGCCCTTTGCCCTCCTGCCCACCTGGGCCGGTATTGGCCTAGTGCTCCTGCTCTCCTATGGGGTAGCCTGGTGGGTCTGCCAGCTGATTGTGGACTACGCCCAGCAGCGGGGCTACCAGCTACCCTTCCAAGCCTATCTGGGGCGCGGCGGCACCATCGCCCTGCTGACCGCCCTGACCCTGACCTCCGGCCCCTGGGAACGCGGCCTTGACCTCGTCCAAATTAACGCCCTGATTATGCTGCTGGTCCTGCTGGACTTCCTGCGGCCAGCCACCCGGATTCCTCGGGGCCTTTTGATTGGTATTGCCGGCGGCATCAAACTAACGCCCCTGGCCTTCGGCCTCATTCTGCTCATGCGTAAGGACGTCAAGGGTGTTATCACCCTGGGAGCCAGCTTTGCGGCCACCGTCCTGCTTGGCTTTCTGCTTCTACCGCGGGAGGCCCAGGACTTCTGGTTCTCTGCTCTCTCTGACCCCTCCCGGGTGGGCGGCATCGACTACGTCGACAACATCTCTATCTTGGGCTGGCTCATGCACCTGGGCATCCCCGAAGGTAGCCTGCTCAAGGCCCTGCAATACGGTCTGATTCTGCTGCTCATGGCCGGGGTAGCCTACCTGCTGCCCCTGCTACACCGGCAGGGTATGGTTCTGAGCGAAATCTCCCTTAACGCCTTCCTCATGATGGCCATGTCACCTATTTCTTGGTCTCACCACAACACCTGGCTGCCCCTGCTGCTGGCCGTCATCATTATTGATGGGCTGGGGGTCTTCTTCGTCAAGGGAAGTCTCAGCTACCGGCTAGCGACAGCTCTCACCCTGATCGGGGGACTGGGCCTCTACCTCTCACCCCTCTGGATAGCCGCCCAAATCAAGGGCAGTAAGGACGGGCTAGAAGTCGTCCCCTTCCCCGGGCTGGTTCTGGCCTCCCTGCCCATTATCTGCCTCTACCTGGTGGTCATGCTCTGGGTCTACCAGGGGATTAGCCGCCGGGCAGAAATCCTAGCCCTAGCAGCCCAAGGATCAGAAGCCAGGAAGTAGCCTGATCCTACCCCTGCTGGGAAAGAAAAGAAGAGCAGGCAAGATAAGGGCCCCGGCTCCCACCGTCCAGAGGTAG
>DKXC01000114.1:0-1671 GCA_002492045.1 Micrococcaceae bacterium UBA7136
ATCATAGGAGTAGGCAAAGCCCCGCTCCCGCTCGTCCAGCTGCATAGAAGAAACACCCAGGTCAAAAAGGACACCGTCTACCGCCTGCACCCCGGCCTCTTCGAGGGCACGGGGAATCTCATTGTAGGTAGCGTGCACCGGGATAAAGCGGTTGCCGAAGGGCGCCAGCCGTTCACCAGCCAGCTGGTGGGCCATGAGATCCCGGTCAATGCCAATCAGAGTTAGGTTCGGGAAGCGCTGCAGCATAGCCTCAGAATGACCGCCCATGCCCAAGGTGGCATCAATGACCACAGCCCCGGGCCGAGAAATGGCGGGGGCCAGCAAGTCCAGGCAGCGGTCCAGCATAACCGGCAGGTGCCGGTCCTTGGCGCTTTTACCGCTGGTGGGCTTCTCTAGCTGGGTCAAGGCTTTCGCTCCTTGGATGGGGGCTCTATGGGTGCTGCGGGCGGGGGCTAGCTAAAGCAGGAGACCGGGTAGGATCTCTTCATCCGTCTCTGAGAAGGATTGCTCCTGCTCAGCCAGGTAGTCTTCCCAAGCGCTGCTATCCCAAATTTCAGCCCTTGAACCAGCCCCGATGACGGTAAGTTCCTTCCCCAGCCCTGCGTAGTCACGCAGATTCTGAGGAATAGTAATTCGCCCCTGCTTATCTGGCACCTCGTCAGAGGCACCAGAAAGAAAAACACGGATATAGTTTCTGGCCTGCCTAGAGGACAGAGGCGCTGACCGTAGCTCTTCATGAATCCGCTGGAATTCTTCCAGAGTGAAGACGTAGAGGCAGCGCTCCTGCCCCCGGGTAAGCACCAGGCCAGCCTCCAATTGCTCCCGAAACTTAGCCGGAAGAATCAGACGCCCCTTAGCATCCAGGCGGGGTGTGTAGGTACCGAGAAACACCCAACCACCGCCTTGACCCTGAGCCGACTAACCCCGAAAACCAGGGAAACTACACCGATGTCTTTCTTTCCCCTCCACTTTACTCCACTTCCATCCACCAAAGTGCATAAATAGGGACATTTACTAGAGTTTTTGAGGGTTTTCACACGCTAGCTATCCAATCAACCCCTGGCAGTGCCAACCATTATGGAGGCAGAGCAAAAGGCCGGCGCTTCTCAGCAGAGAAGCACCGGCCCTTTTTATACGGTCAAATTGAGTTAGCGTGCAGGCTAGCGTCCTTGACGCTCGTCCCAACGATCTTCTAGCTTGCGCATAAAATCTGAAGAACCTGCCGACTTAGCAGCGGAGGAAGGAGCTGCAGCAGCCTGAGCAGGGCGTGCAGTGGCATAGTAGATGCCGCCACCAGCTACCAGGAAGCCCACCAGGCCCAGCCAAATCAGTTTATTGGCCACCCCCAGCAAGACAATCCCCAGTCCAAGTAGCAAAAGAAGAGAGCCTAGCACCAGGTGACGGCCAGAAAAAGCCGAAGAAAGAGGAACTTCCTGACCGGCAGAAGCAGGCATCTGACGTGAGAAGGCAGGATCCTCCTTGAGTTGCTGCTCCAGCTGGTCCAAGAGTTCCTGCTCCCGATCTGAAAGCGCCATAATCCTTCTTCCTTCCTCACACAAGGCCAAGCCATAAGAGGTAACCTCAGCCCAGCGGCCCCGGACGGGACCCAAAGATTTCCTTTTATTCTACTGCCTGACTAGCAAGCAGACTAGGCCTTAGCTGGACCCTCTC
>DKXC01000114.1:1963-2725 GCA_002492045.1 Micrococcaceae bacterium UBA7136
TATTCTACTGCCTGACCAGCAAGCAGACTAGGCCCTAGCTGGACCCTCTCCCGGCAGAAGAGAGGCCGGACGCAGGCCAGCAGGGCCAAAACGGCCCCGAATAGTATCCATGGCCTGCTCAAGCTCCAGCCAGGTCTGACCGGCAGGCTCCCCTTCTGGCTCCAAATCTGCTCCCAGCAGCTGCCCCTGCACCCCCAGGCCCTGGTCTTCTAGCTTCTCTGCCCGAACCCCAATCAGGCGCAAGGGCCGGGGCAGAAGAGAAGCTGAACCAACCACGCCCAATTCCCCCAGCCGTCGGCTCAGGGCCTCGTAGAAGACATAACCCGAACTGGAACTGACATCCAGGGGGCAGGAACGGGTCACCGTCTCAAAATCGGAATAGCGAATCTTCAGGCTGAGACTAGCCGCCTGCTTACCGCGAGCGCGCAGACGGCGGGCTACTTCCAGGCTGAGCCTATAGAGCTGACTCAGCAGCTCCTGTCGGGAGGAGAGGTCCTGCTCAAAGGTATGCTCTGCTCCTACGCTCTTCTCTTCCCGGTAGGGGGTGACCGGCCGGTCATCGAGGCCCCGGGCCATCCGGTAGAGGTGCAGCCCCTGAGCCTGTCCGAAAGCGGCCTGTAGATAGGAAAGGTCGTAGGAACGTAGCTGCTCAACCCGCCTAATTCCCAGTTGAGCTAGAGCCGCGCTGGTTTTGGCGCCTACTCCCCAGAGCTGAGAAACCGGTAGGGGGTCTAAAAAGTCCTGCACCCTAGCCGGTGGAAT
>DKXC01000056.1:0-7773 GCA_002492045.1 Micrococcaceae bacterium UBA7136
GGGGGCGGGTGGACGTCGCCGTAGACGCCCAGGGGCAGGTGCTGGGCGCTGCCCTCTGGATTTCACCCCAGGGCCAGAAGGGGAGCCTGCTTCAAGATATTGTCTCCCTGCCCTCCTATTTTCGGGTTCTGGGTAAGAGCCTGCTGCCGGGGGCTGTGACTGACCTGCGTCTGATTGCGGCCCGTCCTAAGTTCGACCACTGGTATCTTTACAGCATTGGTGTTCACGAACAGGCCCGAGGTAGGGGAGTGGGTGCTGCCCTGCTGGACTTCCGCCGTCAGCAACTGGGGCAGTACCCGGCCTACCTGGAGGCCTCTACCTTCCGTTCAGCTGCCCTCTACGCCCGGCATGGTTTTGTGGAGCTCTTCCCCTTCAAGTCGGGTAAGCCCGCTGTGGGCATGCTGCACCCGGCACCCCTGAGCCAGGTCTCCCAGCAGACACAAAAGTAGGGCCTTCCCGGTGTAGGGGCCTGGTGACTTCCTGTTATTTGTGCAACAATGGTGTAAGTAAAATTACACCTGATGGTGGGTGAAACAGCCAGCGGAAAAGAAGCCCCTGCCCAGGGGAAACCGGATGGCTGAAAAGGCCCCATCTGAGCGTCTCAGGAGAGTCAGCATGTCCTTTATTGACCGTCACCTTGGCCCTCGTCCTAGCGACCAGGAGACCATGCTCAAAACCCTGGGCTACCCCAGCCTGGGGGCCCTGATTGACCAGGTCATCCCGGCCTCGATTCGGATCAAAGAGGACCTGGCCCTGCCTGCGCCCCTGACCGAACTAGAAGCCCAGCAGAAGCTGGCCTCCTACGCTGACCTGAACCAGGTCAAGCAGCAGATGATTGGTGCTGGCTACTATGACACCATCACCCCCGCCGTCATCCGCCGCAATATCCTGGAAAATCCCGGCTGGTACACCTCCTACACCCCCTACCAGCCTGAAATTTCCCAGGGACGCCTAGAGGCCCTGCTCAACTTCCAGAACACGGTCATGGAACTGACCGGCTTGCCGATTGCTAACGCCTCCCTGCTGGACGAAGCTACGGCTGTTGCTGAGGCCGCCGTCATGATGCAGCGGGCCAACCGCAAGGTCAAGAAGGGCTTCTTCGCCATTGACTCCCGTTCCCTGCCCCAGACCCTCTCTGTGGTGCGGGGCCGGGCTGAAGCCCTGGGCATCCCCTTTATCATCACTGACTTTGCTGAGGGCCTGCCCGAGGGTGACCTTTACGGTGTAGTGATCTCTAACCCCGGCCAGGACGGCCAGATTCGCGACATTGAGCCCCTGATCAAGGAGGCCAAGGAGCGCGGGGCACTGGTAACCGTCATTGCTGACCTGCTAGCCCAGACCCTGCTGACTGCCCCCGGTGCCCAGGGGGCCGACATTGTTGTTGGTTCCTCCCAGCGTTTTGGCCTGCCCTTCTGGTATGGTGGCCCCCACGCTGCCTTCATGGCTGTTGCTAAGGGCCTGGAGCGCAACCTGCCCGGCCGCCTGGTGGGTGTCTCCCAGGACGCTGCCGGTAAGCCCGCCTACCGCCTGGCCCTGCAAACCCGTGAGCAGCATATCCGCCGCGAAAAGGCTACCTCTAACATCTGCACCGCCCAGGCTCTGCTAGCTATCGCAGCCGGTGCCTACGCCGTCTACCACGGCCCCGAGGGCCTGCGCGCTATTGCCCGCTCCCTGCATGCTAAGGCCTCCCGCCTGGCTGCTGCCGCTGAGGCTGCTGGCCTGAGCCTGGTTCACCGTGACTTCTTCGATACCATCACCCTCGAGGCCCCCGGTAAGGCTGATGAGCTGGTAGCCAAGGCCCTAGAAGCCGGCATCAACATCCGCCGTCTCTCTGCCGACCGTATCTCTATCTCGGTCGGTGAATCCCACGGCGAAGAGGTCCTGACCGCCCTGGCCCAGGCCCTGGGCGGCCAGCTGGCTCAGGAGGAAGACGCCTACCCCATCCTCGCCCAGCTGCTACGGACCGACGACTACATGACCCACCCGGTCTTCCACCTCTACCGGTCTGAAACCTCCATGATGCGCTACCTACGTTCTCTCTCTGACAAGGACCTAGCCCTTGACCGGACCATGATCCCCCTGGGCTCCTGCACCATGAAGCTCAATGCCGCAGCCGAAATGGAGCCTATCTCCTGGCCTCAGTTTGCCTCCATCCACCCCAATGTTCCGGCCGACCAGGCTAAGGGCTGGAAGGCCCTGATTGATGAGCTGTCCTCCTGGCTGCTGGCTGTCACCGGCTACGACGCTATTTCCCTGCAGCCCAACTCTGGTGCCTCCGGCGAGTACGCTGGCCTGCGGGCCATCCGGGCCTACCACGAGGACCGGGGCGAGGCCCAGCGCACCGTAGTGCTGATTCCCATGAGCGCCCACGGCACCAACGCCGCCTCAGCCGCCCTAGCTGGCCTGTCTGTTGCCGGTGTGGCTACCGCCCCCGACGGCTCCATCGACGTCGAAGACCTCAAGGCCAAGATCGCTAAGTACGGTGACACCATCGCCGGCATCATGATCACCTACCCCTCCACTC
This sequence comes from Micrococcaceae bacterium UBA7136, assembly GCA_002492045.1. Taxonomy (GTDB): domain Bacteria; phylum Actinomycetota; class Actinomycetes; order Actinomycetales; family Micrococcaceae; genus Rothia. Next base: position 2,525 of record DKXC01000056.1, read on the forward strand.
ACGGTGTCTTTGAGGAGCAGGTGGTTGAGGTCTGCCAGCTGGTACACGAGGCCGGCGGCCAGGTTTACGTGGACGGCGCCAACCTCAACGCCCAGATGGGTCTGGCCCAGCCCGGCGCCTTCGGCGGCGACGTCTCCCACCTCAACCTGCACAAGACCTTCGCCATCCCCCACGGCGGTGGCGGCCCCGGCGTTGGCCCGGTAGCGGTTGGCGCCCACCTGGAGCCTTACCTGCCAGGCAACGGTTTCGAGGCAGACGCAGAGGGTCGCCTAGACCAGGCCCCCCTGCCCATCTCTCAGGCCTTCTTCGGCTCTGCCGGCGTCTTGCCTATCTCTTGGATGTACATCGCCATGACCGGGGCTGCTGGTCTGCGCTCCTCCTCCGAGCTGGCCATCCTCTCAGCCAACTACATCGCCAAGAAGCTGGGCGACCTCTACCCGGTTCTCTACACCGGTGAGAGCGGCCTGGTAGCCCACGAATGCATCCTGGACCTGCGGGAACTGACCGCAGCCTCCGGCATCACCGCCGAGGACGTCTGCAAGCGCCTCATGGACTACGGCTTCCACGCCCCCACCCTGGCCTTCCCGGTCCCCGGCACCCTCATGGTAGAACCCACCGAGTCTGAGTCCCTGGCTGAGCTAGACCGCTTCATCCAGGCCATGACCATGATTCACGCCGAAATCCAGGAAGTCATTGAGGGCAAGGTCAGCGCCGAGGAATCCGTCCTGCGCAATGCCCCCCACACCGCCCAGGTGGTCAGCGCCGACGAGTGGGACCGGCCCTACCCCCGCTCCCAGGCCGCCTACCCGGTAGCTGAACTGCGCTTCAACAAGTACTTCACCCCCGTTGGCCGTATCGACGGCGCCGGCGGCGACCGCCACTTCGTCTGCGAGTGCCCGCCCCTGGAAGCCTTCGACCTGGAAGCCAAGGAAAGCTAAGGAGCTAAAACCATGACCCTCAAGCAAACTGCCCTTCACGCCCTCCACCAGCAGCTAGGTGCCTCCTTCACCGACTTTGGTGGCTGGGACATGCCCCTCAAGTACAGCAACGACCTGGAAGAGCACCGGGCTGTTCGCTCCACCGCCGGGCTCTTTGACCTCTCCCACATGGGGGAGTTCCGGGTGACCGGCCCGGACGCAGCCGCCTTCCTGGACTACGCCCTGCTCTCTAACATGTCCATCCTTAAGGTAGGCAAGGCCAAGTACTCCCTGCTGCTGACCGAAGAAGGCGGCGTCATTGACGACCTGATCACCTACCGTCTAGGAGAAGAAGAGTTCCTGGTCATCCCCAACGCCTCCAATGTTGAGACCGACTACCAGGCCATGAGCGCCCGCACCGCCGGTTTCGACGTTGAGCTGGTCAACGAGAGCGAGCAGACCTCCCTGGTGGCTGTTCAGGGCCCGGCCTCTGAGGCTATCCTGCTGGATATGGAGCCCTCTGACGCTCAGGCCATCCGGGATTTGGGCTACTATGCTGCGGTTCCCCTGAGCCTGGGTGGTATCCAGGTGCTGCTGGCCCGCACCGGCTACACCGGCGAGGACGGCTTCGAAATCTATGTACCCAATGAGCAGGCTGCTGCCCTCTGGGAGCTAGCCGCCAGTAAGGGCCAGGCCCACGGGGCTATTCCTGCCGGTCTAGCAGCCCGAGACTCCCTGCGCCTAGAAGCCGGCATGCCCCTCTACGGCCACGAACTGGGCCTCGACATCAGCCCCTTTGAGTCTGGCCTGGGCAAGCTGGTAGAAATCGCCCTGACCAAGAAGAGCGCCGACTTCGTGGGCCGCCAGGCCCTGACCGCCCAGGCTGAGCAGACCCCGGACCGCGCCCTGGTGGGCCTCAAGGCCCAAGCCAAGCGTCCGGCCCGGGCAGGCTCCAAGCTGGTGGACGAGAATGGCGCTGAGGTAGGCGAGATTACCTCCGGTATTCCCTCACCCACCCTGGGCTACCCCATTGCCCTGGCCCTGGTTCGCTCTGACCTGGCCCAGCTGGGTGAGACCGTCCAGGTTGATATCCGTGGTAAGGTGGCCTCCTTTGATATTGTGGAGACCCCCTTCTACCAGCGAGCCAAGTAAAGAAGCGCTCGCAAACTTAGGGGCCCGGATGCTCACCTCCGGGCCCCGCCCCATGCCCATTCGCAGAGGAAAGGTAAACCAGCGTGGAGATTGACTACGTACCGGATTTTTCACCCCAGGCCCATCAGGCTCCCCTGGATGCCCAAAAAGAGGCCGAGGCTCTAGGCTACGACATCTCTGTTTTTGAACTTTTCTCTATCGGTCTGGGCCCCTCCAGCTCCCACACGGTGGGCCCCATGCGGGCCTCCAACCGTTTTATCGCTGAGCTGATTGATGCCGGAAAACTCAGCCAGGTAACCGGTGTTCAGGTAGACCTCTATGGTTCTTTGGCTGCCACCGGGGCCGGACACGGCACCATGAGCGCCACCCTCAAGGGCCTGGCTGGCTTCGTTCCCGAAACCATTGATATTGCCGCCGCCGAGGCCCTCATGGACCGCAACCAGGTGGACGGCTACCTGCCCCTGGCCGGTTACCCTTCCTCTGCCTATCAGGATGGTTTTCCCTCAGCTGATCAGGCTCCTGTTACCGGGCCGGTCATCAGCTACCGGGAGGCCCAGATGACCCTGCGGCCCCTGACCGTCCTGCCCCGCCACACCAACGGCATCAAGATTGCTGCTTTTGCCGGTGAGCAGCTGCTGTTGGAGAAGACCTACTTCTCTATCGGCGGTGGATTCGTCATCGAGGAGGGGGAGGAGAGCGCCGGAACCAGCGGCCTGACCCAGGCCCCCTATCCTTTTGGCTCTGGTGAAGAGCTGCTGCGCATGGCCAATGAGGCTGGCCTGACTATTGCCCAGCTCAAGATGCAGAATGAGCTGAGTGCTCGCAGCGAGCAGGAGGTCCGGGAAGGGATTCTGGCGATTCGCCGGGTCATGCAGGAGTGCATTGGCTCCTCCCTGCAGCGGATCGGCTACCTGCCTGGTCCTCTTAAGGTGCGCTGCCGGGCGGGGGACTGGCACCGGGCCCTGCTGTCTGAGGATCCCCGTAAGTCTCCTGAGTTTGCCATTGACTGGGTGAATCTTATGGCCCTGGCGGTGAACGAGGAGAACGCCTTTGGTGGCCGGATCGTCACTGCCCCCACCAATGGGGCTGCTGGTATTATCCCGGCCGTCCTGCACTATGCCCTCAACTATGTGCCTTCGGTGCGCCGCCGGGGCCAGCAGGTGGTTGATAATGCGGTGGTGGATTTCTTCCTGGCTGCTGCCTCTATTGGGGCCCTTTATAAGAAGCGGGCTTCTATCTCTGGTGCTGAGGTGGGCTGTCAGGGTGAGGTGGGTACGGCCTCCTCGATGGCGGCTGCTGGCCTGGCCCAGGTGATGGGTGGGTCTAATGAGCAGGTAGAGAACGCCGCTGAGATTGCTATGGAGCATAATCTGGGTCTGACCTGTGACCCGGTGGGGGGCCTGGTGCAGATCCCCTGTATTGAGCGTAACGCTATGGCTGCTTCTAACGCGGTGACGGCTGCCCGTATGGCCCTGCGCGGGGACGGGGAGCATCGGGTGTCCCTGGATCAGGTTATTGAGACTATGCGGCAGACCGGTGAGGATATGTCTCACCGCTATAAGGAGACCTCTATGGGCGGTCTGGCCGTTAACGTGGTGGAATGCTAGGAGCTTGCAAAAAGAGCTGAGATTGGGTATAGACAGCCCTGGTCTTTTGCTGTAGTATGAATCTTTGCGCTTCCCTAATCTTCTGTGCCTTCATATAGCGGTGGGCAGGTGGTGATCAGGTGTAGGTAGGACAGACAAGTACCCTCTTGAGACCAAGACGAGCCCAGCCTAGCACAGGTAGCCCCGCCTTGTTTTCCCTTGTAGGGTCCTTCTCTTCCTCACACCCCTGATGGGGAGCCAGTAGGAACAGACATGTCTGTGGAAGGATTCCATCTTGGTCGCCTCGAGCACCTCTCATACTGAAGCCGCTAAGGGCCTAGGTTCACAGAACCGAATCTCATTCGCAAAAATCGCTGAGCCCCTGCAGGTTCCTAACCTGCTGGCACTGCAGCTAGACAGCTTTGACCAGCTAGTCGGCAATGAGCGTTGGGCCGCCAAGGCCGCCGCCGCTGCCGAAACTGGTGACACCTCCGTCAGCCAGACCTCCGGTTTGGCCGATATCTTTGAAGAAATTTCCCCGATCGAAGACTTCCAGGGCACCATGTCCCTGTCCTTCTCCGATCCTGAATTCGCCGATCCCAAGTACACCATGGAAGAGTGCAAGGACCGGGACGCCACCTATGCGGCTCCCTTGTACGTCAAGGCCGAATTCATGAACAACAACACCGGCGAAATCAAGCAGCAGACCGTCTTCATGGGTGACTTCCCCCTGATGACCGAGTCTGGCACCTTCGTCATTAACGGCTCCGAGCGTGTTGTTGTCTCCCAGCTGGTGCGTTCACCCGGCGTCTACTTCGAAAAGACCGCCGACCGCACCTCCGATAAGGATATCTACTCAGCCCGTATCATCCCCTCCCGCGGTGCCTGGTTTGAGCTAGAAATCGACAAGCGCGACCAGGTAGGCGTCCGTCTGGACCGCCGCCGCAAGCTGCCTGTCACCACCCTGCTCAAGGCCCTGGGCTGGACCGAAGCCAAGATTCTCTCTGAGTTTGGTGACTTCGACTCCATCCGCGCCACCCTGGAGAAGGACACCGTCGATACCCGGGACGAAGCCCTGCTGGATATCTACCGCAAGCTGCGTCCGGGTGAGCCCCCCACGGTTGATGCTGCCCAGGGCCTGCTGGACAACATGTACTTCGCCCCCCGCCGCTACGACCTGGCCAAGGTGGGCCGCTACAAGCTCAACCGCAAGCTGGGCCTGGACACCCCCGTCAACGACCCCTCAGCTTCTGTGCTCTCCCAGGACGACATCGTGGCCATGCTGCGCTACCTGGTCACCCTGCACGCTGGTGGTGCCACCATCAAGGGCGTCCGCGACGGCCAGGAAGTTGAACTGCGGGTAGACGTTGACGACATCGACCACTTCGGTAACCGTCGTATCCGCGCCGTAGGCGAGCTGATCGAGAACCAGATCCGTACCGGCCTGTCCCGTATGGAGCGTGTGGTGAGAGAGCGTATGACTACACAGGACATGGATGACATCACCCCCCAGTCTCTGATTAACATCAAGCCAGTGACGGCGGCGGTTAAGGAATTCTTTGGAAGTTCTCAGCTGTCACAGTTTATGGATCAG
>DKXC01000056.1:7955-8075 GCA_002492045.1 Micrococcaceae bacterium UBA7136
CCTGTCCCGTATGGAGCGTGTGGTTCGCGAGCGCATGACCACCCAGGACGTTGAGGCTATTACCCCTCAGACCCTGATCAACATCCGTCCTGTGGTTGCCTCCATCAAGGAGTTCTTCGG
>DKXC01000073.1:0-3672 GCA_002492045.1 Micrococcaceae bacterium UBA7136
GGACGTAGGGACTCAAAACCCAGGTAGGGGCTGAGGGTCACCGAATCGGTAGTCAGAGGGGAGGTCTCCCCCAGCCAGGCTTGGGCGTAGGCGGCCATGGTAGAACCAATATCGCCCCGCTTGGCATCGGCCACTACCAGGACGTCAGCCTGGGCTGCTGCCGCCAGCAGCTCCTCCAGAGCGGCCAGGCCAGCTGAACCATGCCGTTCAAAGAGGGCCACCTGGGGCTTGATAGCCGCAGCCCGGTCGGCACTAGCCTCCAGCACCCGCTGGCTAAAGGTCCGCAGGGACTGGGCGCTGTCTTCTAGCCCCCAGGCCTCCAGTAGGGCAGGATGAGGGTCAATCCCCACACAGAGGGGACCCTTAGCCTTCATGGCAGCAGCCAGCCGGTCACCAAATCCTAGAGCCATGACCTAGCCCTCCCGTGCATCCAGGGCCCGGACGATAGAAGCCCCGTGCTCCTGCAGGCTCATGACGTCCCAGCTGTACTGACGCAGGGCACTAATGGCCTGAACAGCAGCCCCAAACTCAGAGACGGTAGTCATGACCGGGCAGCCAACAGAGGTGGCAGCCGCCCGAATTTCGTAGCCATCGCCGCGGGCCTGGCCGCCAGAAGGAGTATTGAGGATCAGGTTGATCTCGCCATCCCGGATCATATCCACAATGGAGGGCTGACCTTCAGCAGTCTCAGCAATCTTAGCCACCACCTGGGACTCCACCCCGTTGCGGCGCAGCACCTCAGCAGTACCACCGGTTGAGACAATCTCGAAGCCCAGCTGCTGCAGCATCTTGACGTAGATGATGGAGTTACGCTTGTTCCGGTTAGCCACCGAGACAAAGACCTTGCCAGAGGTAGGCAGCTGGGACCCGGCCGAAGCCTCAGCCTTAGCAAAGGCAGTATCAAAGAAGCGGTCCAGGCCCATAACCTCACCGGTAGACCGCATCTCGGGGCCTAGCAGAGAGTCCACCACAGTCCCCTCGGGGGTGCGGAAACGGCTAAAGGGCAGAACAGCAGCCTTGACCGCAATAGCAGTCTCGTTAGGCAGGGAGGCCCCGTCCATCCGGCTGGGTAGCAGGCCCTCCTCCTTGAGCTGGGCGATGGTCTTGCCGGTACCAATCAGGGCCGCAGCCTTAGCCAGCTGGACGCTGGTGGCCTTAGACACGAAGGGCACAGTACGGGAGGCGCGGGGGTTGGCCTCAATAACATAGAGAATCTCAGAGGCCACAGCGAACTGGATGTTAATTAGGCCGCGCACGCCGACGCCCTGGGCGATCTTGTAGGTGGCCTCCTTGACCTGCTCGATGATGTCCGGCCCCAGGGTAATGGGGGGCAGGGTGCAGGCAGAGTCACCGGAGTGAATACCGGCTTCCTCAATGTGCTCCATGATGCCGCCCAGGTAGAGCTGCTCCCCGTCGTAGAGGGCATCCACGTCAATTTCAACAGCGTCCTCTAGGAACTTATCAATCAGGGCAGGCTGAGAGGGAGAAACCTCGGTAGCGTTCTCTAGGTAGCGGGCTAGCTGCTCCTCAGAGTAGACGATCTCCATGCCCCGGCCACCGAGCACATAGGAGGGCCGAACCAGCACCGGGTAGCCAATCTCGTCAGCAATCCGCTTGGCGTTCTCGAAGGTATAGGCGGTTCCGTTCTTGGGAGAAATCAGACCAGCCTCTTCTAGCACCCGGGAGAACTCGCCCCGGTCCTCAGCCAGGTCAATAGCCTCAGGCGAGGTACCCAGGATGGGAATGCCAGCGGCCTTGAGCTCCTGGGCCAGCTTGAGAGGGGTCTGACCGCCCAGCTGAACAAAGACACCCAGCAGGCCACCGGTACGGCGCTCAGCCTCCACAATCTCCAGGACATCCTCAAGGGTCAGGGGCTCGAAGTAGAGGCGGGTAGAGATGTCGTAGTCGGTAGAGACAGTCTCAGGGTTGCAGTTGACCATAACGGTCTCGTAGCCGGCTTCCCGCAGCACCAGGGAAGCATGCACACAGGAGTAGTCAAACTCAATACCCTGGCCAATACGGTTGGGGCCAGAGCCCAGAATCATGATGGAGGGCTTCTCATGCTGGGCTACCTCGTCCTCCTGGTCGTAGGAGGAGTAATGGTAGGGAGTGAAGGCCTCAAACTCGGCGGCGCAGGTATCCACGGTCTTGAAGACCGGGCGGATATCCAGGGCGTGGCGGATACCGCGCACCACAGCCTCGTCCAGGCCCCGAATCTGGCCAATCTGCTCGTCCGAGAAGCCGTGACGCTTGGCTAGGCGTAGGGTCTCTTCGTCCAGGTTCTTGGCCTGTCGAATCTGGCCCGCCACTTCGTTGAGCAGGACCAGCTGATCCAGGAACCAGGGGTCAATCTTGGTAGCCTCAAAGACCTGCTCCAGGGAGGCACCGGCCAGCAGGGCCTGCTGAACCTGATGGATGCGGTCGGTGGTAGCTACCTTGGTCTGCTCTACCAACTGGGCCAGTTCCTCTTCGGTCAGCTTGAGCTCGTCAAAGCGGAAGGAGGAACCCTTCTGCTCCAGGGACCGCATGGCCTTCTGCAGGGCCTCTGTAAAGTTACGGCCCAGGGCCATGGCCTCACCCACCGACTTCATGGTGGTGGTCAGGGTGGGGTCAGCTGCCGGGAACTTCTCGAAGGCAAAGCGGGGCACCTTAACAACGACGTAGTCCAGGGTGGGCTCAAAGGAGGCCGGGGTCTTCTGGGTAATGTCGTTGGGAATCTCGTCCAGGGTGTAGCCCAGAGACAGCTTGGTGGCAATCTTGGCAATGGGGAAACCGGTTGCCTTAGAGGCCAGGGCTGAGGAGCGGGAAACACGGGGGTTCATCTCAATGACGATGACACGACCAGAGGCCGGATCAACCGCAAACTGGATGTTACAGCCACCGGTATCAACGCCCACCTCACGGATGACATTAATGGCGATATCGCGTAGCTTCTGGAACTCCCGGTCGGTCAGGGTCAGGGCCGGGGCCACGGTGATGGAGTCACCAGTATGAACACCCACCGGGTCGAAGTTCTCGATAGAACAGACAACCACCACGTTGTCGTTCTTATCTCGCATCATCTCCAGCTCGTATTCCTTCCAGCCCAGGATGGATTCCTCAAGCAGAACCTCACTGGTGGGGCTGTACTGGATACCGGCGCCAGCAATCCGGTAGAGATCTTCTTCGTTGTAGGCCATACCTGAGCCCAGGCCGCCCATGGTGAAGGAGGGGCGAACCACCATGGGGTAGCCCAGATCCTTGGCAGCTTCTAGGGCCTCTTCCATGGTGTGGACGATAACCGACCGGGCAGACTCACCGCCGGCCCGCTCCACAACGCCCTTGAAGGCCTCCCGGTCTTCACCCAGGTTAATGGCCTCAATGTTGGCGCCGATCAGCTCAACATCGTACTTCTCTAGGATGCCGCGCTCGTCCAGGGCAATAGCTGCATTAAGAGCGGTCTGGCCGCCCAGGGTAGGCAGGATGGCGTCCGGCTTCTCCTGGACAATAATCTTCTCGATGACCTCGGGGGTAATGGGCTCAATGTAGGTAGCATCGGCAAACTCGGGGTCGGTCATGATGGTGGCCGGGTTGGAGTTGACCAGAATAACCCGGACCCCTTCTTCCTTGAGAACCCGCAGGGCCTGGGTGCCGGAGTAGTCAAACTCGGCTGCCTGGCCGATGACAATGGGG
>DKXC01000073.1:3962-4524 GCA_002492045.1 Micrococcaceae bacterium UBA7136
TGCCTGGCCGATGACAATGGGGCCAGAACCGATGACCAGGATGGAGTTTAGATCGTGACGCTTGGGCATGGTTCGTTTCCTTACTTCTTCTTCTCAATCATGAGGTCAATAAAGCGGTCAAAGAGGTAGGCCGCATCGTGGGGGCCAGCAGCTGCCTCAGGGTGGTACTGGACCGAGAAAGCCGGAATGTCCAGGCAGCGCAGACCCTCAACCACCTGGTCGTTTAGGCCCACGTGGGAGACCTCTACCCGACCAAACTCAGCATGGGGGGCCTGGACGGGACCATCCAGGGGAGCGTCCACCGCAAAGCCGTGGTTATGGGCGGTAATTTCTACCTTGCCGGTGGTCTTATCCATCACCGGCTGGTTAATACCCCGGTGGCCAAAGGGCAGCTTGTAGGTGCCAAAACCCAGGGCCCGGCCCAGTAGCTGGTTACCGAAGCAGATACCGAAGAAGGGAGTGCCGCTACGCAGGACCTCCTGCAGCAGGCCTACCTGCTGGTCGGCGGTGGCCGGGTCGCCAGGGCCGTTAGAGAAGAAGACACCGTCAGGTGAGTAGCTGA
>DKXC01000107.1:0-7634 GCA_002492045.1 Micrococcaceae bacterium UBA7136
GTGGGACTTTTGAATAAGCCTCATGGAATACTCGAGTTGCAAAGGCCCTCCTTGAGGATATTCAGCATATAGAAGTGCTGTTCCGAAACACTATCGATAGAGCCATGAGCGCTGAAATTAATACAGATTGGATAGTAGATATCCCCTACTATGACCGTAAGTTTAGCGGCCGTGGCAGGGTCTCTAAAGGCCATGATCCGAAGTATACGAGGAATGTTCATAAAGCGATTCGACGCTCAGGTCCTGCCTATTCAAACGCAATTAAGGGAAGAATTATTGCTGAGTTGTCCTTCGACCACTGGCGTTTCCTCTTGACGCCTTCTAAAGAGCCGACCGCCTGGATGTATCTTAAACGACACCTGCCGGACTACAGCATACCGGGTAAGCCACGACAGGACTTTGAAGATACGGTGGAGTACGTCCGTCGGCTGAGAAACCGCCTGGCACATCATGAACCTATTACAAGAGAAACACTTAGCGAAGAACACCAGTATCTTAAAGAAGCAACTCAGGAGCTAAATCAGTTAGCTCAGTGGCTGGACGCTGACGCTGCCAGATGGATTCAGTCCAATTCACGGGTCCAATCACTGTGGAGAAAACGGCCTGTGGCTACCTTGAAAGAAAGAATATGGCTTTGGCAGCACCCTCTGTCCTAGCACTTTCAAGCCCGACTAATGCCGTCTCAGCCTTAAACAGGTACCAGATGAGGACGTTTTGTATCGGTACTGTCCGAGTCAAAACGTCTCAATCTGGTACCCCTGGTGGGACTTTTTAATAAGCCTCGTAGCTACAGAATTAATTCCTATCAAAAATAAAACCAAGAATCCCAGTAAAGACTAACATTATATAAAAAATATCTATTGTTAAAATTACTATCAGGGCTATTTTATACTTTTTGCAACTTCTCATTATTAATAGTATATGTAGGCCAATTCTCCCAATGGGGGTGCTGGCTCCACCTGATTTAATTAAAACTTATTTTCAGGTGGAGCTAGCTTAAGATTGTCTAAATTATTTTTAGAAATATCTAAATCTACCAGTTGCAAGTGGCATAAATTGAACCCTTCCCTTCTGCGACTATTCTCCGCAGTGTGGGTATTCTGTCCTTCCAGCGTGGATTGCTTGGTCGGATGCTCTCTAAGTCGATTGTCAATGTCATTGGCAAACCTTCGACGTGGCATTCCCACTGCTGTGCCATGGAGTCACTTCCCATGGAGCGGGGGTGGTGCTCCCGCAAATCTGTGAGTCCATCTCTATATATTCTGTCCCTCTGAGGCTTATTCAAAAGTAGACNNTCTCAATCTGGTACCCCTGGTGGGGGAGCTCAAGAAAAAGGACGCCCGTCCCACTTCCTTGCCCCGTGGCAGGAAATATGGGACGGGCGTCCACTCGCGCTAGGATTTATTTCCTCGTTAGCTCGGAATCTTAGCCCTCGCGAACAATCTTCAGGATGGTATCCCGAACCCGCTCCATGGTGGCCTGATCCGGGGCCTCCAGGTTCAGACGCAGGAAGGGCTCAGTGTTAGAGGGACGCAGGTTAGCCCACCAGCCCTCAGTCTTGTGCTCAAAGGTGGTGCCGTCCATGTCGTTAGACTCAACAGAATCACCAAAGAAGGCAGCAACCCGGGCAATAGCAGCAGCCTTGTCTTCCAGCTCAGAGTTAATCTCACCGGAAGGAACATAGGGGGAGTAGGCCGCACCCAGCTGAGACAGGGGCTGATCAGAGCCACCCAGGGCAGCTAGCACGTGCATAGCGGCCAGCATACCGGTGTCGGCGTTGAAGAAATCCTTGAAATAGTAGTGGGCAGAGTGCTCGCCACCGAAAATACCAGACTCCTCAGCCATCACAGCCTTAATGAAGGAGTGGCCCACGCGGGTCTTAATAGCCCGGCCACCCAGCTTCTCAACCAGCTCAGGCACAGCCTTAGAAGTAATCAGGTTGTAGATAATAACCGGCTGCTCATTGCCCTCAGCCTTGGCCCGGGCAATCTCCCGCTCAGCAACCAGGGCGGTGATAGCGGAGGGGGTAACCGGCTGGCCCTTCTCGTCAATGACGAAGCAGCGGTCGGCGTCGCCGTCAAAGGCCAGGCCAATATCAGCGCCGTGCTCAACCACGGCCTTCTGCAGGTCTACCAGGTTGGCAGGCTCCAGGGGGTTGGCCGGGTGGTTGGGGAAGGTGCCGTCCAGCTCAAAGTAGAGGGGCACAATTTCCAGGGGCAGGCCGGGCAGGATAGCGTCGCCCAGAACGGCGGGGGTGGTCATGCCGCCCATGCCGTTACCGGCGTCCACGACCACCTTGAGGGGGCGGATGCCAGACAGGTCTACCAGGCCGCGCAGGTACTCTGCGTAGGCGCCCAGGACGTCCTTCTCGCTAACAGAGCCGGGAGTTTCGACCGCAGGAATAACACCCTCGTTCAGGTACTTCTGGGCCAGGTCACGGATGTCGAAGAGGCCGGTCTCAGAAGAAATGGGAACAGCCCCAGCCTTAGACATCTTCATGCCGTTGTACTCAGCCGGGTTGTGGGAGGCAGTGAAGGTAACACCGGCGGCGTTCTCTACACCACAGGCGAAGTAGAGTTCGTCGGTAGAAATCAGGCCGATATTGACGACGTTAGCGCCACGGGCGGTGGCACCTTCAGCGAAGGCAGCCATGAACTCGGGGCCAGAAGGACGCATATCGGAGCCAACCAGCACATTCTGGCCAGCCAGACCCAGGACGTCCACGAAGGCGGCACCGGTGGCGCGTACAGTCTCGGCAGTAATGGTTTCTCCTACGATGCCGCGAACATCGTAGGCCTTAAAAGATGCGTTCAAATCAATAGTATTCACCCCCTCATTCTAGCCTGCCACTAGGGCAAGAAGGCTGAGGGCAGGGCGGCGAAAGTGTGATATGGGGCGTTTTAGGGCCTACTGAGGTGCTTTGACTGCCCTTATCTGTGGTTTGATGGTGGGTATGGGTGAACTTTTTTCCTTGGATAATCCGATTCAAAACTACGCTTGGGGCTCCTATGAGACCCTGGCCAAGATGCGGGGTGTCCCCGCCCCGACTGTCGAACCGGAGGCTGAACTTTGGGTGGGCGCTCACTCTTCTGCCCCCTCGCAGGCTCTAGTGAACGGACAATTCCAGCCCCTGGATCAGCTGGTTGAGCAGAACCCTGGCCGCTTCCTCAACCCTGATCGGGATCACCAGTCCTTCCCCTTCCTTTTCAAGGTGCTGGCTATTGAGGCTCCCCTTTCTATTCAGGTGCACCCCACTGATGAGCAGGCCCAGGCTGGTTTTGAGGACGAGAACGCCCGCGGTGTGGCCCTGAACGATCCGGCCCGCAACTATAAGGACCGTTTCTCTAAGCCTGAGACGGTTATTGCCCTGACTCCTATGCGGATTCTGACTGGCGTCCGCGACTTTAAGGAGCTCAAGGCTATTGCCCAGCTCTTTCAGCTGACCTGGTTGCAGGATGCTCTGACCCTGGCGAAGACCCCTAAGCAGCTGCTAACCAGCATTATCCGTCTGCCCCAGGAGACCGCTCTTGCCGCTCTGGAGGAGACCCTGGCTGCTGCCCGCACCTGGCGAGCTAAGGAGGGGGAGGTGCCCGGTCAGGAGTCCCTGGCGGCTGGCCTGGTTGAGCTGATTCTGCTAATTGATAGCAAGTACCCGGGTGACTGGGGTCTGCTGGTGGCCCTGGTCATGAACTTGGTCTACCTGGCACCGGGTGAGTCTGCCTACACCCCTGATGGTCAGGTGCACGCCTATGTTTCTGGTACCGCTATTGAGCTCATGAACCCTTCGGATAACGTTATGCGGGCTGGTCTGACCAGTAAGCATATTGACCGGGAGGAGCTCATTAAGATTCTGGGTGAGAATCAGGATCACCCGCAGATTCAGACTCCTGCCCCTCTCTCATCGGTGGCTGGACGCTACCAGATGTGGGATGAGCGTCTGTCGGTAACTCACCTGACCTTAGAGACCGAGCAGGAGGTCGTCCACCCGGTTAAGGGCCTGGTCACCGCCCTCTGCACCGAGGGCCAGCTGACTATTGAGGACGCCCAGAGCAGCTTTACCCTGACTGGCACCCAGGCTGTCCTCTATGTGGGCCGGGAGGCTAGCCTGCGTATTCGCGGCAAGGGCCAACTTTACCTGGCTGCGCAAGAATAAAACCCCTAACCCCTGCAAAGGAAGACCATGAAGATTATTCTGACTGTCACCGGCCTCGACCATGAAGGCATTATTGGTAGTGTTACGAGCCGCCTGGCTGAGTACAAGGTCAATATTGAGAATGTTTCCCAGACTCTCATGGGTGATTATTTCACCATGATTTTGCAGGGGTCTTTTGATGATTCTGCCCTGTCTATTGCTGATTTGCAGGGGGCTATGGCCTCGGTAGAGGAGCAGCAGCGGGTGCAGATCCGGATCCAGTCTGAGGCTCTTTTCAGGGCCATGCACACCCTTTAGGAGGTTCAGATGGTCTTGGCTAATTCTTCTGCCCCTATTCTTGAGACCCTACAGATGATCGATGAGGATAAGTTTGATATCCGCACGGTCACTATGGGTATTTCTCTGCTGGATTGTGCTGATTCTGATGGGGAGGTGGCCCGGCAGAAGATCTATGACAAGATTACTTCTCGGGCTGCCCGCCTGGTTGAGGTGGCCGATGGTATTGAGGCTGAGTTGGGCGTCCCCATTATTAATAAGCGGATTTCGGTGACCCCGATTTCTTTGGTGGCTGGGGCTTCTAGTGACGAGGATTATGTAGAGTTCGCTAAGACCTTGGATGCGGCTGCTAAGGCTGTGGGGGTTAATTTTATTGGCGGTTTCACGGCCCTGGTTGATAAGGGGGCGACCCCGGCGGACGAGAAGCTGATGCGGTCTATTCCGCGGGCTTTGAACGAGACGGATGTGGTCTGTGCCTCGGTCAATATTGGTTCGTCTCGGGCCGGTATTAATATGAGCGCGGTCAAGCTCATGGGCCAGGTTATCCGTGAGACTGCTGAGGGTTCAGCTGAGGCTCACGGTTTTGGCTGCTCTAAGCTGGTGGTTTTCGCTAACGCTGTTTCTGATAATCCTTTTATGGCTGGTGCCTTCCACGGGGTTCAGGAGGCTGACACGGTGGTATCGGTGGGTGTTTCTGGCCCGGGCGTGGTCAAGCGGGCCCTAGAGAAGGTACAGGGTCAGTCTTTTGATGCCTGTGCTGAGGCTATCAAGAAGGCGGCTTTCAAGATTACTCGGGTGGGTCAGCTGGTGGGCAACCTGGCGGCTGAGCGCCTGGGGGTTGAGTTCGGCATTGTGGATCTGTCCTTGGCGCCGACGGCTGAGGTGGGCGATTCGGTGGCCCATGTGCTGGAGGAGTTGGGCCTGGAGACGGTGGGTACTCACGGTACGGTAGCTGCCTTGGCCCTGCTGAATGATGCTGTCAAGAAGGGCGGGCTGATGGCCTGCTCGGCGGTGGGTGGCCTGTCTGGTTCTTTTATTCCGGTGTCTGAAGATATTGGCATGATTGAGGCTGCTGCTGCGGGCAAGATTAGCCTGGATAAGCTGGAGGCTATGACGGCTATTTGTTCGGTGGGCCTGGATATGGTGGCGATCCCGGGTGATACTCCGGCTGCGACCATTTCGGCCATGATTGCTGATGAGGCTGCTATTGGCGTCATGAACCATAAGACGACGGCGGTGCGGGTGATTCCGGCTATTGGCCTGGAGGTGGGCCAGATGGTGGAGTTCGGCGGCCTGCTGGGTCGGGCGCCGGTCATGCCGGTGCATGCGCCGTCGGCCCAGGTTTTTGTGGATCGGGGCGGACGGATTCCTTCGCCGGTTCACGGTTTCCGTAACTAGCTGAATCTTAAGATGCTTATTGAGCAAAGGTAGGCGATAGCAGACTCGCGGCAAGCGCGAGCCTGCCAGCCTAACTGGTTCTGAATAAGTCCTTAGGAGGACGGCAGGAAGCTGGCCATGAGGGCTTCGAAGGCCAGGCGGGGGCTGACGTTGCCCTGGATTCGTCGCCGGGTCAGCTTGAGGGTCTCCAGCAGCTCTAGGGTCTGCTGGGGACTTTTTTGTTGGGCGTAGGCGGTAATCTGGTCGGCCAGGTGCAGGTTGATTAGCTCTGAGCCGCTGCCTACTTGCAGGGTCAGGACGTCCCGTAGCAGGGTCTGTAGGTCAGACAGGAAGCGGTCTAGGGTGTCGGTTTGGATGCGCTTGGCCCGTCGTTTCTGGTCTTCTTCTAGTTGCCGCACCTGGGCCCGGTGGGTGGGGGAGAGCTTGTCGCCTTCTTCGTAGCCTAGGGCCCGTAGGAGGGCTTCCCGGTCGGCCTGGTTACGGGCCTGGGCGTCGGCTTCTGCTTGGGCTTCTGCAATGGAGATGAGTCGGTCGGCTGCGTCCATGGCGGCCGGTAGGTTGCGCAGGGTTAGGGGCAGGCTAACTACCTGGGTGCGCCGCTGCCTGGCGTCGGGGTCGCTGGCTAGCTGCCGGGCTACATCTAGATTGCCTTGGGCTAGGCGGGCGGTCAGGTCTGCTGTTTCGGGGCTGAGACCCAGCTGGGTTTGTAGGTAGGCTGCTACCTGCTGGGGGCGGGGGGTGGCTAGGGGCACAGCCCGGCAGCGGGAGCGAATGGTGATGAGTACCTGGGCCGGTGAGGGTGTGGTCAGTAGCCAGATGGTGTAGGGCGGTGGTTCCTCGATAGCCTTGAGCAGGACGTTGGAGGTGCGTTCTGGCATACGGTCGGCGTCTTCGAGCAGGATAATGCGCCAGCGTCCTAGGGAGGGCCGGTCCTGGGCCTTGACGACTAGGTCTCGGGCTTCTTCGATGGAGATGCTGCTTTTTTCGGTGACGAAGTGAACCAGGTCGGGGTGGCTGCCGGCCTGGACGGATTGGCAGGCGGGGCAGATTCCGCAGGCCCTGGCGGCTGGGTCTTCTTGCTGGCAGAGGAGGGCGGTGGCGAAGGTGAGGGCGGCCTGGGGTACACCGACGCCGGGCTGGCCTGAGAAGAGCCAGGCGTGGCTGGGCCGGTCTTGGGCGGCGGCTAGGGTGAGTTGTTCTATGGCTCGGTCTTGGCCGACGAGTTGCTGCCAGAGGTTCATTTTTTCTCCGCTTTGGGTAGGCGGCTTTGGAGGGCCTGCCAGATCTGGTCTGCTACCTGCTGGGGGCTGCCGCTGGCGTCGATGAGGGCGTAGCGGCTGGGGTCAGCCTGGGCTAGTTGCAGGTAGGTGGCCTGGAGGGAGCGCCGGAAGTCCTCTCCGGCTGATTCAATCCGGTCTTTGGCTCCTCGGGAGTCTACCCGCTGGCGGCCTAGTTCGAGGGGTAGGTCTAGCAGGATGGTCAGGTCGGGTAGGAGGTTGCTGGTGGCCCAGCGGCTGAGGTCTTGGATGGCTTGGACGCCTAGGCCCCGTCCTGCCCCCTGGTAGGTGGCTGAGGAGTCGATGTAGCGGTCGCAGAGGACGATGCTGCCGGCTTGCAGGGCGGGCCGGATTTTTTGGTGGGCGTGGGCGGCCCGGGAGGCTGCAAAGATGAGGGCTTCGGTATGGGGGTCAACCTTGCCCTGGCCTTGTTCAAGAACCAGGGAACGCAGTTTCTCGCCGATCTCGGTGCCGCCGGGTTCGCGGGTGGCTAGCACCGAGTAGCCGGCCTGGGTCAGGGTTTGGGCTAT
>DKXC01000107.1:7899-14753 GCA_002492045.1 Micrococcaceae bacterium UBA7136
GCCTGGGTCAGGGTTTGGGCTAGGGCCTTAATCTGGGTGGTTTTGCCTGACCCATCGGGCCCCTCGAAGGCTAGGAAGAAGCCGGGGTAGGGCCGGGGGCCTGTACCGGGGGCGGGCAGGGCCTGGGGGTCTTGCTGGGGGCTGTAGGTCAGTGCTGAAGTCACCCCCCTAGCCTACAATGTTTCTCTTTATGAAATGGTGGTTGGTTCTGAGGGGAGAGGCAACCTATGGTGGTAGGTATGACTGATTCTTCCTACACTGCTGAAACCCGCCTGGTGGCTGGTGGCCGTCCTGCCCATGAGGATTTGGCCCCGGTCAACCCGCCCATTGCCATGTCTTCTACCTTCCGGCAGATGGGCCCTTCTGACCTCAATACTTATGCCCGCTTTTCTAACCAGTCCTGGGACGGGCTAGAAGAGGTCGTAGCTGATTTGGAGGGGGCTGAGCTGCCCGGCCTGGTCTTTGCTTCGGGTATGGCTGCGGTGGCTGCGGTACAGGATTTGCTGCCGGTGGGTTCTATTATTCTGCTGCCGGAGCACACCTATATGGCGTCGGTTTCTATGGCTCAGCGGCTGGAGGCTCGGGGTATTGCTCGGGTGGTTCGCCTGGATATTGAGAATACTGAGTCTGTGCTGGCTGAGCTTGAGAAGGCTGCGGTGGATGCCGGTGTGACCCCTGAGAACATTAATTATGCTGCCCCTAAGGTTTTGCTCTGGATGGAGTCTCCTACCAACCCCATGATGGAGGTAGCAGATTTGCCGACTATTCTGGCGGCTACCCGCCGCCTGGGTATTGTTTCTGCGGTGGATAATACTTTTGCTACTCCTTTGGGTCAGCAGCCTTTGGCTCTGGGGGCTGATGTGGTGGTTCATTCTGCTACTAAGGCTATTGCCGGCCATTCGGATGTTTTGCTGGGTTTGGCGGTAACTTCTAACCCGGTGCTGCGGGATGCTATGCGGGCTCATCGGACGACGAATGGTGCTATTGCTGGGCCTTTTGAGGCCTGGTTGGGTCTGCGGGGTATTCGTACCCTGGCTCTGCGCCTGGAGCGGTCGGCTGCTTCTGCTTTGGAGCTGGCTCGACGTTTGCAGGAGCATCCGGCGGTTGAGTTGGTTCGTTACCCGGGTCTGCCGACTGATCCTGGTTTTGAGCGGGCTCGGGCCCAGATGTCTACTTTTGGTTCGGTTTTGTCGGTGACTTTGAAGGCTGATGCTGTGCAGACTGACCGGGTGGTGGGTGCTCTGAAGCTGTGGACGCCGGCTACTAGCTTGGGTGGTGTAGAGTCCTTGATTGAGCGTCGTCGCCGCCATACTTCTGAGCCTGCTTCGGTTCCGGAGTCTATGTTGCGGATGTCGGTGGGTATTGAGAATGTTGATGATTTGTATGCTGATTTGGTTCAGGCTTTGAGCCTCTTGGAGGTCTAGGGGAATTCTATGACTGCTATCGCTTTCTATGGTTTTGCTACCTATGGCATTAACCTCTTGCTGTCTGCTGTGGTCTTTGGCCTGGCTCTTTTTGCCCTGGCGGAGGCCTTGCGGGCTCCGGCTTCGGCCTATGATTGGTCTTTTAAGCGGACTAAGAGTTTTTGGTTGGCGGTGACAGGTGCTGCGGCTCTTTTCTCGGGGATGATGCTGATGCAGGCTTTCTTCTTTGGGGGTTCCTCGATTTTCTTGCAGCTGATTGCGGCGACGGCGGCCGGTGTTTTCTTGGCTGATGTGCGTCCGGCGGTCCGTCGCGGCTAGCTACTTGGCTTAAGGTCAGAAAAACCCACACGTTTTCAGACTAGAACTGGATTTTTCAGTTTTTTAGGGAGAAGGTGTGGGTTTACCTTTGTTTCAGGTGGCTTCCGTGGGATAATGGGACTATGACTTACAAATTGGTACTGCTCCGTCACGGGCAATCAGAATGGAACGAAAAGAACCTCTTCACCGGCTGGGTTGATGTCTCCCTGACCGAGAAGGGTAAGGCCGAGGCTACCCGCGGTGGCCAGCTGCTCAAGGAGCAGGGCATCCTCCCCGATGTCGTTCACACCTCCCTGCAGCGTCGCGCTATCAACACCGCTAACCTGGCCCTGGATGCCGCTGACCGTCACTGGATTCCGGTCAAGCGCTCCTGGCGTCTGAACGAGCGCCACTACGGTGCTCTGCAGGGTAAGGACAAGACCCAGACCCTGGAAACCTACGGTGAAGAGCAGTTCATGACCTGGCGTCGTTCCTACGATGTTCCGCCGCCGGTTCTGGACGACAATGACGAGTTCTCCCAGGCTCATGACCCCCGCTACGCTGACGTTGAGAACGCCCCCCGCACCGAGGCTCTCAAGAACGTTCTGGAGCGTATGCTGCCCTACTGGGAGGCAGAGATTAAGGAAGACCTGAAGGCTGGCAAGACTGTTCTGGTTGCTGCCCACGGTAACTCCCTGCGGGCCCTGGTCAAGAACCTGGAAGGTATCTCTGACGAGGATATCGCCGGCCTGAACATCCCTACCGGTATTCCCCTCTACTATGAGCTGGACGAGAACTTCAAGCCTGTCGCTCCCGGTAAGTACCTGGATCCCGAGGCTGCTAAGGACGCTATCGCAGCCGTAGCTGCCCAGGGTAAGAAATAAGCTTCTTCCCTGAGCTAGCCTGATAGGCTCAGATAAGGCGGGCGCCTACCCTTAAGCAGGTGGGCGCCCCTTTTCCTTGTCTAGCTGGCCCAGTAGACTGGTGCCGTGACTACTTCCTTGCTTCTGCTTGCTGCCCTTCTGCTGGGGGTTTTCCTGGGGGCTGCCAGCATTCTGCTGGCCCAGCGTCAGCAGAAACAGCGGGACCGTTGGGCCCAGATGGAAGAACCAGCTATGGAGGCCGGGGCCGCTGACGTCCTAGCCCTGGTAGGCCGTGCCTACGTGGTGGTAGACGGGGTGGACGGCGTTGTTCAGGCTTCCTCTGGCGCCTATGCCCTGGGACTGGTACGGGGCCACAGCATCCTGCTGCCAGAAATGGCCCAGATGGTGAGCGAGGTCCGCCAGAAGGGAGTCATTATGGAGGGGGAGGTTGAGGTTCGCCGTAGCGCCCAGACCCAGGAAGCCCTCATTATTGACTTTCGGGTGGCACCCCTGGGCGACGAGCTAATTGTGGTGCTGGCTGATGACCGCACCGAGATTGTGCGGGCCCAACGCGTCCGCACTGATTTTGTTGCCAACGTTTCGCATGAGCTCAAAACCCCGGTGGGGGCTATTGGGCTTATGGCTGAGGCTATTGAAACTGCCGCTGATGACCCCCAGGCTGTTCTTTACTTCTCTGGCAAGCTCAAGCAGGAGTCTAAGCGCTTGGGAGCCCTGGTTCAGGACGTGATTGAGCTTTCCCGCCTGCAATCAACCGACCTGGTGCTTTCAGCAACCCTGTTAGACCTAAGCCAGGTGGCTCAGGAGGCCCTAGAGCGTAGCCAGCTGGTGGCTGAAGATAAGTCTATCCAGCTGACCCTAGAGGGGCAGCTGGATCGGCCCGTCCACGGGGATAGGGACCTACTGGGTACTGCCATCCATAACCTGATCGAGAACGCTATCCGCTACTCACCTGAAAACACCCGGGTTCAAGTTACCCTGGGCCAGCTGGGGGACCAGGCCCGGCTTGAGGTCAAGGATCAGGGCCCGGGTATTCCCCCTGAAGACTTGGACCGTATCTTTGAGCGTTTCTACCGGGTAGACCCGGCCCGCTCCCGCCAAACCGGTGGCACCGGCCTGGGTTTGAGTATTGTGCGCCATATCCTGGCCCAGCATGGCGGCCAGGTGCTGGTTGAGTCCCAGCTGGGGGAAGGATCCTCCTTTACTCTCCTGCTGCCCCTGGTTGATCAGGAGAGCGAGGCTGACCTACTGGCCGAGCTTGCTAGTACAGAGCCGGTCTCTAATGGTAGTAGTTAAGGGTAGGGCACAGATAGGCCCGGCAGAGATAGAGAGCAAAAACCCCAGAAGGGAGGCCCCATGACCCGCATTCTCATGGTTGAAGACGAAGAGGCCCTGAGCGAGCCCCTGGCCTTTTTGCTGGGACGGGAGGGTTTCCAGGTGCAGGTGGTGGCCGACGGTGTGAGCGCCGTGGCCGAGTTCGAGCGGTCTGGGGCAGATCTGGTTCTGCTAGACCTCATGCTACCGGGCCAGTCTGGCACTGAAGTCTGCAAGCAGATTCGGGCTACGAGTAGCGTCCCCATTATTATGCTGACCGCCAAGGATTCAGAGCTAGATAAGGTACTGGGCCTGGAACTGGGGGCTGATGACTATGTCACTAAGCCTTATTCTTCCCGGGAGCTGATTGCCCGAATCCGGGCTGTTCTGCGCCGCCAGGGGGAGACAGAAGACCTCAGCTCCCAGACTATTAGCGCCGGGCCGGTTCGGATGGATATCGCCCGGCACGTGGTGACCGTTCAGGGGCAGCAGATTGCCCTGCCTCTCAAGGAGTTTGAGCTGCTAGAAATCCTGCTACGTAATGCGGGTAGGGTGATGACCCGCTCCCAACTGATTGACCGGGTCTGGGGGGCCGACTATGTGGGTGACACCAAGACCCTGGACGTTCACATTAAGCGTCTGCGGTCCAAGGTAGAACCAGATCCCTCCAGCCCCCGCTACCTGCTGACTGTTCGGGGCCTGGGCTATAAGTTTGAGGCTTAAAAAGAACCCCACCGCCAGCCCGCAGGGGCCAGGGTGGGGTTTTCTTCTGCCTGAAAGACTAGTGGTTAGTGTTTGAAGAGGCGCTAGCAGAAGCAGAAGCCAGGTTGGGCAGGTAGGGGGCGTACTCCTCGAGGGCGCCGTCCAGCACCGGCACGTTAAAGCTGGTGGTTTCGCTGACGGTATCGGCGCTAACCTTAACGTTCTCTAGCAGCAGGCCGGGGGCTGCACCAGCCTTCTCCAGCAGCAGCTCATTGGCTTCCTCTTCTAGTCGGATTTCCTTGCCGGCAGGAACCTCTAGGGTCAGGGTCTCCTGGGGGAAGGCCAGGGTGACGGTGGCGTCCTTCTCGCCCTGGTTAAGGACGGTGCCCAGCAGGCGGCCAGCAGAATCAGCGTCCTGGGCGATAACCATGATGTTGCGCAGCTGGATAACTTCTTTCTGCTTTTCGTCCAGTAGGTTGGCCCGCTGGCCGTCAGAGGCAGAGTAGATGATGGTGGTGGGCTGCTGGTAGATGTAGCCGCAGGCGCTGGTGCCTAGGGCAGCAACACCGATCAAGGCAGAGGCAGCAACTCGCTTCAGGGTGAGGGAAGCAGGGAACTTCACGGGGTCTTGCTCCTTGTGTAGATTGCTCCCCGACCTTGGGGAGTTTGAGTGTGTGTGGGCCGCAGAACCTTATAGATTCCGCTCTTCTGGTCACATTCTAGCTCTAAGTGAGGGCCAAGCGGTGAAGGCGCGGGCAAGTTGAGGCAGGGAATACCTGTTCTGGGCTCTAAAACACCCTCTGCTGGTTCCTTTTAAGGCCCACCGTGCTAGAATGGATGGCTTGAAAGGGGTTAAATCTTATGGTTTTTGAGGTTGGCGAAACTGTCGTTTATCCTCACCACGGGGCCGCCCGCATCGAAGAGATTAAGATGCGCAAGATTCGTGGCGAAGAAAAAATGTACCTGAAGCTCAAGGTAGCCAACGGCGACCTAGTCATCGAGGTGCCCGCCGAGAACGTTGATATGGTGGGCGTCCGTGACGTTGTGGACGAACGGGGCCTACAGGAGGTTATCGACGTTCTTCAGGCAACCGACACCGAAGAGGCTGCCAACTGGTCCCGCCGCTACAAGGCTAACGTCGAGAAACTGGCTTCTGGCGATGTTCTTAAGGTAGCCGAGGTAGTTCGTGACCTCTGGCGGCGTGAGAATGATCGCGGCCTATCTGCTGGCGAGAAGCGGATGCTGGCCAAGGCCCGGCAGATCCTGTCTTCTGAGGTGGCCCTGGCTAAGGACATGGACGAGGAAGCTGCCGATAAAGAACTCGATAAGATTCTCGAAGGCGTCTAAATCGGGTATGCTCACCTGCTGTGAGCCTTAAAGTTTTATCTCAAGAATCGAGCGTCTCAGCCCCCTCTGGGGAGGCTGGGGCGCTCGCTCTGCTTCTGCTGGCAGCTGGTTCTGGTTCTCGTTTGGGGGCCGGTATTCCTAAGGCAGCGGTAGAGCTGGACGGCAAGACCCTCTTAGCCTGGGCCCTGGAGGGGGCCTTGGCTTCTGGTCTTTTTAGCCGGGTAGTGGTGACGGTTCCTGCTGCTGATAGTTTGTTGACCCGGGTGAGCCGATCTTATGGGGCCCTGCCGGTGGTGGGCGGGGATAGCCGGGCTGAGTCGGTTTCTGCGGCCTTGGCGGCCCTTGATCAGGCCAGTCCTCTAGCGGGTGCTTCTGACCGGCTACCATCGGCGGTGCTGGTTCATGATTCTGCCCGTTGTTTTACTCCGGTTGAGGTTTACCGGCGGGTGGCTGGGGCCTTGGCTGCTGGCGAGAAGGCGGTTATTCCGGTTCTGCCGGTGGTCGATACGATTAAGACTGTGGATGCTGCTGGTTTTGTGACGGGCACTCCGGCCCGGGAGCAGCTGCGGGCCGTCCAGACCCCTCAGGGTTTTGATTTGCCGACTCTTGTGCAGGCTCACCGGGACTCTGCTTCTTTGGCGCCTGAGCTGGCTGAGAAAATTACTGATGACGCTATGCTGGCTGAGGCCCTGGGCCTGCCGGTGGCTACGGTTGAGGGGGCTGCTGAGGCCTTTAAAGTAACCACTCCGCTGGACCTGACCCTAGCTTCTGCTCTGCTGAAAGAGGGCAGGGTCGGCTAGGGATTTCTAGCTGTTTCGCAAGGGTAAGCGAAGGCAGACTCGCGGCGAGCCGCTGGCATCGATGAAGTTCGCGGGTGCCCCAGTGGGGC
>DKXC01000066.1 GCA_002492045.1 Micrococcaceae bacterium UBA7136
GGCGGCGAGCGCGAGTCTGTGAGCTTACCCCGGGGTGGGTAAGCCTTTCTTGGATTTTAAGAGCGCAGGGTGACCTGGCTGAACTCATCCAGACAGGTGGCATTGACCGTATAACGGGCAACCCGCTTCCCCTGGGTAACACCAGAGACCGGGTAAACCAAGGGCAGGGCAGAACGCAGCTGGGCTGCTAGCAGGTTGACCTCCCGGTAGGCCTGCCGCTGCTCCTCCAGACTGGGCTGGGCGTCAGCCCGGTTAATGGCAGCCATAATAGCCCGGTAGCTGCTGGGCACCTGGCTGGCCTCCTGACTAGGGCTGGTCGGGCTAGGAGTGGGGTTAGTCGAAGCATCAGCAGAAGGCTGAGCCTGCTGGCTGATGGACTCGGGGGCCGAAGCGGCAGCTGCCAGCACCTGGGGTAGGAAGGCAGCAGGATCCCGGAAGGTCCCCACAAAACCGGTCAGCTCCAGCCCATAGTTGGGGTAGGTCTGGGGGACGCTAGAGGTCACCTGCTGACGGGTATAAGGCTTGGGCACAATGACGAAACCTGCTGCTACCAGGTCGGCCGCAATGAGGGCATAAATCCCTTCAGGGTTAGGCAGGGCCGGGGAGGAAAGATTGGTGGGGTAGTAGAAGTCGATGGGCTCTTGCTGGTAAGAGGAGGCAGCCAGTAGCTCCTGGGCCCGCTCCCGGTTGTAGCTGTAGTAGCCGGGGGTGTCTTCGTGGCGGATCTGAAAGAGGGCAGGCAAAAAATCGTTGGCCTGGCTACTGCCCTGGGGGTAGTAGGCGCTGATAAGGGCTGACCGGTTGACCGCGTGGTTGAGGGCCGAGCGTGCCCTGGCATCAGCAAAGGCCGGGTGGGCCAGATTCATCCCCACATAAGCCAGGGAGTAAGGATCACGTGACTGGACGGCGTAACCGGCCCTAGCCAGAGGAACATAGTCTTTGAGGGCCACCTGGTCGTAGGCGTCAATCTGGTTCTCTAGCAGCTGGTAGTAGCGTTTTTCGGTGTCAGGCAGGGTAACAAATTCTAGGGCGGTGACCTGGGGTGCCTGGCCCCGGTAGTGGGGGTTGGCCACCAGCCGGATCACTTGCTCCTCCTGGCTTTCTAGCTGGAAGGGGCCGGTGCCTAGAATCTGGCCGGTCAGCTGACCCTGGCTGCTGATAAGTTTTTGGGGCAGGATACCCAAAGCCGGCTGGGTCAGAGCCTTGAGGAAGGAAGCTGAGGGCCGGGAAAGATGAAAGGTGAGCTGGATGCCTTCCTCCTGGGTCTCAACCTGCCAAGAAGAAACCAGGGGAGCCTGCTGCTCCTGAGCCTGGCTGCTCTCAGCAGGGGAAGGGGAGGAACTAGCGCTAGCCTCCTCTTGGCTTCCACTAGCCTGGGCCAGCGGCTGGGGGCTATCAGCAAAAAGGAAGGCAAAGGGGGCAGAGAGGGGGGTGACCGGCCCACTGGCTAAAGCCTTCCAGCGTCCTAGGTTGGATTCTAGGGTCTGAGCCTCCAGGGGGCTGCCATCGCTAAAGAGGATGTCCCGGGCGAGGGTCAGCCGGTAGGTCAGGCCGTCCTCTGATTTTTCCCAGCTGCTAGCTAGCTCCTGGGTAGGTTCCCCGGTATCGGGGTCGGCCCCCAGAAGGTTCTCAAGGATTTGGACGCTAATCCGGTGGGTTTCCATGCGCAGGCTGGCGGCCGGATCCAGGTTACCTACCTGGCCGGCCTGGCCAAAGCGGAAGGTGTAGTCAGGGCTGCTTGAGCTAGCGGCGGCGCTGGGCTGGGGGGAAGGCGAAGAGCTGCAAGCAGCCAGGGAGAGGCCAGCGGCTAGGGCAGAGGCCCAGCTGAGGGCCTGGCGACGGGAGAGGAGAGACCGGGTCATAGCTACTACGCCTTCTTCTGGTCGGGGCCCTGGGCCTGGGTAGCGAAAAACCCGCTCAACCAGGCTGGGCCGGCTCAACGGGTCTTCTAGCTTTGGTGCGCGAGGAGGGACTTGAACCCTCACGCCGTAAGGCACAGGAACCTAAATCCTGCGTGTCTGCCAATTTCACCACTCGCGCGGGTGCCGCCGGGCGGCACAACGTTTTATAGCTTACCCTATCTGGCGGCTAAAAGCGAAATCTGCTGATGAATAGATTAGATCAGGCTTGCAGACTCGCGCTCGCCGCCACCCTCTCGACTGCTTCGCAGCCGATTCACGCCCCGCCTGACGGCGGATTCCGTTCGCTCTTGCGTGCTTGCGCACTCGCGAACTCCATCAATGCCAACGGCATCGCCGCGAGTCTACCTTCGCCTGTCCTTAATCAATTCCCAGGTCTCGACGGAGCTTAGCTACGTGTCCCTTGGCACGGACGTTGTACTGGGCCAGCTGGATTATGCCCTCAGTATCAATCAGGAAGGTAGAACGGATGAGGCCCACATAGGTCTTGCCGTAGTTCTTCTTCTCGCCCCAGGCCCCGTAAGCTTCAGCTACCGCATGGTCGCTATCAGAGAGCAGGGGAAAGGGAAGTTCCTGCTTGTCGGCAAACTTGGCCAGGGCCTCCACCGGGTCGGGGGAGATGCCCACCACCTGGTAGCCCCGAGAGGTCAGGGAGGCCAAATTGTCCCTAAAGTCGCAGGCCTGGGTGGTGCAGCCGGGGGTAGAAGCCTTGGGGTAGAAATAGAGGATAACCTGCTGGCCGACATAGTCAGCCAGAGAAACCCTGCGGCCCTCATGGTCGGTCAGGTTGAAATCAGGGGCGGGGGTGCCAGGGGTTAGGCGGGTCATGGACAACCTTTCGCAGATAATAAAAATTCTTCTCTCAGCCTAGCAAGAGAAAAGAGGCTCCAGATAGACGGTCAGGCCCCTTATAATGGTGGGCATGCCAGAGATACGTTCGTGGTCTATTAACCGACTACTATCAACCGCCGCCCGCATGCTGGAGTACAGCTGGAACGATCAGCTCAAATCCCTGGGCCTCACCCATGCCGGGGTGACTGCCCTGGACGTGATTGCCCGTGAGGGGCTGGTCTCCCAGGTGCAGGTGGCTTCCCTGGTGGGCGTCCAGGCCCAGACCATGGGTAAGACCCTCTCCCGGCTAGAGGCCCACGGTCATATCTACCGCACCCGTAACACGGTAGACCGCCGCAGCTACCTGCTGGCTATCACTGACGAAGGACGCCGGGTGCTGGCCGAGGCTGAACGAATTGACCGTCAGCTGGGTTCTGTTGGTCAACTGTCTAACCCCCAGTTCCGGGAAAATCTGGTGCAGATTATTGAGAGTCTGAGCCAGGAGGCCGGTGGAGACCAGGTGCTGGCTGATGCCCGGGCTGAGAAGTCTGGCCAGTTGGGGCAGCTTGGCAGCCTGGGGCGGCAGGAAACTACTAGCGCTCCCAAGCCTCTGCCGACTTCTACTGCCGTTATGGAGGTCGTGACCCCTCAGATGTTGGCCGAGTATCGCCAGCAGAAGGCAGAAGAAATAAGTTAGCTTAATCACAAACCCCCTCCCTGGCTTGCAACGGGCCAGAAGAGGGGGTATTGTATTTATTCGTTGCCGGGGAGACCTGGTAAAAATCAAATAAGCGCCTCTAGCTCAATTGGCAGAGCAATTGACTCTTAATCAATGGGTTCTGGGTTCGAGTCCCAGGGGGCGCACAGAAAGAGAAATCCCGGCTAGCTTGCTAGTCGGGATTTTCTATTTACTACTTCCCTTCCAGGCTGATGGGAGGGGCCGATGAATCGCGAATCTGCTCCTTGGCGAGTAGAGTTAGTAGTCAATGAGACAGCCAGAGGCGGCAGGCCTAAAGCGGCCGGGCAGGGTAGCTTTCACCGCCTGATAGACCACCTAACAAGGGAGAGAGACGTGGGACTACTCGAAACTATCCGTGACCCCAGAGACCTTGACGGTCTCAGCTATGAGCAAGTAGCTGAACTCTCCCAAGAAATTCGCCACTTCCTGGTCAATAGTGTCTCCCGCACCGGTGGTCACCTGGGCCCCAACCTGGGCATAGTAGAGCTAACCCTGGGCATCCACCGGGTCTTTGACTCGCCCAAGGACTCTATTGTTTTTGATACCGGCCACCAGTCCTATGTGCACAAGCTGGTGACTGGCCGCCAGAACTTTGAGACCCTGCGTCAGAAGGGGGGCCTGTCCGGCTACCCGGAGCGGGCTGAGTCTATCCACGACATTGTGGAGTCCTCCCACGCTTCTTCCTCCCTGTCCTGGGCCGACGGCATTTCTCGGGCCTACCAGCTGACCGGCCAGGATGACCGCTACACGGTGGTACTGGTGGGGGACGGGGCCCTGACCGGTGGCATGGCCTGGGAGGCTATCAACAATATTGCGGCTGACCGTAAGCGTAAGGTCGTGATCGTGGTCAACGATAATGGCCGTTCCTATGCCCCCACCGTGGGTGGTTTCGCTAACCACCTGGCTGCCCTCCAGCACGAGCTACAGAAAAAACTCGACCAGGTGCGGCTAGACTCTCGCTACGAGCGGGCCCTAGAAGCTGGCCGCCAGGGCCTACAGAAGGGTGGCTCTGTAGGGCAGGTCATCTACCGGGGCCTGCACGGCATGAAGGCCGGCATCAAGGATGTGATGGTGCCCGGCGGTATCTTTGAAGACCTAGGCATGAAGTATCTGGGCCCCATTGATGGTCACGACCAGGAAGCCGTAGAAAAGGCCCTGCTGGCAGCTAAGAACTTTGCTGG
>DKXC01000127.1:0-4763 GCA_002492045.1 Micrococcaceae bacterium UBA7136
CGAATCGCCCCCCAGCGGTCCAGCCTCACCGGTAGCTTTGGTCCCCGGGAGATCCAGAACCGCTTCCGCCAGGGGGCAACGGTCGAAGAAATTGCTGCTGAATCTGGCTGGGAGCCCGAGCGGGTCCGCCGCTACGAATGGCCCATTGTGGCTGAGCGGGCCAATATTATCCGCACCGCCCAGGCTAGCCGCCTCTCCCCCGCTCCTGGCCAGCAGGGGCCCAGTGGACGCCTGCTAGATCTCTTCCAGGAGGTAGCCCGCGCCTACGGCTTTGCTGAAGCAGCCCAGGACTGGAACACCTGGCAGCAGGAATCCGGCCAGTGGACGGTCACCCTGGATCTGGCCATGACCCCCGAGCTGGCAGCCACCCTGCCCTCCGGTCTGAGTTTCCCTGCCCGCTGGACCTTCAACCCGGCCAACCAGGGGCTCTACGCCTCCAATGAGGCCGCCTACTTTGTCATGGGTCAGCCCCTGACCGGCCAGGGCAGCAAGCCAGCTAGCCTTGAAAACCAGCAGGCCCAGCCTGCAGAAGAACAGCAGCAGACCGAGCCAGAAGAGGCCCAGCCGGCCACCAGCCAGCTAGAGGCAGAAACCCACCAGACCCAGCGGGAGCAGGAACAGCTGCAGGCTGCCCGTTCCTTTGATCCGGCCAGCGAACGCAAGCTGGCAGACCTGCTAGAGCGGGCCCGCCGCTCCGGTAAGCAGGTGGCAGAGCCCCAGCAGGTAGAAGCTCCGCAAGCAGCCCTAGCAGAAACCTCCGATTCCCTGTCTTCTGAGACCAGCCAGGAGCAGGCAGAAGTTGAAGTCCCAGAAGTTCCCCAGGAAGCCGATCTACCGGCTCTTCAGGAAGACAAGGAAGAGAAGCAGCTAGCAGTAGAGGAAAAAGACTCTCAGTTGGCAGAAAGAGCCCAGGCAGAGCCCCAGGCCGTCAGTGACCAGGAAACAGCAGACGCCCAGGCTCAGGAGGCCAAGCCAGCTGCTCGTCCCTCTACCAGTGGACGACGGACCAGCGTCCCCAGCTGGGACGATATTATCTTTGGCAATCAGCGTCGCTAGAAGAGGGCAGACTGAGATAAGCTAGGAATCCCCCCTTTATTAACCTACTTGTCCTCTCTTATGAGGACCTCAGAGACGCAGAAGGATTCTCGTGGCTTCCTCCTCCCCCAAGAAGTCAGATCAGTACCAGCCTGACCCTAGCCAGGCCCTTCCGGGCCAGCAGGCAGAGACTGCCCCTGCCCAGCCCCTAGCCCAGGGCTACGAGTATGTAGACGCAGAGACTGCGCCTTCAGCCCGGACCCTGGATACCGAGGATGACTCCCTGACCTTCCGTCTCATGGAAGGCGGGGAGGTCCTAGAGAAGTACAGTCGCCAGGAAAAGCGAGCCATGCGGCAGGCCGCCAAGGCCCATGCTGCCCACCAAAGGGCTCTCGAAGAGGAAGCAGAAGCCCGGGCCCTAGCCCTGGAAGAGGAAGCAGCCCGCAGGGCTGGACTGCCCCCGGCCAAGGACTACTCCAGCCGCCTGCTGATTCTAGCCTCAGCCCTGGGCTCTGCTACCCTACTGGGAGCCCTGGGCTTTGCCCTGCTTTCTTCCCAGACCAAAAGTCAGGAGCCTGCCGGCCAGGTGCAGCCACCGGCGGCTTCCGCTACTGCCTCTGCCAGCCCTTCAGCTAGCAAGCTACGGGAGCCCTCACCCAGTTTTAACACTCAGCCACCCACGGTGACAGGACTAGATCAGGCAACCCCGCAGGCACCGGGCACGGTCTACTACGCCCCCGAGCCTACGCCCCAGCCCCTTGAACCTAGCCTGGCGCCCGAGCCCAGCTTCAGCCCCCAAGCCAGCCCAGAGCCTACACCTACTCCAGAAGCGACTCTAACCCCTGAACCTTCTGAGACCCCGACGGCTGAAGTAAGCCCCACACCTGAACCTTCTGAGACCCCAACACTTGAACCCAGTCCGTCAGCTGAGCCTGGACCCAGCCTAGAGCCAAGTCCTTCTGTTAGCCCTGAGCCTTCTGTCTCAGCTAGCAGCATGCCCGCAAGCGGTCAGGAGTCCCAGCAGACCCCCTCCCTTTCGCCTAGCCCGTCGGCAGGATCAGCAGCGGAACCTGAGTCTCTTCCTCAGTAAGAGAACCGTGCTGGCCCACCATCTTAAGGGCCTGGGGCTTATAGTGACGCATGTCGTAAAGGGCAATAGGTTCCCGAGCAGCAACGATAATATCGCCAATCCGCTGACGGGCAGTCTCTGTGACGGTCTGCCCAAAGTAACCAGCCCGGTAAAGATCCTGGCTATCTAAAATCCAGGCCTGCTCTCCCCAGGCCTCAGCCCAGGCCTCTAGGGTCAGCTGGCGGCCCTGAGGGCTCTTATCCTTAAGATAGAGCTGAACCATGCGGGGCTCACCAGCCGTTAGCTCTAGATTCTTTAAGAGCTCCTGCTGGCCAGAGTAGTCGATGCGTCCACTCTCAGGGATATCAACCATGCCGTGGTCAGCTGTCAGTAGCAAGAGCACATGAGAAGGCAGGCGACGGGCCAAAGACCGCAGGGCCAAATCAAGCTCTTCCAGTTCCTGCCGCCAGCGGTCAGAATCCACCCCGTAGCGGTGACCAGCCTGATCTAATTCCCCCCAGTAGAGATAGACCAGTGAGGGTTTACGTCCGCCCAGGACACTAGCAGCCAGGGTAGTTCTGGCGGCGTAGCCAGAGGCGTGAATAAAACGTCCGCCCCGTAGTCCAGCCTCGCTCAGTCCGGTCCCCTTGTACTTGCTCAAAGAGACGGTAGCAACATCCACAATCTGCTGGTAACGTTCAAAAACCGTGGGGTGAGGCTGCCAGAGGTGGGGATCTACCCTCTTGTCCCAGCCCGAGAGCTGGTTCATCACCCGCCCCGTCTCAGGATTCCGCACCTCGTAGCCTGCCATACCGTGAAAGCCAGGAGGGCTAGCCGTCCCCAAACTAGTCAGGGAGGCCACCGTGGTCGAAGGCAGGGCCGAATGGAGGGGCCCCAGCTGAATCCCCTGACGGAGGAAAGGAGCATAGGCCTGATGCTGCCCCAGCAGACCGGCACCCAGACCATCCACCATCACCAGGCAGACGCTACGGTAGCGGTAGGGGTCCAGCCCCTGGGCTGCTAGACGGTCGGCCAACCCCAGCAGGTCGTGGCGACCCGGCCCATAGATAGGGTGAGGCTCAGGCTCCAGTAATCCTTGAGCCAAGAGTAACCCCGCTGATTCAAGAAGATCAGCTAGGTTATTAGAACCATAGTGGGGGGCAGTTGGCAGAGGTCTGCCCAGAAAATCCTCCAACATATCCTGCCTCTATTCCTGCCCCTTGCAGGCAGCAATAGCTGTCTCATCTCCCCGATGCTGGGCTTCGCAGGCTGCCTCATTAGCCACCTGCAGGAACCAAGATTCCAGCAGTAGCA
The DNA here is from genome assembly GCA_002492045.1 of Micrococcaceae bacterium UBA7136. Taxonomy (GTDB): domain Bacteria; phylum Actinomycetota; class Actinomycetes; order Actinomycetales; family Micrococcaceae; genus Rothia. Next base: position 3,419 of record DKXC01000127.1, read on the forward strand.
TGCCAATAGCCAGGGGGATAGCCAGGCTACCCAGGGCTATACCGCCTATTGAGTACCAGAGAGTCTGAGAATCCTGACCAGTCTTAGGGTTTTTAGCCCGTAGGGCCAGGGCCCGGATGCCCAGTACCAGAGCACCCAGGGCCGGAATCAGGGCTGTGGCCGCCAGGCTACCTCCTAGAAAAACCAGCAGGTAGGAGGTAACAGCGACACTCAAAGAAAGTACAGCTGTATAGAAGCCCCTGCCCCGCCGGTCAGGATAAACCTGACCATAGGGACGCCGGTAGCCTTCAGGCACCTGATACTCCGGGGCTGGGGCAGAGTCAGCTGCTGGCGGTGCAGAAGAGTAAGGGTTGGTAGGGGCTGGGGCCTGGGCGGGCATGCTCATGCTAGCTGCCTTTCGGGTCAGATCTGAAGGAGACTTACCCCCAGCTTATCAGCCCCCGTTCACTAGCTCTCGACCTTAGAAACTCTTGAGAGAAGCTCTTGAGCCAAAGATAATTTAGGGTAAAGAAAAAGCCCTCCGGCGCCTATCTCAGGGGCCAGAGGGCTAGGGGTGGAGATGCGGGGAATCGAACCCCGGTCCGATGTGGCGTCAACGGGTCTTCTCCGTGCGCAGTTTGTGAGTCCGGTGTTTTCGGCTATCCTGCTTGCACAAACACTGACAAGACCTAACCTAGCCCTATTATTGTTCCTCCTGAGCCTAGGGCAAGAACAGGAGGCAGTGGCCTTTTAAACTGATGGTAGGAACTGAGCCAAAGGCAAGCCCAGGCTACCAGACTGCATCGCTGGGATTATTAGGCAGCGAGTGCGAAGTCAGTGCGCTTAGATTCTGCACTTATTTTTTCGCAGAGGGCGTTAACGAGATAACCCTGCGTCCTCGGCACGCTTCATCCATCTCAACTCACATCGTCGAAACCGATCATCCCCATATTCTTTTACCAAAGAACCCCGAACCCAGCGTTTTCCGGTACTTCTTCTAAGTCGCAACTCATAGCAGAAGAAGCCAGCCCATTGAGTTCAGGGTCCCCACTCTACCAGCTAGCTAGCAGGCTGTAAAGGCTCAGTTTAGGAGTTCTCCATCATCAAGCTACTAGTCTGCCCCTCAACACAGCGTTCAAAGAGGACCTCATTATTGACCAGGTGGCCGCAAGACTCCATCATCTGACCAACAAAAAAGATGCCAATCAGGAAAACAGCGATAGCAATCAGAAGCGAAATAGAGCTCAGGACGACACCAGCAATAGCCATCCCCTTACCCCCAGCCCCCTTGCGGGTCTTCACCAGGGCAATAATACCCAGAACAAGACCGATCAGGGCAAAGAGACCGCCCAAAACGAACCAACTA
>DKXC01000127.1:5042-11946 GCA_002492045.1 Micrococcaceae bacterium UBA7136
TGCCCAAAACGAACCAACTACCCAAGAAACCCAGGATAGAAAGAACCAGAGAGGCAATAGCCAGACCCGAAGTCTTCTGGGGCTGCAGCTGGTAGGCATCGGCTGAGATAGCCCCGGGGGCAGGGTTAGCGTAGCCCTGCTGCTGGTAGTAACCGGGCTGCTGGTAGGCATCCTGACCGGCACCAGGCTGGCTGTAGCCACCCGGGTTCTGCTCGGCAGAGTAGGAGCCAGCAGAGTGATCCGCCGAAGCACCGTACTGGCTGGGGTTGCTGTACTGACCGGGGACGTAGTCGCTCTGGCCCTGATTTCCCTGAGAAGTGGGATCCTGTGACATTCTTTTCTCCTCTAACTTTCTATCCAAGATTCTTGTAGCGCATGGCCCGCTGGGCCTCCAGGTTATCCTGGCGCTCGCGCAGGGCCTGTCGCTTATCGTAGTCCCGTTTACCGGTTGCCAGGGCAATCTCCACCTTGGCCCGCCCCTTGCTGAAGTAGAGCTTAAGGGGAACCACCGTGTAACCACTTTCCTTGAGCTTCTGCCCAATCTTGTTGATTTCGTTGCGGTGCAGCAGAAGCTTGCGGCGACGGCGGGCAGCATGGTTAGTCCAGGAACCCCGGCCGTACTCAGCAATGTGGATGCCTTCTAGCCAGAGCTCATTCTGGTAAAGCTGGCAAAAACCATCAGTAATGGAGGCACCGCCATCCCGCAGAGACTTAACTTCAGTGCCCATGAGCACCAGGCCAGCCTCCCAGGTTTCCACAATATTGTAGTTGTGGCGGGCCCTGCGGTTCGAGGCAATAGTATGGTTGTTGGGGTCTTCTTGTTTGGCCTTTTTCTTCTTAGCAGCCATCATCTCCTAGGCCTCCTTCTTCTCTTCCTGCCGTTGGGACGCCCGCCAGCGCACCCCGGCATCAATGAAACCGTCCAGGGCACCGTCAAAGACAGCGCTGGGGTTTCCTTCTTCGTAGTTAGTTCGTAGGTCCTTGACCATCTGGTAGGGGTTAAGCACATAGGAACGCATCTGGTCCCCCCAGGAGGCCCGGACGTCCCCGGCGAGTTCCTTTTTTTGGGCCTCTTCTTCTTCCCGGCGCAGAAGCAAGAGACGGGACTGGAGTACCCGCAGGGCCGCTGCCCGGTTCTGCAACTGAGACTTCTCATTCTGCATAGAGACCACAATACCGGTGGGAATATGGGTCATACGGACCGCGGAATCGGTAGTATTGACCGACTGGCCGCCAGGGCCGGATGAACGGAAGACATCGATCTTGAGCTCAGACTCAGGGATTTCGATATGGTCGGTCTGCTCAATCAGGGGAATGACCTCCACCGCAGCAAAGGAGGTCATCCGCTTGCCCTGGCTGTTGAAGGGGGAAATCCGCACCAGCCGGTGGGTTCCAGCTTCAATGGACAGACGACCAAAGGCGTAGGGGGCCTTAAGCTCAAAGGTAGCTGACTTGAGCCCAGCCTCCTCCGCATAGGAAGTATCCAGCACCTGAGTCTGGTAGCCCTTCTTTTCTGCCCAGCGCAGGTACATGCGCAGTAGCATCTGGGCAAAGTCAGCCGCATCAACGCCACCGGCCCCGGCCCGGATAGTCACAACCGCTTCACGGGCATCGTAGTCACCCGAGAGTAGAGTCAGCACCTCAAGCTCTGCAATCTTATCTTCCAGCCGCTGGGCCTCGTCCTGGGCTTCAGCCAGGGTCTGGGAGTCTCCTTCTTCCTGAGCCAGCTCTACCATAACTTCCAGGTCATCCAGGGCAGCAGAGAGCTTTTCCAGCCGTTCCAGTTCAGCCTGCTTATGGGAAAGCTGAGAGGTGACCTGCTGGGCTGTCTCTGGATTATCCCAAAGATCTGGGGCACCGGCCTGGTCAGAAAGACGGTCGATGGCAGCACGGAGCCCAGGCAGATCGCTAACCTCAAGCACCGAAGCGTAGCTTGAGCGAAGGGCCTTAATACGAGCAGAAAAATCCAGACTTGCCATGAGCATTAACCCTACCCGAAAAATCAAACAAGCGGCAGGCTATGGCCCTGGACTTCTCTGCTAGCCTGTCTGCTGGGTTCCTACCCTGGCCTGGCCCACCACCTGAACCTCAACCCCAGCAGGCAGCAGAAAAGAAGACAGGGGTGGGTGAGCCTGGGCCCGCAAAACCACCCGGGCAGTCTGACTATCGGTCAGGCCGGTTGCCGGGTCCAAGACCAGGGCCGAAAAATCAGCCGGAGCGCCAGTCTCCTGCAGAAAACGACTCGAGGTCGCTAACACCTGGCCAGCTGTCAGATGAGCCTGAGCCTGCCCATCAGACCCATCCGAGATGCCCTCTACCTGCTGGGCCGCCGTCAGAGCCATCTGGTCAGCTAAAGACTGAAGACGCTGACGCTCCAGATAAACTGAGGAGACCGCCAGGACGCTTGCCGCCACCAGTAAAAGCAGTAGGGAGAGACCCAGGATGAAGATAAGGATGCTCCCCTCTTCTCTTTCATGACGTCTGAGCAGAGCTGTCATGAGTAGTTACCTCCCCAGGCAACAGCCCTAGATTCTAGGGTAGCTAGCGAAGGGGAAACTACCCAGGGAATCAGGGGCAGATGGGCGGTCACAGTCACCTGAACTTCCATCCTTTCTCCGCGAGCGCAACTAGCGGCACAAATCAACCGGGTAGAGATATATTCTGCCGGAATCCCAAAGTCCTGGCCAGCTAGCTGAGCAACCTGGGCAGCCACCTGGCTGGAGGCCTGACCCTCTGGCGCCTGTTGAAGGTACTGGAGGGCCTGGGAGCTAGCGTTAGAGGCAGCAAAGGCTGCTGACTGCAGGCTAAAGACCGAGAGCAGAAAATAGAGGGTGGGAATCATGAGCAGGGTCCCTAGCATGATGAATTCCACCAGGGCGTTGCCCTCCTCTCCCCCACCTTCTGAGGGCAGGGAAGAAGAGGCCGGGAGGGTAAGTCTATTGTTGGAGGGCATGACCTTTAATCTCCCAGTGAGAATTTCCGCCCCAGGGCCCCACCAGGGGCACGGGAGCCAGAATAGTTACCTCCAGGGCACTGGCTCCCTGCCACTGGGTTTCTCTTGAGCTGACCGTCACCTGGTAGCTATCGGGCAGGACACTGTGCACTAGCTCCTCTGCCCGCTTCACCCCATCAGCCGCCGACCTGTCTAGTAGGGCCCCGTAGCGGGCCCCCTGAGAGGCAGCGTCTTGGACGATATTGCGGGCAAAGAGGGCAAAGGAGAACTGGAGAACCAGCATAAAGAGCAGCAGCACCAAGGCCGAGACCATGACGAACTCGCTGCTAGCATCGCCCCGGTCTTCTGAAAAACGCATAGGGGGTCAGGGGCTCTAGCGGTTAAGCATGGCCATAGCGTTGTTGAACATGTTGATCAGGGCCTCCTGGGCTACGACCAGGATGGCAGCCACCAAAATGGCGCTCATCATGGTCACCAGAACCCAGCCCGGAACGTCACCACGCTCCGGGTTTTCTTCCGGTGCAGACAGGTAGGCCAGCAGGGTCTGAACAGGGTGAGCGAAGAACTTCTTCATCTTTTTCTCCTTATGAGGTTAGAGATGGGTAGGGTTAGGGGATAAGGGGGAAATCTAAAAGTTAAGGTTGAGCAGGGACAGGCCGGGGAAAAGGGCAAAGATGACGGTCAGGGGAAGAATCATGAAGACCACCGGGACCATCATGCCGATTTCCTTCTTACCGGCTGTTTCCATGAGCTGCCGTTTAGCGTCATCCCGGACGTCCTGGGCCTGGGCCCTGAGCACGTCGGCTAGGGGCGTACCCCGTTCGATAGCCACAATCAGGCCATCCACAAAGCGAGAGAGGGCTGTAACGGAGGTCTTCTGAGAGAAGGCTTGGAGGGCTGTTACCAGGCTTTCCCCCGACCGGGTCATGGCCAGGATGCTGGTAAATTCTCGGGCCAGTTCCCCTTGTGAGGAGCGTACTACCCGCTCTAGGGAGCCAAGGGCTGATTCGCCGGCAGTCACCGATAGGGCCATGAGCTCTGCTAGGGCTGGAAACTCATCCAGCATGTCCCGCTCGCGTTTCTTGATTTGCTGGGTCAGCCAGTAGTCCCGGGCCGCAGCACCCATGAAGGTAGAAACTAGAATCAGTAGCAGGGCTGCCAGAAAGCTTACTCTGCCCTGAACAGCAGCCAGAGAGACCAGAATCGTAGAAGAGGCAAAGGAGGCAAGAGCCCAGAGAATCTGTTGGATTCGGTACTCTAACAAGCTCATGCCCTGACCTGCTTGCTCCAGCCTCCCCTCCAGGGCTTGGCTGTCCAGGCTACTCTTGGTGAGCTTGTCTGCCAGGTTAAGTAGGAGGGGCTGGGCCAGAGATCTGAGGGCCTGGTAGAGGGATGGTCCTCCGACCTCAGCCTGGGATCGGTCCTGTCTTTTGAGCTCTGCCGCCCGTAGCTGAGGGGCAATCCGATCGGCAAAATCAGCCTCACGGTGCTGGGCCAGGCTAGTGACTACCAGAATGATCCCTAGGGCCAGGGTAAGGCCAAGAAAGAGAGTCTGATTCATACCAGCACCCTTTTCTCTTCAGGTAGGGCCCCAATCTTTTTCATGAGCCGGTAAGCCAGCACGGTAATCAAAAGGCCCGTGCCTAAGACCAGAAAACCACTGAAACTGTTATAGATTCGCAAGGTACTGGGCTGGGTTGCCATCAGGGCCAGAATGACCCAGGGGGCGACGCAGGCCAGGCGGGCAGCATTAACGGTCCAGGATTGGCGGGCCTCTAGCTCAGCCCGGGTGCGGCTCTTCTCCCGCAGAAAGGAACTCAGGGTTCCCAGCAGGCGGCCCAGGTCTGTACCGCCTACCTCGCGAGTCACCTTGAGAGCCTCAATAATGTTGTCGGCCGTTGGGTCACTCAACCTGTCCTTGAGCCGGTTGAGGGCTGGAATGAACTCGCCGCTGGCCCGGTAGTCTGCGGCGAAACCCTGAAAGGCTGGACGTAGGGGCTCTGGCCCCCTGTACTGGAGTTGCATAAGGGCATCTGGCAGAGCCATACCGGCCCGGATGGCGGAACGGAGGTGGTCTACTGCATCCGGCCAGAGGTCTCGCAGGGCAGCCTGGCGCTTACGGGCCCGATGACGGACCAGCTGCCAGGGAGCCAGGAATCCCAGGCCCGCTGACAGGAAGGTCAGAGGCAGCAAACCGGTGAAGGTAAAAACCAGGAAGAGCGAGAGGAGAGCGGCAAGCAAGGAAAGCAGCCAGATGGTGCTGGGGCTTAGTTTCTCTAGGTCTGCCTGCCGCAGTAAGAGCTGCCTCTGAGAGAGACTAGCCACCTTAGGGGCAGGCTTCTGGTCACCCTGCCAGAAGGAGAGATAGACCAGGAGCAACCCCAGGCTCAGAGAAATACCCAAAAGTAGACTCATATTAGGCCTCACTTCCAGCCAAGAGGACTTCAGGCTGGTAACCAGCCTGGGTAAATTTGTGGGACGAGGGCAGTTCAGAAGCCAGGCAGATGAGCTGGTTGTCCCGCAGCTCAAAGACCTTAGAGGTTTCAATGACGCCCTTCTCTACCCGCTGGCCGATGGCTACAATCTCTTGTACCCGGCGGCGGCCCTGCCGGTCGCGGTTACAGTGAACCACCAGGTCAAAACAGGAGGCGACTGTGGGCACCACAAAGGAAGAAGAAATATTTTCGCCAGCTAACAGGGGCAGGGTGCAGATTTTGGTGATAGCGTCCCTGGCCGAATTAGCGTGAATAGTGCAAAGGCCGGGCAGACCCGAGTTGAGGGCAATCAGCATATCCAACGATTCTGCCTCTCGCACCTCCCCAATAATCAGGCGGTCAGGACGCATACGCAGGGCCTCCTTGACCAAGCGGCGTAAGGGAATCTCGCCCTGGCCTTCGAGGTTAGGCTGACGGCATTGAAGGTTGACCACGTCTCGCAAAGGGATTTTGAGCTCAAAAATCTCTTCGCAGGTAATGACCCGCTCCCGCATCCCAATTGAGGCCGATAGGCAGTTGAGCATGGTGGTCTTACCCGCCTGGGTAGCCCCAGAGACCAAGATATTGAGCCCACTAGCGACCGCTGCATCCAGAAAATTGGCAGCAGCTGGACTCAGAGAATTGAGCTTAACCAGGTCGCTGAGCTTACTGGCCCGGGCCACGAACTTACGGATGTTAACAGCCCAGTGGCGGCGGGTAACGTCCGGGATAGCAACGTGCAGCCGAGACCCGTCAGGTAAGGAGCTATCAACGAAGGGGGTGCTTAAATCTAGGCGACGGCCGGAGGTCTTGAGCATGCGCTCTACCAGGCTGCGGACTGCCTCATCGGTCATAGTCAGGCCGGTCAGTTCTGATTCACCAGCCCTGGCCACAAAAATTTCTTGGGGAGAGTTAATCCAGATTTCTTCTACTTCTGGATCATCCAGGTAATCCTGAAGGTCACCAAAACCGCAAATCCGGTTGAAGAGGCGAGCCAGGACCCCTTCCCGGTCCTGTAGGGAGGCCAGGCCCAGTCGGGCAGCTTGATCGTCGTAGGAGTTGAGAACCTGTTTGATCATCCCCAGGGCTCGCTCCTGCTCTAGCAGGGGGTCCAGGTTGTCCTGACGGATGAGGTCTCTTACCTGGGCTTCTAGTTTTTCTTCAGTCTCAGTCTGACCAGTTAGCATCTTGTCCCCCTTGTGCGTCCTTGCATCGGTCTGGTGTGACCACCTCAAGATACAACTGTGCTTAAGTCAGGGCAAGGGACAGGCGGGGACTGGACAGAGGAAGAGAGTAGGCCAGCACCGGGAGCGAAAAGCAGTGAGCTAGATCAAAGGGGGGTCTGACTGGGGCAAACAATCAGGACAGCAAGGGGAAGCTGGAGACTTATCCACAGGCCAAAAATTTTTTAAAAAGACCGGCGTAACAAAAAGTCATAATTCCCTCTCTGACTAGGACTTATAGACCAAAGCGCCCA
>DKXC01000083.1 GCA_002492045.1 Micrococcaceae bacterium UBA7136
CACAAAATCTCCCACATATGAAAATCAGCGGCACATTCATTTCTCAGGACGCCTGGCCCTCTTGGGGTACTGCCCCCCCCGACACAAAACCCAGGCATGAGAAAAGGTCGCCACCCACAAGCAGGGCTACGACCTTTTCTCAATCACACACACAATATTTTCGGGTTTTCTCTCCCTGTCCCCTGAAGACACCATCTACTATGACAGTCCATCCTTTGAAGGCCTTTGGTGCTTGCTGTGTAAAACCTAAGAACCTCTCCTCCTAGCTACAACCTGCCAAGTCAAGGTTGAATTGACCTCTTTCCTCTTCCCGGAAGTCATTATTAGATATACACTGTATACACAATCAAGGACAGGAGAGAAGTATGGCTACAGCTGTTGTTAACGTGAGACTGGACGAAGGCACTAAGAAGGAGCTTGAACTTCTGTGCCAGGAGCTAGGTATTACTGTGTCGGCTGCCTTCTCGATGTTTGCTAAGAAGATGACCCGCGAGCAAAGAATCCCTTTCGAGGTTTCTATTGATCCTTTCTATTCTGAGGAGAACCTGAGTCATTTGCGCCGTTCAGTTCAGCAGGTGAAGACTGGGGCAGTTGCTGAGCATGGGCTAATCGATGAATAAGCTCTGGTCAGACGAGGCCTGGGAGCAGTACCTCAGCTGGCAGACCGAAGATCGAAAAACTCTCAAGAGAATCAATGCCTTGATTAAGGATATTTCCCGCAATGGACCCTTTGCTGGTATTGGTAAGCCTGAACCTTTGCGTGGTGAGTTTTCTGGGTTGTGGTCACGTCGAATAGACCAGGTCCATCGTCTGGTTTATGAGGTGACTGAACTTGAGGGGCGCCCTGTGCTGATTATTTATGCTTGCAAAACCCATTACGGTAATAGGTAGGGTATAGGTTTGGTCAGTGAAGTTAGGGGTAGATAAGAAGCTTTAGCGGTCGCCTGCGACCAAGCCGACCTTAGTCTGCCAGACCCGCACCAGCTGGCCCTCACCGGTCTGCTCAACCGTCCCATCAATGACCTGCCAGGGACCGCCCTCGACCGAATACTCACCCCTGTAGGTAGTGGTGAGGGTAAAAGTGAAGTCTTTAGCCTCCTTGTACTGATGACTGGTCGGGGTTTCTTCATCCCAAATATCATCCCCTAGCCGGTAGCCCGGGTTGGTTGTGGTCTTAGAAGTACCATCCCCATAATCGAAGGTGTACAAGACCGGGGTGGCCCGCACCTGCACCACCCTGCCGGCAATAGTGGTAGTGAACTCCTGGGGGTTGGGGTCAGCCCAGAAATTGGTGTGATAGTTCTTGAGCGTATGCGGCGGGTTCTGCTGATGGATGCTTGCAGGGGTGATGGGGAAGGAAGCAAGATCCTGAACAGTCAAAACTACCCGGATGGGCCGCAGAACAAGAGTGCCGTCTTCTTCTACCGCTTCTAGGTTGGCTGCTTCAAGGTCTGCTGGGTCGAAGGGAGCACAAGCTCTATAGCCGCCGGTCCTAGCCCCTGGACCAAGAACGTAGCCACCATGAGTTTCTTCGGCCTCGCCGGTTGCTGGCAAGGGAACATCTCTAAAAACACCTACCTGACCATCTGCATTCAGACAAAGACCACCTTTAGCAGGAGCTTTGCCAACCTCAGGCATGGATCTACGACTGTTAGGGTCAGAGTTCAGCTCAAAGTAGACTACTTGAACAGCCCGGCTCTTATCTTCCCCTGTATTCTCAACTAGATCTGTTCCCCGCTTTTTGGGACTTCGACTATAGCCAATCTCGAATTTCTCAATAGATTCTTCAATCTCCACATTAAATTTTCCGTCCTCAGCACCAGAGTCAGAACGTGCCTGGGCCAGGTTCGTGGGCAAGAGAAGAGAGAAGGCAAGAGCTGCTATCAGGTATCGGCTCTTCATCAGTTAACCTCGTCAGCTGATAAGACGGTCCAGTGCCCATTCTTAAATTGGACACCTATGTCTATCCCTCGGTAGACGTTCATGGAGTTATCGTAGACTCGAGCTTCATTGTTGAACCATAACACCATGTTTTCTGCCTCAAAGTTAGCAGCGACTGAGTAGTGACCATCTCCTAAGGAATGGATTTGTTCCTTCTGGTAGTGGATAGTCTGGGTGCCTCCAACAATCCACCCGCCCGATGAGTAGATTTCTTGAAGAGAATCGTAGTAGTCCTCTTCTTGAGTGTAAGAATCATCTACCAGGCTTCTTATGGGCAGAACATCGCCGGTCTGCAAGGCGTAGTTGCGCATATCGTTCCAGTAGCCAATGAACTTCTCCAGACCCTCCAAGGTCTCAACGTTCATGCCTTCAGGAGCCTTAGGCTTAGGAACATTCTGGGCAGGCCCATGCTCATCAGCAGGACGGTACTCACCGGCCGGGGCCTTAGACCCACCAGAATAGGCGGTGCTTTCACTGGGCGAGGCCTCCACGCTAGCAGTAGCGCTGGCAGAAGCAGAGGCTGAGCTAGAAGCAGCGGCAGACGGTGAAGCGGGGCTTGCTGTATTTTCACCTCCCCCACAAGCGCTCAGAGTCAACAAAGCTAGGGCGGTGACGGCCAGGGCGGCCTTGGGCTGTTTGGGTAGCATCAGTAACGTCCTTGTAACTAGGGTGGTTTCCTCGCCCTGGGGTGAGGGGCAAGCACCTGTTGGGAACAGGTGTGCTTCTATCTCTACCGCAGAAAACTGATTCGTCCAAGCGACTCGCCCGGTCTGGGTGGTTTATGACGAAAGATGACG
>DKXC01000094.1 GCA_002492045.1 Micrococcaceae bacterium UBA7136
GCTCTACCAACTGAGCTAAAGGCGCGCCTGTTGAAAGACTCAACAAGCCCAGTCTACACGCTCACCCCGGGCAGACACAAACATCCCAGCCCCGCTCAGGCCAAGGGCGAACCAGGCTAGCACCCGCCAGCAGCAGGCCGCTACACTAGCGCCTATGCCTCCTGCACCCTTCCACCGGCCCGTCCGCTTCGACCCCCACAAGTTCCAGTACTACCCCGGCGCCCAAGGAGCCCAAGACCTAGCCCTGGCCGCCCAAGCATCCGCCCGGGCCCTCTTAGCCCGAGGACGTGCCAACGAAGACCCCTCCGTCACCAAACGCCTAGTCCACTTCACCGACGAGTTTGGCCTGCAAACCCTGACTGACCTCTGGGCCCAGGCACCTGCCGTCAGCACCGCCGGAGCCCTCTGGCGCATCTACGCCCTGCGGGCCGTCATCCGCAAAGACCCCCAACTGATTAGCCTCTACTATCAGCGGGGCCTGGGCAGCAACTACGCCGCCCAGGTTTTGGCTGGAGTAGCAGACCCACCCAGCGCCCAAGAAATCTGCGACACCGTCGACCAAATCCTGGCCGGGGCCTACCGGGGTGACTTCGACCTAGCCCTAGACCGTTTCGCTGCCTTCAGCCGGGTACTAGCCCTGGGGCAGGAAGAAACCGCCCTGGGCATCCGCACCGGCCAGCAGCCCCTGGACTGGGACCCCACCGGGCAGGCAAACCGCAGGGCCAGCAGCCGCCCCCTTGCCTCTGCCGAGGTTCAGCAAGAAGCCAGAGGACGGGCCCGACGCCTGCGCACTCTCTCCCAGCGGCTGGTCGCCACCGCCCAAGATCTAGAGGCTGCGGCCCGCAAGTGGCGGGCAGGCCAGCTGGACTAAGAAACTCGGAAGACGTCTATCGGCACCGACACACAAAGAGCGGGTGCCCCGACCCCCCCTATCAAGGACGAGACACCCGCTAGCTTTTACTGGCCTAGCTCAAGAAAGGAGCAGCCAGAACTACTACCAGCCTTAGCTCTTACGGGAACGGGCCAGGTAGCTGTAACCTGCGGCCAGGCCACCGGCCAGCAGGAGGGCACCGGCTGCCAGCCAGGCCAGGGGCAGGCCCTGGTTACCGGCTTCTGCACCGGTGCGGGCAGACTCACCCTTGACCGTAGCCTTAGCGCTAGCACTAGCAGAGGCGCTAGGAGCCGGAGCCATGCCCTGGCTGGGGCTGACGCTGGGTGCAGGGGGCTGCACCGGAGCTGCACTGGAAGGCGCAGCTGAGGGGCTAACCATAGTGGGCTGGGCTGACGGCTCAGCAGAAGCAGAAGGCGCCGGGCTCATGGTCGGCGCAGCCGATGCAGAGGCGCTGGGTTCAGCTGAGGCAGAAGGCTCAGGGCTTGCCGTTGGTTCAGCAGAAGCTGAGGGTTCAGGCGAAACCGAAGGCTCAGGGCTCTGAGTAGGCTCAGGGCTTACCGTCGGTTCAGCAGAAGCAGTGGGCTCAGGTGAGGCAGTAGGCTCCGGAGTAGCAGACTCCTCGGCCAGGGTCAGAACCTCGGCCCTACCGCCGTCCTCACCCTCAACCTTGCCGCTCAAATCACCGGTGCGGTTGTGCATGTGCAGCAGCAGAACCTTGCTGTCAGTGTCCTGGGCAGAAGAACGGTGAACAGTCAGAGGAGCCTCGGTAGAGTCCAGGAAGAGGGCAGGAGAATCGCTAGCCTGACCCTCAAACCAGAGCTTAGGTGCCACCGGGTTGAAGCCAATCCAGTCGCTGATCCCGTCAACAGCCTGGCCGTCCTCGTAGTAAGAGAAGCTGGAAACCTGGTAGCGCAGGTTAGCGGCGTCGGCCTCGCTCAAGCCCAGGGCGCTCCAGGAAACCGGTAGAACCATGGTGTTAGAGTCCATGGTGTTGGTGTCCAGGTAACCGGTAATACCGTTGAGGGACTGAACATCCAGCAGCTTGAGGTTGCCGTCCTGATCAACAGAAGACAGGTTAACCACCGGGTGGTCAAAGCCCTTAAGGCGGGCAGTGTAAACCCAGTAGTCAATTTCTCCGTCATTGTTGACGTCCAAGGCGACGTTGATACCGGCGGTACCGGTCAGGGTCTCCCAGGTGGCCCAGGTAGAAACACCAAAGAAAATCCTGCCGTCAGCGTCGATGTCTCCACCAGCAGCCTTAAGGGCCGGCAGGTTAGAGGCCGCACCAACATGCTGAATATCGACGCTGGGGCTGGTGATCTGACTGCTGAGCTGGTCCCGGGCAATCCGGTCACTGCTAGCGCCCAGTTCAAAGGCACCCAGCAGGGAGGTGTAGCCACCCTGCTTAAGGTTGGTGCCGGTCATCTTCAGTTCAGCGCTGCTAGCACCGGGCTTGAAGGTTACCTGCTGACTTTCAGCCTTCAGGTCAGAGGCGGGCTTAGGAGCAATCTGCAGGGGCAGACGCAGCTCCTGGTCACCCTCGATCAGGCGCAGACGGCCAGACTCAATGCTGATGTACTGGCGGTAGAGACCACCTAGCTGGGTCTCAGCCTGGGCGGGGTCCAGCACCTTAGTCAGCTTGGCCGGGTCAACGGTAGCCGTCACGGTGAGAGTGGTCTTGCCACCGGCCGGAACAGTCACCGACTGGGGCGCAGAAATTTCTACCCCGGGGATGTCGCTAGAGGCCTGGAAGGAAACCTGGTAGGTGTGGGCCTTAGAGTCATTGTTCTCTAGGGTGACCTCCTTGGTCAGGGTCTGGACGCCCTGGGTGGGCAGATATTCCAGTACCCCGAAGGTCTCAGAGACCTGGCTAGGAGTCTCAGCGTTGTAGGCCAGCACCCGCTGCTTGACAGCCCGCAGGGCATCCACCCGGCCAGAGCCGGTGCGCTCAACTGAGTGAACCGCGCCCTGCTCGTTGGTCAGGTCGTGAACAGCAGAGTTCATGATGGCAGCCTTAAGCTGGCTGGCGCTGTAGTCGGGGTTGGCCTGGGCAACCAGGGCAGCTACACCGGCTACATGCGGGGTAGCCATGGAGGTGCCGGTAAAGACAGCCTTCTCGCTACCGGTTCCTACCAGGGCAGAACCAATGTTGGTGCCGGGGGCGGCAACGTCGGGCTTGGTCAGGCCGTGGCTACCGTGGACGCCGCGACCAGACGAGGTGTTGAGCCTATCGAGGGTCGAGACACCCAGGACGCCCTGGCTGCGCAGCTGCTGGCTAAGCTCAATTTCTAGGGTGCCAGCCTCAGCGTAGGGGCGTAGCTTGTCGGAGTCGCTCTTGCTCAGGCGGATACCGGGAATCGCAGTGTTACCGGCAATGCCGATTTCGTCGAACTCTTCCATAGAGGAGAGCACAACGCCCTTAGCCCCGGCCTTAGCCAGGTTGTCGAAGCGCTGGCCAGAGCCACAGGGGTAGCTGCCGTCAGTCTGATCGGTCCACTCGATAAAGACCCACTTGCCCTCAAAGTCGGTGCCTTCGGGGAAGGCGTCACAGCCGAAGCGGTTGTCAGCCGGAGCCATGACTACCTGGCCGCGCAGGTCTTCGGGCTTGGCAGAGGTGTAGTCGTAGCGAACCGAGTAGCTACCGCGTACCTTACCTGCAATATCTGAAGGGCCGGTGACCTTAGCCAGGTCAACATAGGTGGTAGAACCAATACTGTTGGCAACAGCCAGGGCAGAAACCGAGTTAGCAGGGTTACCAGAAATAGAGTAGGTATCCCCGTTGCCGTCGGCTGCAGTGGAGTTACCAGCTGCTACTACGCTGAGGACGCCCTGCTTGGTCAGCTCATCCACGATAGCGTTTTCGGGGTCGTCCTGGGCGCCGAAGTCAGTGCCCAGAGACATGTTGACGATGTCGGCCCGGTCGTCGAACTTGCCGTCCTGGTTGGGGTCTAGAGCCCGGTCCAGGGCCTGGCCGGTCACCTCGGTAGCCCCTTCACAGCCAAAGACTCGGAAGTCGATAATCTGGGCGCCGGGGGCAGAACCGGCACCGATCTTCATCTGACGGACTTCTTCGGCTGAGAGCTTACTGTAGTCGCCCTTGAAGGTGCTTCCGTCAGCCTGAACCGCGTAGCCGGCTGCGGTACCAGCCACGTGGCTACCATGGCCCTGGTCGCGGCAGTCTAGGGGGTTATTGTCGGGCTGGGGCTGATTAAGGCCCTTGTTGGGATTGTAGGCATCGCCCACCAGGTCGTAGCCGCCCAGGTACTTATCTGGGTCGTAAAGGCCAGAATCAGCGGACGGCATATCGGTCATGGCCTTGGCCCGGTCGTAGGCTTCCTGGGTGCCGGGGCCACCAAACTGGGCGTGAGTGTAGTCAACACCGCTGTCGATAATGGCAATCTTCTTACCCTCACCGGTATAGCCGGTCTGCTGCCAGGTGGCCAGGGTGTCAGTATCGATGGTGGTGCCAGAGTTGAGGGGGTTGGCGGCTGGCTTCATGGGGTACTTGGCAACCACGGGAGTAATCTTTTCGATCTCGCCCCGGGCAGCCAGCTCCCGAATCTTCTCGGCGTCCCCTCGGATAGCTACGCCGCGCACAGAGTTGTGGGTGGTGTAGACAACCTCAGCATCGGTGATGTCGGCCAGGCGGTCGCCCTGCCGCTCAACGGAGCGGGCGATAGCGTCCACCTGGGGCTTGGCATCAACCGGGTCTTGTTCGCCCTCGCGGACGGCGTCGGGCTGGGTGCTGCCAAAGGCACCGGTGCCCTTGAACTGGACGAAGGCAGTAATTTCGCCCTCAGCCTGCTTCATGGACTCGCTCAGGACCTCCTGGCCCAGGGCCTGCTGGAAGAGGGCAGTGTCTTCGGCGGCGCTGACGGAGGTCAGCCCCAGGGTCAGGACGGAGCTCAGGCCCAGGGCGGAAGCTAGGCCCAGGTTGAGGGCCTTCCGCGGGTTCTTCTTTTCACTCATAGATTGGTTCCTTTATTGAGAAAGGGTGTGTGCGGCGTGTTTTCCTCGGATGCAAGTAAATCTAAAGTGTCACCTGTCACAGGTAAAAGTCAATGTCAAAACACCCTTAAGGGCCAAAAAAATCTAAAAAATCTCAGCATCTGGGACGCGTGTGCCCCTTCACCCCTGCCCCCTATCAGCCCTTGAGCTTATTCGTCAGGTCGGGCTAGGCTCACAGACTC
>DKXC01000074.1 GCA_002492045.1 Micrococcaceae bacterium UBA7136
AATCCTCGCTCAGGGAATTACAGATGTCCCGCTGTAGTTATTTTGTGGGTAAACTACTGCTGATACTGAAATTTGTAAGGATTGGATAGCAATGTCAATCGTGAGCGCACTGCGCATTGAAGGCGGCACCCCCCTGAAGGGCGAGGTTAACGTCCGTGGCGCCAAGAACCTAGTGCCCAAGGCCATGGTGGCCGCCCTCTTGGGGTCTACCCCCTCTATCCTGCGCAACGTACCGCAGATTAAGGACGTCCAGGTAGTAACCGACCTGGTCGAACTGCACGGTGTCTCTGTCGACTACAACATGCAGGCCGGTGAACTGCGCATGGACCCCTCCAAGGTCTCTGTGGCCAACCACACCGACATTGAGGTGCATGCTGGTGACTCCCGTATTCCCATCCTCCTCTGCGGTCCCCTGCTGCACACCATTGGCGAAGCCTTCATTCCCGACCTTGGCGGCTGCAAGATCGGTGACCGCCCCATCAACTACCACCTGCGAGTGCTAGAGCAGTTCGGCGCCAAGATTGAGAAGCTGCCCACCGGCATCTCTATGAAGGCCCCGGCCGGTGGCCTAGAAGGTGCCCAGATTCACCTGGAATACCCCTCCGTTGGTGCTACCGAGCAGGTTCTGCTGGCTGCTACCCGGGCCAAGGGTAAGACCGAGCTGACCGGCGCCGCCATCGAGCCTGAAATTATGGACCTGATCGCCATCTTGCAGAAGATGGGTGCCATCATCACCGTTGAGACCGACCGCCAGATCATTATTGAGGGCGTCGAAGAGCTCAAGGGCTACAACCATGTGGCCATGCCCGACCGTAACGAGGCAGCCTCCTGGGCCTCAGCTGCCCTGGCTACCGGCGGCGACATCTTTGTGCGCAACGCCAACCAGAAGGATCTCTCTACCTTCATCAACGTCTACCGCAAGCTAGGCGGCGGTATGGACATCACCGACGAGGGGATCCGCTTCTTCCACCAGGGTGGAGACCTCAACCCCCTCTTCGTGGAGACCAACGTTCACCCCGGCTTCATGACCGACTGGCAGCAGCCCCTGGTGGTTGCCATGACCCAGGCTAAGGGTGTTTCCGTCCTGCACGAGACCGTCTACGAAAACCGCTTTGGCTTTACCGATGCTCTGGTCCGGATGGGTGCGACTATCCAGTTGCACAAGGACTGCCTGGGCCCGGCCACCTGCCGCTTTGGCCACCGCAACTTCAAGCACTCAGCTATTATCACCGGCAAGACCCCTCTGACCGGGGCCGATATCAACGTGCCCGACCTGCGTGGCGGCTTCTCCCACATTATTGCGGCCCTGACCGCTGAGGGCGTCTCCAATGTCACCGGTGTTTCGGTGATTGCCCGAGGCTACGAGCACTTTGCTGATAAGCTGACCGCCCTGGGCGCTAACTTTGAGGTGACTGCCTAAGCATGGGGAAGAAGGGGGTTGACTGGGACCAGATTCGGCCCAGCGAGCGTGGCGATAAGTTCTTTCATGCGGTCTACCAGCTGCTGCGTCCGGTCTATCACCTGCTCTTTGAGGTGGAGTTCCGGGGGCTAGAGAAGCTACCTCAGGACAGAGGCATTATTGTGGCCTCTAACCATCTGAGCCAGATTGATGCCTTCACCCTGGCCTACCCCCTCTTCAAGCGGGGTTTAACCCCCCGCTTCATGGCCAAGGAATCCCTCTTCCGGCTACCGGTCCTGGGCTGGATTCTACGCTCCTTCTCTCACATCCCGGTCAGCCGAGGTTCAGCCCAGGCCGCCCGCTCCCTGCAGGTGGCCCAGCGGATCCTCGAAGCCCAGGGAAGCGTGGCTATTTTTCCGGAAGGAACCCTCACCAGCGACCCGGAGTCCTGGCCTATGACGGCTAAGACCGGTAGCGTCCGGCTGGCGCTAGAAACCGGTGCCCCCATTTACCCTATCGCCCACTGGGGCGGCCAGGCGGTCTGGCCCTATTCGGCTAAGCTCCCGCACCTGCCTCGAAAACGGCAGAAGGTAACCATTGTGGTGGGTGACCCCATCGACTTCAGCGGTCTTGATGTGCAGAAGGACGAGCAGGGACGTTATTCCCAGCAGACCCTGGCCCAGGCAACTGAGATGGTTATGGTTGCCCTGACTGACTTGCTGGAGGATATTCGGGGTATCAAGGCCCCGGAGGGACGCTGGAACCATGTGCTGGGCCTGCGGCAGGTTCAGGACGGCAGTAAGTAAAGGTCGTAGCCCGGGGCCTAGGCCCCGGGCACTTGCATGGAGAGAAAGAGTAAGGGGAGCAGAATGAGCAGATGGCAGGGAAAAACTCCCCGTAAGGTGGCCGTGCTGGGCGCTGGGTCCTGGGGTACGGCCTTTGCCCAGGTGGTTGCCCAGGCTGCGGCCCTGCGTCCTG
Organism: Micrococcaceae bacterium UBA7136; assembly: GCA_002492045.1. Lineage (GTDB taxonomy): Bacteria > Actinomycetota > Actinomycetes > Actinomycetales > Micrococcaceae > Rothia. The sequence continues at coordinate 2,378 of DKXC01000074.1, forward strand.
ACCCCTGGCAGACCCTGCTGTGGGGCCGGTCGGCCGAGGCCATGGATACCATGGCCAGGACGGGCCGGAACGAAAAATATTTTCCCGGTCTGCAACTGCCCGATTCTCTGACCTACACTAGTGACCTGGTCCAGGCTGTGACCGGGGCCGATATCGTGGTTTTGGCCCTGCCTTCCCAGGTGCTGCGCTCCCAGCTGGAGGTTCTGGCTCCTTCCCTGGAGGCTGATGCTCTTCTGCTGTCCCTGGCTAAGGGCCTGGAAGAGGGGACTGGCCTGCGCATGTCTCAGGTGGTTGAGGAGGTAGTGACCGCCCAGCTAGCCAGCCGGGGGGCAAGCCCTGAGGAGCTAGCGCAGGTTACCCAGCGGGTAGCTGTTCTTTCGGGCCCCAACCTGGCCAAGGAGATTGTGGCTGGCCAGCCGACCACCTCAGTGGTGGCAGCCCGCCAGCTAGAGGTCGCTGACTATTTGGCTCAGATTTGCGTCACCGACTATTTCCGCCCCTATACCAACAGCGACCTGGTGGGGGTTGAGGTAGGCGGCCTGGTTAAGAACGTCATTGCTCTGTGCGTGGGCATCTGTGAGGGCCGCCAGTACGGGGATAACTCTAATGTCTTGTCCCCCACCCGGGAGATCGGAAGAGCGTCGT
>DKXC01000039.1:0-1507 GCA_002492045.1 Micrococcaceae bacterium UBA7136
AGCATGGGGATCCCTTCCTGTTCCAGGTAGGAAAGAATCTGGGGGTGGGGGTGACCAAAAGAGTTTCCCTCCCCGACCGATACTAGGGCCAAAGAGGGGTTAGCTGCTCGAATCTGCTCCTGGCCGCTCCCCCGGGAACCATGATGGGCCAGTTTCAGAACCTGGGAAGAAAGCTGCTGCCCAGCGGAGGCTACCAGCAGGTCAGCAGCATCTGCTTCTAGGTCTCCGGTGGTCAAGATGCTCAGCTCCTGGCCCTGGGGGCTGGTTAGCACCCAACGAATGACCAGGGAGCCATTATTAATCTTAGAGTTCCCCTCCCCGGGGACGGACTCTGACCCGGCTGGCGGCCAGAGCACCTGCCCCTGCACCCGGTCACTGACCTTAAGGAGGTCTCCAGCCTCTAGCTGCTGGACCTGGAGGCTGTCTCGACCTAGTCGCTCGGCCCGGTAGTGGGGTGAAGTATAGACCTGCTGAATCCGGCCAGCTTGGATCAGCGGGGCTGCTAGACCATCATGGTCCTGGTGGGCATGGGTCAGAATCAGGGCCTGAAGCTCTTTAACCTGCCCCCAACGCAGGCAATCTTCTAGCTTGCCGCTCTCCTCTCCTGTATCCAGCAAGATGGCCCGCTGGGGGCCAGTTCTCACCAGGTGGGCGTCCCCCTGACCTACATCGCAACTAATCCAGACCCAGTCCTCTGGGGCCTGACTAGATAGGTGCCCCAGCAAGAGCTGCCGTCCACTGAGGGCTGAGCAGATCATGAGGAAAACCAGCAGCAAGACCCTGGAACTAGGAGTCAGGGAGCGGTGGCCTTGCTTAGGCAGAAGATAAAGAGGGCTGGCCACCAACCTCAGCTTGCGGAAGGGAGACCGCCTAGCCTCCAGGTAGAAGACCACCGAGCTGAGGGCCACAACCAGCAGCAGGGAGAGCGCTAGATTCAGGGCATTTGCCTCTAGGGGTAGGTCACTGGCCGGCAGCTGAGATATAGCCCGTGCTGTCTCAGCCAGCAAGTGGGCACAAAAGGCCCCAGTCCCCAAAGGAAGCTCCAGGAGGAAGTCAGGCAAACCCAGGGCAGAAGCCAGCAGAAAAGCTAGCCCACAGAAGGTGATAGGAGCAAGCAGGGGAACCACCAGAAGATTAGCCAAAACCGTATAGGGGTAAAAGGCCTGGGTCAGCACCAGCAGGGCCGGAGCAGTCCAAAGAGAAGCCGCCAGGGGAACCGCCAAGAGATCTGAGAGCCCGATGGGTAGAAAAGGGCGGAAGAGCTGGGAAAGAGAAGGAGCCAGATAAATCAGGGCAGCAGTAGCCACCAGAGAGAGAATAAAACCGTACTGCAAGGCTAAATTCGGCTCAAGCAGAAGCAGAAAAAGCACCGTCAGGCTCAGAAGAGAAGACGAAAAACGGCCCCGTCCAGCCACCAGAGCCAAGCCACCTAACAAACCCATCACCAAGGCCCGAAGGACCGAAGGATCAGGGCCCACCAGGGCAGCGTAAAGACAAGAAGCAAGAC
>DKXC01000039.1:1803-3269 GCA_002492045.1 Micrococcaceae bacterium UBA7136
AGAAGCAAGACTACCGAGCAGAACTAGCAGCCGAGGCCTCGGCAGCAGCCGGTAGAGAGAACGATAAACCAGAACAAAAACCAGGCTGATATTAGCCCCAGAAACCGCTGTCAAATGAGTCAGGCCAGCCACCTTCAAGGCCTGGGAGGTTTCAGTAGTCAGGCTACTGTCGTCCCCATAGGCCATACCCAAAAGCAGGCCAGCAGCATCCCCTGATACCCGCTCAAGAGCATAGGTCCGAGTCTGCTGCCTCAGCTGGGCCAGGGAGTCAAGCCTGTCAGGAGCCTCCACAAGCCAGGTCTTGCCCTTAAGCCGGTAAGAAGTCCCCCTCACCTCTAGCTGGCCGCTAGCAGCCAACAGACTACCGACCTGAAAGTCCTGCCTACTGTAGGTCTGGATTCTCAGCTCCCCGGGGCCAGCCTCACCCCCAGCCGTCTCCAGCCGCCCTGAGAGGGAGAGCAGGTAAGAATCCTCCCCCGCTGGCCGAGCATCCAGCAAGCGCCCCTCCAAGCGAACCAGCTGCCCCTGCTGATTCTGCAACCACTCCCAGTCCTTGGCCTGGCCGCTCATACCCAGCAAGGAGACCTGACAACAGAGCAGAACCAGAGAAAAAAGTAGCAGGTAAAGCAAGTGCCTAGCCCCAGGAAACCGTTGCACACCTAAGCCGTAGAAAAGAAAGAGAACTAAGGCAAGAGCTAGAAGAAAGAAAAGAGCAGCCTGTCCACCCCCAAGAATCCAGCAGGCTGTAAAAGCCCACAGAAGCAGGGCAGGGAGAAGAAGCCTCAGATCAGTCAAGCGGGGTACACCGAGGCTATGCTGAGCCTTATCCTGCTGGGCTGCCCAGTAGCCGGCGACCAGCTGACGAAGACTCGCCATCAGAGAGTCACCAAAGGACGCAGGTTTTCTAGGGTCCGGGGCCCAATACCGGGAACCAGCTCTAGCTCCTCCAAGCTCTTAAAACCACCATTAGCCTGCCGCCAGGCCACAATCTTCTCAGCCGTCTTAGGACCAACCCCCGGCAGGGCCTCTAATTCTTGGGCAGAAGCCTTATTAAGATTGATCAGGCCAGAAGAAGCAGCAGGGGCTCCAGCCTGCTGACCGGTACCCGCAGGCATCCCCGACTGGTCGAGGCTCCCCGGGCCCGTAGCCTGAGCTAAGGAGGGGTCAGCAGCCAGCTCCTCAAGCGTGGGAAGGTAGATTTTACTGCCATCCTCTAGCAGCTGGGCCAGGTTAAGGGAGTCCACAGCGGCATTAGGCAGGGGGCCACCGGCCGCATCAATCAAATCCTGAACCCGGGAACCAGCCGGCAGCCGGTAGAGACCAGGAGAAACTACCGCCCCTGCACAATGCAGGACCAGCTCCCCAGGACCAGAGGTAGGATGGGCAGAATTTTTTACCGGAGCCACAGAAGACAGAGCCGACTCCTGGACGCTAGCAGAAGGACGAGACTCCACAGACACACTAGA
>DKXC01000011.1:0-219 GCA_002492045.1 Micrococcaceae bacterium UBA7136
CTGCTGCGGCAGGAGAAGATTCTGCTCAGCCACGGCCAGGCCTTCAACTGGCAGCAACCCGACCACTTCCGCCTGGTCTTCCTGCCCGAAACCCATACTCTGGAGGACGCCCTCAACCGGCTGGGCAACTTCCTGGCCGACTACAAGCAGAACTAGTTCTCTTTCTGGGCAGCCTGCAGCTTGGCCTGGGCCCCGTCTAGCCAGGCCTCGCAGCGGCTA
>DKXC01000011.1:517-4211 GCA_002492045.1 Micrococcaceae bacterium UBA7136
CTAGCGAGCTCTTCGCCCCGCTCCCAGAGGGCCAGGGACTCCTCCAGGCTGGAGGCCCCAGACTCCATGCGGGCTACCACCTGTAGGAGCTCCTGCCGGGCCTGCTCGTAGGAGAGCTCCTCAACCGGGGTGAAGGAAAAAGTGCTTGAAAATTCGGGGGACTGGCTCACGGGCCACCTTCCTCTCTTAGGGGTCTGCAACCTGCACTGGCAGGTTCCTTGATCAAAAAACTCTGGGGTGTAGTTAGGCGTCCTGCTCTACCCGGGCCTGCAACTGGCCCTGAGCCAGGCGCAGAGTCAGCCGGGCGCCAGCCTCAACCTTGGCAGCATCCGTCACCAGCTGGCCTGCCTCATCCTGCACCAGGGCGTAGCCCCGCTCTAGGGTCTGCTGGGGTGAAAGAGCCAGAACCCGAGCCCGCAGCTGGGCCAGGTTATCCCGTCCCCGCTGCAGCTGAGCGCCCAGGGCCTGCTGCTGCCGGTAGCGCAGGTTCTCTAACTCCTCAGCCCTAGCCAGCAGCATGGTCTGGGGCTGGGCCAGGGCCGGCCGGCTACGGACCTGCTCCAGGCCGGAGCGCTCACGCTGAATCAGCAGATCCAGGGCCCGGGTCAGCTGGTAGCGGGCAGCAACCAGGTTCTGTCGCTCTTCGGTCACATCCGGCACCACCCGCTTGGCCGCGTCCGTGGGGGTGGAGGCCCGCAGGTCGGCGGCGTAGTCCATGAGGGGGGAATCAGCCTCATGGCCGATGGCTGAGATGACCGGGGTCTGGGCGGCAGCAACAGCCCGCACCAGGGCCTCTTCTGAGAAGGGCAGCAGGTCTTCTAGGGAGCCACCACCGCGGGCAATAATGATGACGTCCACAGCCGGGTCAGCGTCCAGCTGGGTTAGGGCAGCTGACACCTGGGCTACCGCATTAACCCCCTGGACGGCTACCTCCCGAACCTCAAAGCGGGCAGCTGGCCAGCGCAGGTGGACGTTGCGCATGACGTCCTTCATGGCGTCTGAGTCCCGGCCGGTAATGAGGCCGATGGTCTGAGGCAGGGCTGGTAGGGGTTTCTTACGGGCTGGGTCAAAGAGCCCTTCAGCCTGTAGACGCTGCCGTAGCTGTTCGATGAGTTCCAGCATGGAGCCGGTACCCAGGGGGCGAATCTGGGAGCCCTGCATGGACAGGCGGCCGGTCTTAACCCAAAAATCGGGTTGCAACTGCAAAACTACCCGGGAGCCGGGCTTGAGGTCCCCCTGAATCTTGGCCATTTCTGAGCCCCAGACCGTGACCGAGACGGAGACCTCCTGGGTCAAATCTCTCAGGGTCAGGTAGGAGACCCGACCCCGGCGGTTCAGCTCAATGACCTGACCCTCAACCCAGGTGGGGACGGTCTTGGCAATGTAGTCGTGAAGCTTCTGGGAGAGCAGGTGCAGGGGCCAGGGGTTTTCTGGGCTGGTCTGCCCGGCTCGCTCCACCAGGACACGGTCAGCCTGGGGGAGGGCTGCTGCCTGCTGCTCCTGCAACTGGGCCAGGGAGGGTGCGGGAAAAGTGATCATAGGCTCTTTCTACCATTCTCTGGGCCTGGTGTCAGCTGCCTGACCGCGGCTTTCAGCAAAAGGTCGTAGAATTTCTAGCACTATGCCCCCTCAGACCTCTTATGACGACGGCAAGGGCAACTGGAGTAACCCCCGGGTGCAGGCAGCCCACCGGGCCAGCTACCACCAGACTGCCCCCTACGCCCCTGTATCCCCCAACTACCAGCCCCTGCCTGCTGCCTACCCGCCTTCCTACCGTCCGGCCCGCTTGAGCCTGGGCCGCCGCCTGCTCTCTATCCTGCTGCTGCTGGCTTCTCTACTGACCGGCCTGGCCGCTAGCGGGGCCTACTGGGCCCAGACTAACCTGGTCTCAGCCGCAGGCTTTGAGCAGCTGACCGCGCCCCTAGCCCAGGACGCTGATTTTCAGCAGGCCTTGGCCCAGGCCGTGACTGCTGACCTGCTGGCCTCTGAACCGATTGCCAGCTACCTGGGGGACGGCCAAAGCCAGGCCTGGTACGGCGGCATCCAGAACTGGCTCTACGACCAGGCCGAGAACCTGATGAGCCAGAGCACCGAGAGCCTGGTGGCATCGGAGGCCTACCCCCAGCTCTGGCAGGAGACCATCGAAGCCACCCACAGTTACAATTTCTCAGCTGACAATCAACCAGCCCGCCTGGATTTTAGCCCCTTCTACCAGGCGGCCCTGACCGGGGTGCAGAACCGTACCGGCCTGACCCTAGGACTTGAGGCCTCTAGCCTGCCGGGGGCCCGGGTTGCCCTAGAAGCTGAAGAGGGCCCCTACCCGGTGTCCTCTAGCCTGCGGGCCCTGGCTGATTTTGCTGCTGTCTGGCAGACCTACGCCCTGTTCTCTCTGGGTCTGCTTTTGCTGGCTGTCCTGCTTTGGCCCGGTAAGCGCCTGGCCTTTGCAGCGGTCTCCTGCCTGCTGGCTGCCGGGGGTTCTGCCCTGCTGGGCCTCATTTCTTCGGGGCTTTCTTTGACCTCTTCTATCCCCCTACCTGCCTTGCAGAGTGCGGCCCTCTTTCTGCAGCGGCTGTCAGAGGCCATGACGGCCTCTTTGGCTAGTAGCTACTACGGCTGGGCTGGGGTCTTGGCTCTGGTTGGTCTGGGCCTGACCCTGCTGGCTATTCTTTCTAGTTTGCTGGGCCTTACAGCCCGGGCCTCTCACAGGTTAGGATAGAGACTATGCAGACCACCGAAGAGACCATTAGCTTAGGGCTACCCACTGTGCCTCGGGTACGCCGCAGCCGCCAGGAGATTGAAGCCGCCGCCCCTACCGGGGCCAAGAAGGTGCTTCTGGCCGCCCCCCGGGGTTATTGTGCGGGCGTTGACCGGGCTGTTATTGCCGTTGAGAAGGCCCTGGAACACTATGGGGCCCCGGTTTATGTGCGTAAGCAGATTGTCCACAACCGTCACGTGGTAGAGACCCTAGAAGCCCAGGGCGCTATCTTTGTGGACGAGGTGGAGGAAGTTCCCGAGGGTGCCGTTACTGTTTTTTCGGCCCACGGTGTCTCCCCGGCTGTTGTTTCTGCAGCCCAGGACCGCCAGCTGAACACTATTGACGCCACCTGCCCCCTGGTTTCTAAGGTGCACCGGGAGGCCGTCCGCTTTGCTAAGCAGGACTATGACATCCTGCTGATTGGTCATACCGGCCATGAGGAGGTTGAGGGTACGGCTGGTGAGGCCCCCGACCATATTCAGATCGTTAATTCACCCGATGAGGTGGATCAGGTAACCGTCCGCGACCCCGAGAAGGTGGTCTGGATTTCGCAGACTACCCTGTCGGTGGATGAGACCCTGGAGACCGTGGCCCGGCTGCGGGAGCGTTTCCCCACCCTGCAGGATCCGCCCTCGGACGATATCTGCTATGCCACCTCTAACCGGCAGGGGGCTATTAAGCAGATTGCCCCCCAGGCTGACCTGGTGATTGTGGTGGGTTCTACTAATTCGTCGAACTCGGTCCGCCTCAAGGAGGTTGCCCTGGAGTACGGGGCTAAGCAGGCCTATCTGGTGGACTACGCTAACGAGGTGGATGAGGCCTGGTTTGAGGGCGTCACCACGGTGGGTTTGACCTCTGGTGCTTCAGTGCCTGAGGTACTGGTTCAGGACGTTCTGCGTCTGCTGGCCGACTACGGTTACAGCGATGTTGAGAAGTTTG
>DKXC01000019.1:0-3839 GCA_002492045.1 Micrococcaceae bacterium UBA7136
CAGCAGGCCGCTGGTAGAAAGCTGATTAGTAGAAAGAGTCAAGGAGACGATAGCTGCCTGGGTGGCCCCTAGAGAAATTCCCAGGCAGATGTTGCCCAGCTCAGGAATCCAGAGCAAAGAGAGCCTAGGCCGACGCCAGGTCAGGGGGGCTGAAGTGCCAGGTTCCACCGGCAGGCTCTCCGGCCGCCAGACCAGAAAGAGCAGACCCAACACGTCAATGGCCAGCACCGTAATGAGAGTGGCCTGGGCGCTCAGCAGCTGACTAGATAGCCCAGCTATACCGGCACCCAAGGGCAGGGCTAGCACGTCCAGAACTGTTTCGAGAGAGACAGAGAGGTTGAGGAAACGCCGGTCCCGGTTGCGCTGGTAACGGGCCGACCAGTAGGAGCGCATAAAACTGCCCAAGGGGGCGGTGCTGATGCCGGTCAGGGCCGCAGCCAGGAAGAAGAGGGGCTGGGCCTGGGCTTGGTTCTGGCTCAGCTGTAGGGACTGGACCAGAAGCCAGGTCAGGGCCAGAATATTGAGCACCGTAGCGGTAAAGAAAATGGGTCTGGGGGCCCAGCACTCAGTCAGCCTACGGTAGAGGGGAATCATGAGGGCAGAGCTGAAGCCAACGGTAGCGGCCGCGTAACCGCCCAGGCTACTGTCACCGGTTTCTTCCGCCAGCAGCATCATGACCGAGAGCATGACCATGGCGGCGGGCAAGCGCATGAGCAGGGAAAAGACCAGGAAGAGGCGTCCGTGGGTCAGGGTCAGGCTCTGCATGCGGCGGCGGGCATAGGCAGAGGAAATTTTTAGCCGCTGGCCCAGCTGAGTCAGGCTAGAGACCTGGCTGATAGAGGTAAGCGGACGGCTATCCAGTAACTGGGTCAGGCTGTAGCGGGAGGAACTAAGCAGGCCCGGCAGGGAGCTGGCAGAGGTCGGCTGGCCAGTCTCTGCCTCTCCCCTCGTTTCCTGCGGGGTAGCTGACTGGCTGAGGCTCTTCTGCTCTGGCTGCTGGGCCATGCCTAGGTCTCCTTAACTCTTAATGGTCGAACCCTGCGGACCCTTGACCAGGGTCAGGTGCTTACCGATCCGGGTCTTCATCTCTGTCACGTGAGAAATCAGGCCCACCACCCGGCCGCCCTCCCGCAGGTTGTCAATGGTTGACATGACCGTGTCTAGGGTTTCGTCGTCCAGAGATCCGAAGCCCTCGTCCACAAAGAGCGTATCAATTTCGACACCTCCCTGAGAACCTTGGACCACCTCAGCCAGGCCCAGAGCCAGGGCGAAGGAGGCCATGAAGCTCTCGCCACCCGAGAGGCTACTAGGGTGCCTGTAGCTATCGGTCCAGGAATCAAAAATTTTCAGTTCCAGACCCGCCTTACCCTGGTTAGTTCGTCCCCTATCGCTCTGCTCTAAGCGGTAGCGTCCGTTACTCATAGATTCCAGGTGCTCAGAGGCAGCTAGGGCTACCTGCTGCAGCTGATAGGCCAGGACGTAGGCTTGCAGGGTCATCTTCAGCGGGTTATCCCTGCTTGAGCTAGCATTAGCGACCTCGGCCAAACCTGATACTAGCTCCTTCTGCTGGTCCAGATCTTCAAGCTCCTGAATCCGGTCCTCTAGACTGGTCAGAAGCTGTCGGAAGGTGCCCAGTGCGCTCTCCATCTGCCCCTGAGCCCGCAGATAGATATCCTGCTGGCTCTTGGCATCTGTCAGCTTTTGCCTCAGCTTTTCTAGGTCTCTGGCGTTGGGAACCTGCCCTCCTTCTTCTAAGAAGGCAGCTAAGCTGAGCTGCTCAGGGCTGGCAGAATCCCGCTCGTACATCTGCTCCTTAAGCTTGTAGGCCTCTATCTGCTTCTGCAGGCCTCTCACCTGACCACTGTCAAGGACCTCTGCTAAGGCCGCCTGAGCGCTAGCTAGCTCTTGCTCTTCTAGAGCCTTTTCTAGCTCAAGGATGCTCTTCTCTTTTTCTTGACCGGCCTGAACAGCTGCCTGGGTTCGCTGCAGGGCAGCCCGGGCCTCCTTGGTCAGCTGGACCAGGGCCTGGGCCCGCTGGCTAAAGCTCCTGTCCTTTTCCTGCTGTCCTTCAAGGAGCCTACTCTCTGTCTGCCAGGATTCTTCCAAGGTTTTGAGGGAAGAAGAGGCAGTAGCCAGCTGCAGCTGGGCCTTTTGAGCTTGAGTTTGGTTCTTCTCTACCAGTTCTTGCTGTTTCTTCTCTTGGCTCCGGTAGGTCTTTTCTTCCTGAAGGGTAGTCTGCGCCTGAGCGTAAGCTCGCTCTGCCTGCTGTTGCTGGGTTTGGGCGTCCTCAAGGCTGAGGGGCTCTTGAGCCAGCAAATCAGCTAGTTCTGCTTGCTTGTCTTCTAGCCGGCTAGCCAGCCTCCCTTCCTGGCTTTCAGCTTGGCGGCGCTTCTCTTCCGCACTAGCTAGCTCCTGCTTGCTGACTTCTTTACCTGGGCTGACCTGGGCAGGCTGAGGGTGCTCGAGGGAGCCACAGACCTGGCAGGGTTTTCCGCTCTCTAGCTCCTCGGCTAGGGTAGCGGCAAGGGAACTAGACCTGATATCGCGTAGCTTCTCATAGGAGGCAACAGCCTCTTGACGGTCTTTGACAGCTTGGGCAAGGTCTTCTTGCTGCTCTGCGATGGTCTTTTTTAGGCGGAGGACGGCCTGGGCTTTTTCTAGCTCCTTGGCGGCAGCCTGACGAGTGTTTTCAGCCTGGAGCAGGGCTTCTTGGGCTCCGTCAAAGGTTTCTAGCTTCTGCCGGATCTCCGCTAGCTTGTTTTGGGCCTGGCTAGCGCTTTCTTGAGCCTGGGCTTCTTTCTCTACGAGGGCTAGAAGTGCACGGCCTTCTTCATCTAAACGGACTTTCTGCTCTGCCAGTTGCTCCTGATCCTTCTGGTAGCTCCTCAGTTGCCCGGCGGCTTCTTCTAGACCAGCCAGAAGGGCCTCTAAGTCCTGGTTTGCATCTAGCTGGTGAAGGGCTTCCTCTGCCCGATCTAGGAGGTCAGCTTCAAGGGCCTGCTGGCTCAGCAGCTGGCGAGCGCTAGTGGCAGAAGAGCTAGCTTGAGCCTGGGCCTGGGCTTTTTCTTGAGCTGCTTTTTCTGCTTGCTGCTGGGCCTTGTCTTGGGCTTGGATAGCAGGTAAGACCTTGCTAGCTTTCTGGTGTTTCTCCAGCTTTTGGCTCGCTTGACGGTAGGCAGGAGCTTGTTCGACTAGCTCCTGTTTTTCTTGCTCTAGACGCTGGGCTTCTTGCCAGGCTGATAGCAGCTTGTCCTCCCGTTTTTCTTGGGTTTCAAGGCTGCTGATATCTTTTTGGTTCTCTTGAGAGCTTTCTTTGAGAGCTAAGAAGATTCCTTCTGCTTCTAGCAAATCTGCTCGACTCTTCTCGAGCCGGTCAGCCTGTCTGAGGGTCTGCTCCTGCTCTGGGTCAGCGACTTGCTGGTCGCTAGAGTTTGTATGGCCTAGCAGGTCTGCTAGTTTCTCAAGTTCTAGGTTCTGCCGGGCAGCTTCTGCCTGGCTCCAATTCTGCTCTTGGAGGGCTTCGAGTTCCTTGTACTGGCTGCCTAGTTCTTTGGCCTGGTCGGCCAGGATCTTTTGGACTGTCTCATAATCCTGGCTACCAAAGATTTGTTTGAGGACCTTTTCACGTTCTATGGAGCTGGCATTGAGGAAGGTCTGGAACTTGCCCTGGGGCAGGATCATGACCTGGTTGAACTGAGCACTATTGAGACCTAGCAGGTCTGTAATGATGGCTCCGGCTTCATCGTTACGTTCGCTCCAGGGAGCATCCAGCAGTAGCTGGCCCTGCTTGTCTATTTCTTCTAGGGTGACTTTGGCCTTGACTTCCTGGTCCTGGGCAC
>DKXC01000019.1:4092-27351 GCA_002492045.1 Micrococcaceae bacterium UBA7136
CTTCCTGGTCCTGGGCACCCTTGCGGAGGGCAGGGCGAAGGAACTTGAGCGACCGTTCAATTCGGTAACGTCGCCCCCCGACTGAAAACTCCAGAAGCACCCGAGGCTGAGTGTAGGGGTCGGCGTGGGTTGAGTTAAGATCCTTACGCCCTGATGATGTGCTCCCGTACAGGGCAAAGGAAATAGCGTCCAGAATAGAAGACTTACCCGATCCAGTTGGCCCGTTGAGCAGAAAAACGCCTTCTTGGTTCAGGTCGTCAAAGTCGATGATTTCGCTTGCGGGGAAGGGGCCAAAGGCGGTGATTTCTAGCCGGTGGATTCTCATGCTTCTGCTCTTTTCTGACGTACCTGTTCGAGAACTTTCAGCAGATAGTTCTTCTCTTCTTCCTTGAGGGCCCGGTCTCGCACATGCTGGTAGAAGGAGGCAATGACCTCCATCTGGTCTTCTTCCTGGCCTCGACGCTGGTAAGCCGGCCTTTGGCTTTCAGTGCGTCCACTGGGCTGGTAGTGGAACTCCATGAGGTAGGGGTAGGCGGCCTTAAGCTTGTCGTGGGCCTTCGCTGGACGCTCCGGATCTGTCAGGGTCACCCGGACAAAGGCTTGACCATAGGCTTCTTGGAGCTGAGGATCAAGAACTTCTGCTAGCGTCCCGGTCAGGCTCTTGAGTTCTAGTCTGGTCTTCCAACGATAGTCGCTGACCTGAATCTTGCCCTGAGTATCTAGGTCCAGAATCCAGGCCCCCTTACGGTGTTTCTCTTCGCTGTAGGAATAGGCCAGCAGGGAGCCAGAGTAGCGGACGCTGGGTGCCACCTGCTGCATACCGTGGAGGTGGCCGAGGGCGGTATAGTCGGCTGCCTCAAAGAGAGAGGCCGGGACGCTAAAAGCTCCGCCAACCTGAATATTACGTTCTGAGTCTGAGGGCCTAGCACCTTGGGCAAAGCAGTGGGCTAGGACGATCCGGGCGTTGGCCGGGGTCTGTGAGAAGTCGGCTTGAATGCGACGCATGGCCTCGGTCAGGACGGCCTGGTGGCTGGGTTCCACTTCCCAACGCTCAGCAATGGGACGCGGCTCCAGATAAGGAATCCCGTAGAAGGCGACGCTAACCCCCTGCTTCTCAATGAGGATGGGCTGGCCCACTTCAGTTTGAGAGGTCACAAGATGTACTCCTGCACCCTTCATGAGTTGGGAACCGAAACCCAGTCGGGTAGCTGAATCGTGGTTTCCGCTGATGATGACGATTTCCACCCCCCTTTTGGCTAACCGGGTTAGGGTCTGGCTCAGGAGCAGGACTGACTCGTTACGGGGCATAGCTTGGTCGTAGACATCCCCGCTGATCAGGAGTACGTCTATCTTTTCCTCGTCGATGAGGTTAATCATTTCGTCCAGCAAACGGCTCATCGTCTCATGCAAAGAAGTACCATGAAACTTACGACCCAGGTGCCAGTCAGAGGTGTGCAGAATACGCATACAACCATCCTAGGTGAGCTAGCCCCTAAAATGGGGGTATGACTTCTAGCTCCTATGCACCTTCTTTGTCCTCTCCCGCCTATGGATCGGCGGTTTCCTTCTGTCTGCGGTCTCTAGCTGCTACTGAGGCTAGCGGCCTGTCGGCGGAGCGTCCTGGCCGGGCCGGTGACCAGACCCGTCTAGCTCTGGCAACCTTGGATGGACTCTGCGAGGCGCTGGAGTGGAATAACCAGGGTCAGGCGGCCGATGAGCTGGCCTGTATCTGGTTGTCTTATCTGCGCTGGATGGCCGGGGCCGGTTACCAGCTGGACGATTCGGCCCCCTTCTCTCTGGCCCGCCCCCTCAATGGGCTGACCTTCATGGCCGGGCCGGCTCAGGGCCTGCCCGGAATCCAGGAGGCGCTGGCGGACGGGCAGATGGATCTGCCGGGTAAGTCCTCCCGGCCCCTGGCCCAGGATCCTGAGCTTCTGCCTGCCCTCTTACCCCTGGCCTTCCTGCCCCTGGAGCAGGATGAGACTGTGGCTTCTTTGGCCAGGCAGACTGCTGCCCTGACCCAGGGACGGCCAGAGGCGGGCAAGGCAGCTGTCAGCTACTGCCTGGGCCTGCGCTACCTATTGGGGGCCCAGCTGGCTGGGGTCACGGCCCAGCAGAGGCCCCTGGCCCAGGTAGCTAAGGCTCTAGAACTAGATCTTTCTTCTAGTCTCAGCCAGGCGGCCCAGGAGCAGGCCCCTCAGACGGTCGGGGGTCTGCTGGCCCTGGCCTGGTCCCTGCTGCTGGAGGCCGAAGAGGGCCTGCTTACTGGCAGTTTGGATCCCAGTCGGGCCCTAGAAGGTTTGCTGGCATGGGCTTCCAGCCAGCAGGCAGGCCCGGTTCTGCCCCTGCTCTTGGTCAGCCTAGCTGCTGCTGCCTGGGGCCCAGACCAACTAGCTGACTATCCCCTGCCCCAGCTGGATCAGGAGACCGGCCAGGCCCTAGACCTGGTGCTGGGCAACTACCTGGCCCAGCTGACCTAGCCTTCCTGCTGGGCTAGGGCCTGACGCAGGTGGGGCAGCAGGGCAGCTAAGGCAGCTGACCGGTGGCTGATAGCGTTCTTGACCTCAGCCGGAACCTGGGCCGCCGACAAGCCCGCATAGGGACCCTCTAGGGCGGAGGGAGCCATAATGGGGTCATAGCCAAAGCCGCCCTCACCGGCCGGAGCCTTCAAAAGACGGCCCTCCATCCGGCCCTCTTCCACCGCTTCAAAGCCGCTGGGGCTGGCCACCGAGGCTGCGCAGACAAAGCTAGCTGCCCGGTGCTCATCCGCAATATCAGCCAGCTGGGCCAGCAGGAGCTTGAGGTTAGCCGCATCGTCCCCGTGGCGGCCAGCCCAGCGGGCAGAGAAAATACCCGGCGCCCCGCCCAGCACCTCCACGGCCAGGCCGGAATCGTCTGCTACCGCAATCAAGCCGGTTGCAGCAGCCACAGCCCGGGCCTTAAGCAGGGAGTTCTCAGCAAAGGTCACCCCGGTCTCGGCCACATCGGGGGCACCCGCGGCACCGGCGTCAATGACCTCGGTGTCAACATCCAGGCCCTCAATCTGGCCCCGCAGTAGCTCCCGTAGTTCCCGCAGCTTGCCCTGGTTGTGGGTAGCTAGAACAATCTTGGCTGGCATTAGTCCTCCTTGAGAGCTTGAGCTTGTAGCTGGGCCAGCTGGCTGGTGCCTTCCAGGGCCAGATCCAACAGCTGGTTGAGTTCTTCACGGTCAAAGGGGGCGCCCTCAGCGGTTCCCTGCACCTCAATGAACTTGCCCGAGCCGGTTACCACCACGTTCATATCGGTCTCAGCGGCAACGTCCTCAACATAGGGTAGGTCCAGCAGGGGCAGGCCATCCACGATACCCACCGAAATAGCAGAGACGGAATCAGTCAGCGGCTGGGCCTTGGCCGGAATAATCCCCTGGCCCTTAGCCCAGGAAATAGCGTCTACCAGGGCAAGGTAGGCCCCGGTGATGGAGGCTGTGCGGGTACCGCCATCAGCCTGCAGGACGTCGCAGTCCAGCACGATAGTGTTCTCGCCCAGGGCCTTGGTGTCGACCACGGCCCGCAGGGAGCGGCCAATCAGGCGGGAAATCTCCTGGGTGCGGCCCGACTGCTTGCCCTTGACTGACTCGCGGGTGCTGCGGGTATCGGTAGCCCGCGGAAGCATGGAATATTCGGCGGTCACCCAGCCGGTGCCCTGGCCCTTAAGCCAGCGGGGCACCCCCTCGGTGAAGGAGGCGGTGCAAAGCACCCGGGTGTCACCGAACTCAATCAGGACTGAGCCCTCAGGCTTAGAAGACCAGTTGCGGGTGATCTTGATAGGACGCAACTGGTTGGGCTGACGGCCGTCAGCCCGGGAATGGGAGGCAAATGAATCTGTCATGCCTCTAGCCTAGCGCTTTTGGTTAGGCTGCTCATAAGGGCTAGGCGATGGCAGACTCGCAGCGAAGCCGCTGGCACAGGGGCTGGCCTGAATCGACTGCAAAGCAGTCGAGAGGGATGCGGCGAGCGCGAGTCTGCGAGCCTAGCCCGTCCTAATGACTCACCGATTCAAAGCCGAAGCGGGCGCCCTCCCGCCAGTTAAGGGCAGCATCGATCCGGTCTAGCATGCGCTCAGAACAATAGTCTGCCAGGTTCTCCGGGGCCACCCAGGCCACCTGGCTAGACTCCTCATCGTTGACCCTAGCCTGGCCCGACAGGTAGCGGCAGTAGAAGGTGTGATCCAAGAACTGGCAGCGGTCACCGTTAGCGAAGGTCATGGGCGGGTCAGCCTTGACCTGGGCCAGGGCTAGTACCTCAATCTCTACTCCAGCCTCCTCCTGGGCCTCCCGCAGGCAGGTCAGAGCCGGGTTCTCGCCCGGGTCCACAATGCCGGTAATGGGCGTCCAATTGCCGTTATCACTGCGCTTCACCAGCAGAATATCCCCGTTCTCCCGCTGCACCACGGCGGTAGCGCCCGGCAACCAGAGCAGGTTGTGACCAATCTTCTGGCGAAGACCCAAAACGTAGGGAGGGGTAGGCATCAGTGAACTCTTTTCTTTTAGACAGGGTAAATCAGGGCTAGGACGGTGCCCAGCAGCATAAAGGGGCCAAAAGCAATATGACTTTTCAGCCTGGCCCTACCGGCTAGCAGCAGGCCCAGGGAGTAGAGGCCCCCGGTCAGAAAAATCAGGAGATTACCCAGCAGCAGGTGCAGGGGCGAGAGGTAGGCCAAAAGTAGGCCCAGCAGGCCAGCTAGTTTGACGTCGCCCAAACCCAGGGCCCCAGCAGAACCCAGCCGCAGTAGCAGATAAAAGAAGGCCATGACCAGGCCACCAGCCAGCATCTGGCTGGTCGCCTGCCAGGCATCCAGCCCCAGGGGCCCAGCCGAGAGCCAGAGAGAAGCCAGCAGGGGCAGGCCCACCTGAGGGTAGAGGGGAAAAAGAATCCTATTGGGTAGCCGGTGCTCCCGCAGGTCAATCACCCAGAGCTGGGCCGCGCCCCGGGCAAAAAGAAGAAGGGCCAGCAGCAGGAGCAGGGCCGCCCACCCGGCCAACCAGCTCCCACCAGCAGCCAAGCCGCCTAAGGTCATCAGGCGCTCAAACACAAGCCCACCAGGCCCCTAAGACCCAAAACGGCGCTGCCGCTGGGCATAATCGCGCAAGGCCCGCAGAAAATCAACCCGCCGAAAATCAGGCCAAAGAGCCTCACAGAAATAAAACTCAGAATAGGCCGACTGCCAGGTCATGAAACCAGACAGGCGCTGCTCACCCGAGGTACGAATCAGCAGGTCAGGGTCAGGCATGCCCCGGGTATAGAGGTGGCTAGAAATATCATCAATAGTCATGGATTCAGCCAGCTCCCGCAGGCTCAGCCCCTGGTCAGCGGCCTCCAGCAGAAGGCTACGGACGGCATCCGCGATCTCCTGGCGTCCACCGTAACCAACAGCCACATTAACCTGCAGGCCCTCCAAAGAAGCGGTAGCAGCCACCGCCCGGTCAAAAGACTCCTGCAAACTAACCGGCAAGGATTCCAGCTGACCCACCGGGCAGATACGGGCCAGCTGGGCCCCGCTCAGCCGCTCCACAAAACCTTCAATTACCTCAACCAGGTCAGCCAACTCCTGGCTGCTGCGCTTGAGGTTCTCGGTCGAAAGCATGTAAAGGGTGACCATAGGAACCCCCAGGTCACGGCACCAACCCAGAAATTCCAGGATGCGGTCAGCCCCGGCCTGGTGGCCCTGCTTGGTGCTCTCCCCCGCCAGGGCCGCCCAGCGGCGGTTACCGTCCACCAGCACGCCAATATGCTGGGGTAGCTTCTCACGGGGGATGCCGGAGGCCAGGTTACGCTCATAGACCGAGTAAAGAGACTGCGGTAGCTTCATGCGGAACTCCTGGACGAAAGCGGGGCCAAAGTAACAGACCCTATTCTACCTGCCCACCGGCGCTTTTCTCAGGCTGACCTGAAGGCTCAGCAGGCTGGGCTACGGCCTGCTCCTGGGAGGCCCGCGCCTGGGCATAATCGTTACGGTAGCGCAGGCGACGGGCCCGGCGGGTCAAATCCAGGCCCAGCAGAATCAAGAAAATACCCAGAATCAGGAAGGCAAAAAAGCCCAGAATACCGGGAGAACCACGGAAGGAGCCGTCCGGGTTAAGGGTCGTAATGACGGTAGCGGTGGGGCTGGCTGTAGCAGCCAGCAGGGACAGGGCCGCAGTCGAGGCAGAAGTCACTCAAGGGCTCCCTTCAAAGGTAGTCAAATCTAGCAGGGCCGTATGCGGGTCCTTGCTCCCCTATTCTAGCCCCGACCGGCCCGCTCGTGGCTGATTATTCCTTGGCTTGGGCTAGGCTCGCAGACTCGCGCTCGCCGCCTCCCTCTCGACTGCTTCGCAGTCGATTCACGCCCCGCCTGACGGCGGATTCCGTTCGCTCTTACATGCTAACGCACCCGCGAACTCCATCAATGCCAGCGGCTTCGCCACGAGTCTGCCTTCGCCTGCCCTTAGAATAACCTTCCTAAGCAGCCCGATAGTCGACGCCCTCAGCCAGGCAGGTCTCGGGCAAGGAAACCTCCACCCGGCTCTTAGCCAGCACATAATCCTCAAAGGGCCAGATTTGCCGCTGCTCCTCAGGGGTCAAGGCAAAGAAAAGAGAATCCAGGGGCACCTGGGAAGCGTGAGCCCGCAGAGCCTGATCCCGCAGCTCAAAATAGTCAGCCGAAGAAATCCGGGTACTGGTCTGGTGGCGAGAAACCGGCGGAGTATTGCCCTTACCGTCCCCCTCAGCGGCCTGAGCGACCCACTCGGCGAAAGGCGACTGGTGGCCCTGGCTCAGCAGGTAGGCGTGCATAGCAGCTACTCGCTCCGGGCTAAAGGCCCGGTCATAGTAAATCTTAGAAACCTCCCAAGGCTGGCCCGTCCCCGGGTAGGCCTGCGGGTCACCCGCCTTCTCATAGGCCTCCATGGCCACCCGGTGAGACATAATATGATCCGGGTGGGGGTAACCGCCTATCTCGTCATAGGCCAAAATAATGTGGGGCTTAAAGTCCCGCACCAGACGAATCAGGGGCGCAGCAGCTACCTCCAGGGGCAGGGAAGCAAAAGAACCGTAAGGCAGGGGCGGCAGGAGGTCACCCTCGGGCAGGCCAGAGTCCCTAAAACCCACCCAGCGGTGCTCAATCCCCAGCACCTCCTGGGCCTTAGCCATCTCTTGCCGACGCAAGCCCGGCAAATCCCGCCGGGACCAGACCAGCTGCTCAATCTCCTGGTTAAGCACGTCCCCAGCCTCACCACCGGTCATAGTAGCCACCATGACCCTAGCGCCCCGGTCCAGGTAGGCAGCCATAGTAGGTGCCCCCTTAGAAGACTCATCATCCGGGTGAGCGTGCACCGCCAGAATACGCAGGCCCCGGTAATCGTCCTTGAGGGGGGCCAGCAGGGAAGAATCGTAGAAAGGCTCTTGGGTACTGGAGCTAGTCATGGTGAGGACTTTCTGTTCAGGTAAGAGTGTTTTCTCAGGGCAAATAGGGGTAGGGTTAGGGGGTAGAACCCTAGCTCTAAGGTTCTGCCCATTCTACCCCCAGCCAGCGGCCCAGACCGAGCCTTTGTTACGCCAGATGAAAGGGAGCAAGCATGAGCTCCAGCAGCCTTGACGACCGCTACGGCAGAAGCCAGCAGCGTCCACCCCGGTCTAAGACCTTCTGGCGAGTCTTTACAGCCCTAGCCATCAGCCTGGCCCTAGCCTTTGCCTTCTGGATCCAGTCCGACCAGGGGACGGCCCCCCGCGGCCGGGACGTTGGCTTCGTCTTGACCAGCCCAGATGAAGCCAGAATCAGCTTTGAAATCTCCAAAGACCCCCAGGCCACCGCTATCTGCGCCCTCAAGGCCCTGAGCTCCTCTGGCGCTATCGTCGGTTGGAAAGAAGTAGCCCTAGGGCCCTACACCAACGAACAGGGTCTAGGAATCTCAGTACAGACCACCGACCTGCGTCTGCTGGGTGAGGCCACCACAGTCACCGTAGACTCCTGCTGGCTTGCACCCCAGCAAGAAAGCTAAGAGCTGACCTGTTAGCTAGGGGACGCTTGCGCCTGTAGACTAGGCCCAGTACCCCGTCTTGCTTTCCATCAAGGCAAGACAGACCCTGAGTAAGGAGAGAAGCATGGCAGAAACTGAAGGCGCCTGGCTGACTCAAGAAGCCTACGACCGGCTCAAGGCTGAGCTGGACCACCTCTCTGGCCCCTACCGCCAAGAGATTATTGACCGTATTTCCGCCGCCCGCGACGAGGGCGACCTCAAAGAGAACGGCGGCTACCATGCCGCCCGCGAAGAGCAGGGCAAGAACGAGGGCCGCATCAAGCAGCTCCAGCACCTGCTAGAAAACGCCCGGGTCTCTGACCAGCCCGCCCCGGACGACGGCATCGTCGAGCCCGGTATGGTGGTAGAGGCCTCCATCGCCGGTAAGACCATGAAGTTCCTGCTGGGCTCCCGCGAAGTCGCTGAGTCTCTGGTGGGTGACTCTGGTCTGCAGGTCTTCTCTGAGAAGTCCCCCATGGGTGCCGCCATTAACGGCTACAAGGTGGGCGACGAGCTGACCTACCAGGCCCCCAACGGTAAGGACATCCCGGTCAAGATCATCTCGGCTGTCCCCTTCACCGGCTAGCAGTCGGCTCTGGGCAGACTTTGACCCCCTACTTTTTCTCTTGAACCCCTGGTTTATCTCAGGGTCAAGAGAGAAAGTAGGGGGTCTTCTTTACCCCTCAGGAGCCTAGTTGAGCACGGTGGGCTGGTAGCCCTCAGCCTGTAGGGCCTCCAGCACTTGCTGGCAGTGCTCCTGGCCCTTGGTCTCCATATTGATGGTGATAGACACATCGCCCATGGACAGGTCGCCACCCACCCGGGTGTGGTCCAGGCCGGTCACGTTAGCGTCCAGGTCAGAAATGATCCGGGAGATAGTAGTCAGCTCACCGGGCCGGTCCTTAAGCATCATCTTGATAGTCATGTAACGACCAGCAGCGCTCAGACCCCGCTGAATCACCTTAAGCATGAGCATAGGGTCAATGTTGCCGCCCGAAAGCAGGCAGACCGTGCTTCCCAGATCCCCGTACTTCTCCTGGAGGGAGCCAGAAATCAGGGCAGCCACAGGCACTGAACCGGCCGGCTCAACCACCAGCTTGTTCCGTTCCAGCAAGAAAATCAGGGCCCGGGCAATATCGTCCTCAGAGACCGTGTGGACGTCATCCACCAGGTTCTTAATGATGGCGAAGGGCAGCTGGCCGGGTAGGCCCACGGCAATACCATCAGCAATGGTAGAGACCTTAGTCAGGGGCACCAGGGCATCCGCTGCCAGCGAGGGCGGGTAGGCGGCCGCGTTCTGGGCCTGAACACCAATAATGCGGATCTTCTTGCCCAGTTCCTCTTCCTTGGCCCGAACAGCCAGGGCCAGGCCAGCCAGTAGGCCGCCACCGCCAACACCCACCAGGATGGTGTCAACGTCCGGCACCTGCTCTAGAATCTCTAGGCCAAGGGTGCCTTGGCCAGCAATAATATCCTCGTTATCGAAGGGGTGAACAAAGACCGCCCCGGTCAACTGGGCGTAGGCCTTTGCCTCAGTCAGGGCCTCATCCACGGTGTTGCCGTGTAGTACCACCTCAGCCCCGTGGTCACGGGTGGCTGCAATTTTAGGCAGGGCCGCCCCCTGGGGCATGTAAATGCGGGCTGAAATACCCAGGCGGGAGGCAGCCAGGGCCACACCCTGGGCGTGGTTACCTGCCGAGGCAGCCACTACTCCCCTGGCCCGCTCCTCCTCAGTCAGTTTGGCCATGCGGGTGTAGGCCCCGCGTACCTTGAAGGAGCCAGACTTCTGCAGGTTCTCACACTTGAAATAAACGTCAGAACCCAGCTGCTGGCTCAGGGCCCTCGAATGGGCCACAGGGGTTCGCTCAATGACGCCCTCAAGCAGGGCAGCAGCCTGCTGGATGTCGGTCAGGGTCAGGGGGCTAGGGGTCTGCTGGGTCATCTAGGCCTTCTTATCGGAATGGTTCTGGGCAGGGGATTCTAGGGTAGCTGACGCCGGATGGGCTGTCTTAGGCTCAGATCCGTGATCATGTTTGAGGTGCTCGATACGTTCCTCAATCTGGGCCTTGACCACCTCAGCCAGGGCCTTGCGCTCCCGCCGTTTAATCTCATGCGGGTAGAGGAACTCGCTCTCGCGAATATCTGGGTCCTCCTCCCACTGGCGGGCAGCTAGATAACGAATAATCGTATTCACAATAGCCAGCACCGGTACCGCAAAGAGGGCACCCACAATACCGTAGAGCATAGAACCGGCCAGCACTGCCAGCAGAACCGCCAGCGGGTGCAGAGAAACAGCCTTACCCATAATCAGGGGCTGCAGAATATTAGACTCAATCTGCTGAACCAGCAACACCATAAAGAGCATAATCAGGGCATTGACCAGGCCATTAGCTACCAGGGCCAACATAACGGCCATAAAACCGGTCAGCAGGGCACCAATCACCGGAATGAAGGAACCCAAGAAGACCAGGACGCCCAGGGGAAGGGCCAAGGGAACACCCAGGAAGAAGGCCGAGAGACCAATACCAACGGCGTCCACAGCAGCAACAAACACCTGGACACGCACATAGGAAACTAGGGATTTCCAGCCCTGACGGCCAGCCCCGTTAACCGCCAGGCGGGCCCGACGGGGGAAAAGTTTGACGATAAAAAGCCAAATCTTTTCACCCTCCATGAGGAAGAAAATCAGGGTAAAGAGCACGATGGCCAGGCCGGTACCCAAGTCTGCTGCAGTTGAGCCCACACTAGCTACGCCGCTCAGAATGCTCGAGAAGTTGCTCTGCAGGCCTTCCATGAGCTGGTTCAGGTAGTCGTTAATCTGGTCGGTTCCCAGGTCGATGGGTAGGTCGTTGACCATAACCATGAGCTGGTTCCAGCCTGCCATGACCTGGCTAGACATGGAGGAAAAACCGGTCAGCATCTGCTGACCTACCAGGGCCAAAAGACCCAGCACGCCTGTAATCAGGCCGATTTCGGTAATCGCGGTAGCTAGCCCAGCGCCCAGGTGGCGGCGACGGAAAAAGTAGACTACCGGTGAGAGCAGGCCCGCCAGCAGGGCTGCAATCATGATAGAAACAACGATCAGGGAAATCTGAGAAAAGGCCTGATAAATCAGAACAAAAGCAAAACCTACCACCAGCAGACGCCAGGACCAGGCGGCGGCAATCTGCAAGGCAAAGGGGACGTAGCTGTCGCTGGGTGCCGTCCCTGGGTGGGTTTTCTGGGGGCTGGGTGTGGCGCTCATGCCCCCTATCTTCCCACGAAGTCCCCTCATCAGGATAGGCCAGCGGGCCCCTGACGGCCTTAGGGTGACTAAAGTCGCCTAGCTTCTGGGCAGAGCAAAACCCGGCCACTTCCTGATGAGGAAGGGAGCCGGGTTTCTCAGCTAAGGGGCAAGGAGGCTAGGGTTTAGTCCTCTAGCATGGCGCGGGCATAGCCCAGGACCCGCAGAATCTCGATGTAGAGCCAGACCAGGGAGACAACCAGTCCAAAGGCCAGACGCCAGGATTCACGCTCAGGCACACCGGCCTTGACGCTCTCAGAGACATTGGTGAAGTCCATGAGCAGG
The DNA here is from genome assembly GCA_002492045.1 of Micrococcaceae bacterium UBA7136. Taxonomy (GTDB): domain Bacteria; phylum Actinomycetota; class Actinomycetes; order Actinomycetales; family Micrococcaceae; genus Rothia. The sequence continues at coordinate 15,693 of DKXC01000019.1, forward strand.
GAGTAGGTGGCCAGTAGAACAGCAAAGAGACCGATAATCAGGCCCAGGGGGATACCGGCTACGGTCATAGAGCGAATATCGTTGTTGAAAATCAGGACGCTACCCAGGTTAACCAGGCAGAAGACCAGGTAGGAGATAGTCGCCACCATGAAGAAGGAATTGAGCTTGGCGTTGGTGCGGATGCGACCGGTGGCATAGAGGGCCAGGATGGTGCCAAAGACAATGATGGTTGCGGTCACAGCCTGACCTACGATGCCAGGGTAGCGGGCCTCAAACATAAAGGACATGAAGCCCAAGAAAAGGCCCTCAGCGACCGAGTAGAGCATAACCAGAGCCGGGGAGACCTTCTTCTTAAAGGAGTTAACCAGACCCAGGACAAAACCAGCTATCGCGCCGATAGCGCCTAGCATGGGGACCATCCAACCCACAACTGCGCCCAGCACGACTAGGCCCAGGTTAAGGCCGGTCTTCATGACAACGTCGTTGACGGTCAGACGGTTGGTGTCCAGGGGGCTGGCGGTGCCAGCATTGTACATCTGGTTAAGGTCATCAGCTGAGACCTGCTCGGCCTGGGTGCTGTAGCTACCCTGGTAGCTGCCACCAGCGCCAAAGGCACCAAAGCGGGGGTCGCCCTGGTTCTTGGTCATATTAGTGAGTAGGGGGTTTCCTGCCACGGCTGTAAGCTCCTAGTCAGTAGTCGTGGAAATCGTCCTACCAGCCTAACTGACTGGGGAGCTTCTTTCTTCCCGCTTTCCCTCTCAGCGTGACTAAGCCCTCTCTCCCGGAGGCTCTTTAAGCCTCCCGCTCCCCTAGTTCAGGCCCAGTTCCTCCTCAAGGAAGCTAATGACAGCCCCCTCCTGGTTACTACCGATTCGGCCCGTTGCCACAGCTACGAGCTTGGGATCGCTCTCTTCCATAGCGTAGGAGCGGGCAGCGTACTGGAACATTTCTAGGTCATTGCCGCTATCGCCAAAGGCAACGGTCTGAGCCTGGTTGACGCCCAGTTCTTGGGCCAGCCAGGACAGAGCGTGGCCCTTATGGTTGCCCTCAATGATCAGGTCAATGGCTCCGAAGCCGCTGGAGGTGGCAGCTACCCCCTCAGGTAGGCGTCCGGCCAGCTCTGCTACCAGGGTCTTGGCCTTGGACAGGCTGTTGGTGTTGGCTGCAACCTTGAGCACCTGCTCCTTAACCTGGCGGGGGTCCTGAATCTCTTGGATGCCAGGGTAGAAGGGGCGGACGGCGCTAATGGGGTCGGCCGGGTCGTAGCCGGGGATAGCCTGGCCACCCATCTCTAGGTAGGCCTTGGTGAAGTCGGCCAGAACCTTGAGGCGGTCAGCCGGAACATAGGAGTTCTGGCGGCAGGAGAGGATGACGCCAAGCTGAGGGAAGTCTTCTAGGACAGTCAGGGTCTGGTCTAGTAGCTGGGGGCTGTAGCCCCAGACCTTGAGGTCCCTCCCCTGGTTGTGGATCAGGGCCCCGTTTTCGGCGATGTAGTAGAGGTTGGGTCGGCCGTCCAGCTCCCCCATGTACTTTTTGATGGTGGGCAGCTGGTTGCCGGTAGCGACAGCCAGGTAGGAGCCTTCTTGGGCTAGGTGGTCGAGGACGCGGCCCAGGCGGGTGCGGTCGAAGTCTCGCTGGTGGGTGAGGAGGGTTCCGTCGAGGTCTGTGGCGTAGAGGCGGGCTTGAGTCATAGGCTCTATTTTAGGCTCTTATTTAGACTGACGAGACTAAATAGGCTGTCCCCTTCCCCACTTGGTACCAGCTCAGATAGCTTTTGGGCGGAGCCTCCGCAGAAAAGTGATTTTATCTGGTACCTATGATCTCTGTATGTTTGAGGGGTACCAGATTAGTCTGGTCCCCCGTCCACAGGTACCAGAAAAAGTCGTTTTGTATCGGAACTGTTCGAGGAAAAACGCCTCAATCTGGTACACCTGAGCCAGGGACCAAACAGGTCTGGTACCCCTACCAAGGTAGGACGACAGAAAAATGCCCCGATTGGCTTTATACCAACCGGGGCATCTTATGAGGTGGTTGTGCCCCCACTGGGACTCGAACCCAGAACACAAGGATTTTAAGTCCTCTGCCTCTGCCAATTGGGCTATAGGGGCCTAAGCGGGCGCCCACCGAGCCATACCCGGAGAGCGCTTCCGCTTATATCTTTATACCAGAAAAGTTCCTAGAGCTTAGCCTTAGCCTTCTCGGGTGCGGTGCCGGTAGCCTGCTGGAAGGCCAGGCGGGGTGAACGCTGGTGACGGATCGAAGAAGTGTCACGGCCAAAGACCTGGTTCAGGGCCCAAGTAGTCATAACCCGGGTAGTGCGCTCAACGGTGGGGATAGCCGCACCGTGGTAGGCCCGGTGCATGAGCCAGGCCAGGGGACCACCAATGGTCTTGCCCTTGAAGTTAGCAACACCCTTCCAGAGGCCCAGGCCAGCAACCACACCAATGGTCTCGTGGTAGTAGTCAGAGACGTCCTGGCCCCGGCGCTTAGCCAGCAGATTCTCAGCCAGCTTCAGAGCCTGACGGGAGGCATGCTGGGCGTTAGGCACGCAGAAGCCACCCACGCCACCGCCAGACAGATCGGGCACAGCAGCGTTATCGCCAGCAGCCCAGGCGTCCTCAATCACGCCGTCATCGCCAGCAACCCGCAGGTCAGCCTGAACCCGGACGCGGCCCCGCTCGTCGATGGGGAAGTCAGTGTTCTTGAGCATGGGGGAAGCAGCCACACCGGCAGTCCAAATCAGGGTGTCGGTGTCTAGCTCGCCAGCAGGAGACTTGTCGGCCATATTGATCAGCTGCAGGTGGCCACCGGTAGCGTCAGACAGGGAGGTGTTGAGCAGAACCTCAATACCGCGAGCGCGCAGCTCGGCAACAACCTTCTCAGCCCGGTCTTCGGGAACCTCAGGCATGATGCGGGGGGCTGCTTCAACCATGACGAAACGCAGGTCTGAGATGCGCAGGCGCTCGTTGCGCTTGACGGCTTCGCGGGCCATGTCTTCAAGTTCAGAGATGGTTTCGACACCGGCGAAGCCACCGCCAACAACGACGAAGGTCAGGGCGCGGCGACGCTCCTCTTCGTCCTTGGTCAGGGAGGCAATTTCGATGCGTTCCAGCACCCAGTTGCGGACGGAGACAGCCTCTTCAACGGTCTTCATGCCGATAGCGACCTCAGCCAGGCCGGGGATGGGGAAGGCACGGGTGACGGCACCGGCGCCCAGGACGATTTCTTCGTAGGGTAGCTCGAAGGTTTCGCCGGCGTTGATGCCTTCAACGGTGGCGATCTTCTTGGAGTGGTCGATAGCGATGACTCGGCCGCCGATGATTTCGCTGTCGCGCAGGTGCTGGCGCAGGGGGACGGTGGCGTTGCGACCTTCCATGGAGCCGGCTGCGACTTCGGGCAGGAAGGGCTGGTAGGTCATGTAGGGGTTGGGGTCGACGATGGTGACGACACCGCCGGTTTCCTTAATGACTTTCTGGATTTTCTTGGCTACGGTGAAGCCAACGTAGCCGCCGCCGACGATGAGTACGCGGGGGCGGTCCTGTGCAATCTTGTCAAAGGCCATCTGGTTTTTCTTTCCTAGTTCTTATGCCGTCAGGGGTGACGAGAAGTATCTGCCTCTAATCTTGCCACCTTTGGCGCTTTAAGCATAGTTTGGCTTTGCTTATTTTCTTTTGGTTTCTTGGCTTGCAACCCAACGCTTGAGCTGGCCGATGCTGCCCAGGGTAATAATGCCTACCCAGAGGGCTAGGCCTGCCAGGATGAGGGGCGGTAGGATGCCGGAGTCGGCCGCTGGGCGTACCGGTGTGGGGGCGGCGATTGTTTCTAGTTCTTCGCCTTCCTGGTGGATGGGGGTTTCTGAGCTGCTGGGGCTGGGGCTGGTCGTGTTTTTGCGGTGGACCCTAATCCATTCCTGCATGGAGCCCAGGGGGTTGCTGCTGGTATCGTCCGGGGTTTTGGGGTCGAGGGCGGCGGCCGGGTTGATGATGCCGTAGCCGTAGAGGGGGTCGCGGCCGTCGGCGCCGGCGTCGTCAGCTGATGAGATGATGCGCTGAATGATCTGGTTGCCGGTCAGATCCGGGTATTTTTCTTTGATCAGGGCGGCCAGGCCGGAGACGATGGGGGCGGCTGCTGAGGTGCCAGACCAGGTGGCGTAGCGGTTGCCGGGAATGGCCCCGATCATGGCTTGGCTGGGGGCTGAGACAGCGATGGAGATGCCTTGGGAGGAGTCTGACCAGGAGTCCTTGCGGTTTTGGTCTACACCGCCGACAGTCAGGACGCCGGGCATGGTGGCGGGTGCGCCAACCTGGGTTAGTCCGGCCCCCCGGTTGCCTGCGGAGGCCACAATGATGACCCCTTTTTCTTCGGCATAGGCGAAGGCTGAGTCCCAGGATTGAGGCCAGCTGGTCTTGTCGGAGCCAACGGAGAGGTTGATAATGTGGGCCCCCTGGTCGACGGCGTAGCGGACGGCGTCGGGGATTTGCTCGTCGACGGAGCGAGTTTTGGGGCTGGCTGAGCCTAGTTCTAGGGAGATCGGCAGGATTTTGGCCTCGGGGGCGATGCCCATGATGCCGGCGGGGCTGCCAGGTTCGCCCCGGTTGCTGGGGGTGGTGGAGTTGTGGTGGCCGGCTCCTGCAATCAGGGAGGCAACCAGGGTGCCGTGTTCGGGTTCCAGGCCTAGGCCTTCCCAGCCCTTGGCCCGGTCGCTAGCTGAGGCTGAAGAAGCGGCAGAGGGACTGGCTGAGCTGGTGCTGGTGGCTGAGGGGCTGGCGCTGGGGGTAGAGCCAGCTGATCTACCCAAGGAGGCGTCGTAGCCTGCCAGAACCCGTCCGGCCAGGTCCTGGTGGCGGGCGTCCACCCCGGTATCAATGACGGCCACCGTAACCCCCTTACCGGTGGCTTGGTCCCAGAGCTCATCAAAACCGTACTGGGTCAGCCAGTATTGACGGGCCCTGATGGAGTCTCCCTTGGGGGCCGGGATTGAGGGGCTGGGGCTGGCAAAAGCACTCGCGGAAGAGGAGGCAGAGGGAGTGGGGCTGGCTGTAGTAGCCTGGGCCTTGGGAAGAGCCAGGGTCAGCCCACCGCAGGCCAGCAGAAGGGTAGCGGGCAGGGCCAGGTGACGGGAGCCAGAAGCCATAGGAGGGCTAGCCCCCTATTTCTGGTCTGCCCGGGCGGCAACTGACAGGGCCAGACCGTCCAGAATATCCTTCTCGGAGACCAGAGCAGAGCTGACCCTACCCTCGGTGGCCTCTGCAATCCGCTCCATGATTCGGGCCCAAATCAGGGAACCAGCCGGAATCAGATCCACCCGGCCCGGGTGCATGTAGGGCAGCTGGGCCCGCTGGGCGCTGGTCATAGCCACCATATCAACAGCCGCCGCCTGGGCCTGGGCCAGGCTCATCTGGGAGCGGTCAATAGCCTCAGGGTCGTAGCTGCTCAAGCCCAGGACGTGGGCGGCTACGGTGGTGACGCTCCCGGCCACTCCCACCAGGCGGCTGGTTTGGGAGAAATCCACCTGGGTGGAGGCTTCAGCCAGGGCCCGGTCGGTATCAGCCAGCAAGCGGGAAACCTGGGAGACATTGGGCGGGTCAGAGCTGATATGCCGCTCAGACAGGCGAACGCAGCCAATATCAACCGAGCGGGCAGCAGCCACCCCCTCCTGGTTGCCCAGGACGAACTCGGTGGAGCCACCGCCCAGGTCTACCACCAGGGTCATGTCCTGGCTATTGCCTACCGAAGATAGGGCCCCTTCAAAGGAGAGATTGGCTTCTTCCTGGCCGCTAATGACCTCAGGTTCAATACCTAGAATCTGCTGGATGCCGTCCACGAAGATGTGGCGGTTACCGGCGTCCCGGGTGGCACTGGTGGCGGCAAAGCGCAGGTCGCTCACCCCGTAGTCGGCTAGCAGCTGGGCGTAATCGCGAGCAGCAGAGAAGGTGCGCTCCAGGGATTCCTTGGCCAGCCAGCCGGTGGCGTCCACTCCCTTCCCCAGGCGGACGGTCCGCATCTCTCGATGCAGGTCGCGCAGGGCCCAGCCACCCTGGGGTGTGGGGCTGGCCTCTGCAATCAGAAGACGGATGGAGTTAGTTCCGCAGTCAATGGCACCGACGCGCATCTGACCTGGCCTTTCTGGGGAGGTTCTGGGGGAAGGGGAAGACGGAGCTTAGTTCTGCTGACGCCAGGCAGGGTCGCAGGCACAGACCTGGGGCGTCCACCATTCGGCAATGAGGTCTAGGGTGCGGTCACCGTAGGGGTTGATGCCCCGACCTACAGCCAGGGTGTGTCCCAACACCGCGTGCAGGCATTTGACCCGGGTGGGCATACCACCGGCTGAGACGCCCTCAATTTCAGGGACGTCAGCGATACCGGCCTTCTTGCCGATACGGTCGCGTTCTTGCAGGTAGTTGAGGTGGGCCTGGGCGTAGGCGGCTGCCAGGGCGTCATCCTGGGCGAGTTCATCGGTCATCTCGTACATGATGCCCTCAGCCTCTAGGCGGGAGGCGGCTGAGGTGATAACCGGGTGAGCCAGGTAGAAGACGGTAGGGAAGGGGGAGCCGTTGGCCAGGCGGGGGGCGGTGGCGGCCACCAGGGGGTTGCCGCAAAGGCAGCGGGCCGGGATTTCTACCACGTCGCGGACCTTGCGACCCAGCTGGGCAGAGAGAACCTGCAGGTCTTGCTCGGTGGGGGTGAGGGTGTCGGCGGTGACGCCAAAGCCCTGGGGCTGGTGGGTGGTCATGCTGTCCTTCGGTTAAGTTAGGGTCTCTGCCCTATTTTAGCGCCTGAGGGCAGGAACTAGCGGGAGGGGCTGGAGCTAGTCGGGCTCGCGGCTGAGGAGGTAGCCGGGGCAGGACTAGCGGTTGAGGGGCTAATGGCCGTTTGGCTTCCAGTTTGGCCCGAGGGGTTGGCGCTGGGGCTAGCCGATTCGCTGGGCTGGCTACTACTCTGGGCCTGGCTGACGGAGGTGTCTTCGGCTGCCAGTTGCAGGGATCCCCAGAGTTTACTGGTCCAGGATTCCTGGGGGGCTATCTTGGCGGCTGCACTGGTATCGTCCGCCATGGAGGATGTGGCGTCCACCCCCACCACCAGGTAGGGGGTTTCACCGGGGTTGACGTAGAAGAGACGGCTGCGAGCCTGCTGCTTGACGTAGTTGTCGTCCTTCCACCAGCTGATTTGGGCCTTGAGTTCTTCTTGCTCGGCCTGCAAGTGGGCGATGCTGGCCTGGGTAGCTGAGAGTTCCTTGCTCTGTTCTAGGTACTTGGTCAGGGGAGCTGCCAGGGTCATGAGAATCATGGCAAGGACGGCCACCACCAGTAGGGAGGAGAGGGAGAAGACGTGGGCGGCAGCCGGCTGGGGCTGGTCTAGGGTCTCTTCCGGGGCCAGGGGGGCAGGGTGAGGCTGGGCTTTCTTTGGCTTCTTCTCTACTGGAGTTTGAAGGCCAAAACCGAAGAAGGCGGCCAGCCGTCCGGGCCGCTGAGCCCCCTGCTTCTTTTTTCTCGCCGCCATCAGCTGCCTCCTACCCTTTGTGCTTTCTGCTTTGCCTCTCTAGTCTAGCCTCCCAGTCTGCTGGTCTCACCCCCGAAAACTCACCCTGCATAGCTTCAAGAAGATTTTATGTGCTCCAGTATTTTCTGGGATCTAAAGAAAGATGTTCCTCTAGCTTTAGGTAAACCAGAGCCTTGTAAGGGGAACTCCCCATACTTTGCAAGAGACTCCTTATATCGGCATTTCGTTCCGCGTAATGCACCTGCAAGATGTTGTCATGGTGAGCAATGCGATTACGTAGAGTACGTATGGAGTCTACTTGTCTGGCAATCCGACCTCTCTCTGCTTCGAGACTTTCCCTGGTCTCTCGATAAGGAAAAGCCTTATGGAGAGCATCTTTCCAAAGCCTGTCACGGCGACGGTTCCGCAGACGGCGAGCTCTCACCTTGCTACGACGCTCCTCATCTGAGAGACCTCGGAAGGAGACGTGAGTAGTTACTGTGGTTTCATCGACCAGCAGACTATGCCAGAATCCAAAAGTAAGCTTTGAGATGATGTCGTCATAGGAAGGTTTATAACTTTCTTTCCAAGGCTTATCTTGTTTGGCCTGGATGATTGCTGCACTGATGTTTCTTGAGTTGACCACATCTCTCAGACTCTCAGCTCTCTGGCTAATCCAGTCAGAAGAGAAATGAATTCCCTTCTCAGAGGGCTGAGCCTTATTCCAGGCAGCTAGCTGCTGACTCAGGGCATTACGTAAAGCAACTTCTAGGAAGGCTATCTGTATCTGATAAAGACCTGCTAGCTCTGTAGCCCAGATGTAGAGCTCTAGTGCCTTCTCTTCCTGTTCACCAGATGTTTTGAAAAAATCAGAAGCTTCCTTGAGGTAAGGGGCAAATCGCGCAGGAGTTAAGGAGCCAACGAAGGCTTCCCTATGGACTTTCTTCATTGATTGCCCTTCCTTGCCTAGATGACTCTTCGACGCTATACTTGGTGCATACTATTTCGCTACAGGTAGTTTATCTTGTAGCCCCATAATGATAAAAGAGGTGCCCTCCAAAGGGCACCTCTTTTGCTATACCCTGAACTCCCCCTAGAGATAGAGCTAAGGCCACCTGCCCCACTCCCCCAGTCAAGAAACCGGGGAGGTGAAGCAGGTGGCCTAGAAAGCTAGCTGACGCTAGGGCTTAGCCTTACTTGGCGAAGCGGGGGAAGGCAGACTTGCCAGCGTAAACAGCGGCGTCGCCCAGCTCTTCCTCGATGCGCAGCAGCTGGTTGTACTTAGCTACACGCTCGGAACGGGCGGGAGCACCGGTCTTGATCTGGCCGGCGTTGGTGGCAACAGCCAGGTCGGCGATGGTGACGTCCTCGGTCTCACCGGAGCGGTGGGAAACCATGCAACGGTACTCGGAGCGCTGAGCCAGTTCCATGGCGTCGAAGGTCTCGGTCAGAGAACCAATCTGGTTGACCTTAACCAGCAGGGCGTTAGCAGCGCCCTGGGCAATGCCCTTGGCCAGACGCTCGGGGTTGGTCACGAAGAGGTCGTCGCCAACCAGCTGAACCTTGTCGCCAATTTCGGCGGTCAGGGTCTTGTAGCCCTCCCAGTCGTTTTCGTCCAGGGGATCCTCGATGGAAACCAGGGGGTACTTGGCAACCAGCTCGGCGTAGTAGGCAGACATTTCAGCTGCGGACTTCTTCTGACCTTCGAAGTCGTAGGCGCCGTCCTTGTAGAACTCGGAGGAGGCAACGTCCAGGGCCAGGGCGATCTCTTCGCCGGGCTTGTAGCCGGCCTTCTCGATAGCCTCAATGATTAGGTCCAGAGCGGCAGCGTTGGAGTCCAGGTTGGGGGCGAAGCCACCCTCGTCACCCAGGCCGGTGGACAGGCCACGGTCGTGCAGAACGCTCTTGAGGGCGTGGTAAACCTCAACGCCAGCCTGCAGGGCAGCAGAGAAGGTGTCGAAGCCGATGGGGGCAATCATGAACTCCTGGATATCAACGTTGGAGTCGGCATGGGAGCCACCGTTGAGGATGTTCATCATGGGGACGGGCAGGACGTGAGCGTTGGGGCCGCCCAGGTACTTGTAGAGGGGCAGGTCGGCAGACTCGGCAGCAGCCTTGGCAACAGCCATGGAGACACCCAGGATGGCGTTGGCGCCCAGCTTGCCCTTGTTGTTGGTGCCGTCCAGGGCAATCATGGCGGCGTCAACAGCGCGCTGGTCAGTGGCGTCGATACCGATAACTTCTTCGGCGATCTCGTCGATCACTGCAGCAACAGCGCCCAGGACGCCCTTGCCCAGGTAGACGGCCTTGTCGCCATCACGACGCTCGACGGCCTCCCACTCACCAGTGGAGGCGCCGGAGGGTACTGCTGCACGGCCGAAGGCGCCGTCTTCGAGCAGGACCTCTACTTCAACGGTGGGGTTGCCGCGGGAGTCAAGAATCTGACGTGCGTGAACTGCGGTAATCAAAGCCATGAAAATGCTCCTTGTAAGGATAAGTAGATTGGAATGGCTATTTAGGGGCCGGGCGACCCACCAGCTGGTGGACCTGCCTGACTCTTAGGTAGTCCCCATTCTAGCAAAAAACCCACACAAGCACACAGAAATTCAACATTTCCCACTGATTTCTTAGGTCTGCCTGAGGTTTTCTTGGCCAGAAACAGGAACTCCCCACAGGAGAGCCCCCCTCCTTAAAGCTTAGCCCCAGGGCTCAATAATCTGGGTTAACCTGCTGCTGGTAGGCCCTCACCGCCTGGCGCAGGGCCCGCTCAGGATCCAGGCCCGCCTGACGGGCAGCCGCTACCAGGGCCAGCAGGTAGTCCCCCAGCCCCTGCTCAGAGGCCAGAACCTCCTGGGGCAGTTGGGCTGGCTCCGGCCCCGACAGAGTAGCCTTAGCACCCTTAGCCAGGGTCTTCTCAGCCAGGGCCAGGGCAGGCAGATGGGGCGGCACCCCATCAAAGGGGCCAGTCCGCTCCGGCTTCTCAGCCCGCTTCAGTTCCTCCCAGCGGGCCGACACCGAATCAGCGTCCGGGGCCTGAGCATCAGAAAAAACATGGGGATGGCGGCGGACCAGCTTCTCATTTAGGGCCCGCAGCACCTCCAGCATGCCAAAACCGCCAGCGGTAGCAGGCTGCTCAGAGGCCACCTTGGCATGAAAAACCACCTGCAGCAGGACGTCCCCCAGCTCCTCCTTAAGCAGAGCCCGGTCGGTGCCACCGGGGGCCTCAATGGCCTCCACCACCTCGTAGGCCTCCTCAATCAGGTAGCGCACCAGGGACTGGTGGGTCTGCTGAGCGTCCCATGGGCAACCGCCGGGGCCACGCAGCCGGTCCATAATTTCAACCAGGCGCTGGAACTCAAGGGCCAGCGGGCTAACCTCCTGCTGCTTGGTCATATTTAGGCGGTCTCCTCCGGCTGGGTCTGAGCATCTGCCGGAGCTTCATCCTGCTGGCTCTCCGCGCTAGCCTCAGCTTCTTCGCCCTGAGCCTCAGCCTGGGCCTGCTGCTCAGCTACCTGGGCCATCTGAATCTTAAAGTCCAGTTGCTGGGAGAAGTAGCCGTAGGCCTCCTGAATATGCCGCATCATGGCCTGCTTCTCGTCCAAGGACGCAAAAGAACCATCCACAGCATGGGCAGTCAGGTCAAAGAAATTATTAAGCCCAAAACCGTGCTCCTCAGCCAGCAGGGTAAACTCCCGGGTCATGCTGGTAGCGCTCATGAGCCGGTTATCGGGGTTAACAGTGACCGCAAAGCCAGCCCGCTGGAAGAGGGGCAGAGGATACTCAGCGTAAAGGCGGGCAGGGGCGAAATCCCCTTCTCGGCCCACCCGCTCAGCCTGGGGGGCAGCATCCGTCTGCAGGTTAGAGCAGGGGCACATCTCTAGCACAATCCGGCGGTTCTTAACCCACTCGGCCACCTCGCCCAGCTGTAGGATCTCCTCCTGGGGGTCAGCACCGGGCATGAGAGTACCCTCAGGGTCAATGTCACCAATCTTGCTCAGAGTCATGTCCTCAGCCAGGCGCACCCCGTGGCCCAGGCGCAGGGCCCGACCCTCGTGCAGGGCCTGACGGATAGACTCCAGGCCAGCGGCCTCACCGGCATGCAGGGTGATAGGCAGGAAGTGGCGGGCTGCCAAATCCAGGGCCCGAGCATGACGGCTAGGCTCAAAACCGGCCTCAGGGC
>DKXC01000019.1:27665-29141 GCA_002492045.1 Micrococcaceae bacterium UBA7136
GGCTCAAAACCGGCCTCAGGGCCAGCCAAGTCAAAGCCGACTACGCCCCGCAGACGGAAGGCCAGCGCAGTCTCAACGACCTCTAGAGAATTGTCCTGGTGACGCAGGGCGCAGAGAATCTGGGTGACCAGCACCTGCTTACCCTCCTCAGCCACCGCCTGCATACCCTCCATCAGGCCCTGGGCCACAGCCTCAACAGCATCGCCCATGGTCAGCCCCTGGGTCAGGTGCTGCTCAGGGGCCCAACGAACCTCGCCGTAGATGACACCGTCCTCGGCCAGGGCCTGAACATGCTCCTTAGCCACCCGGCGCAGGGCCTGGGCAGTCTGCATGAGGGCCACGGTGTGACTAAAGGTCTCCAGGTAGGAGTCCAGGGAGCGGGAGTCAGCAGCCTGCTTGAACCAGGCCGCCAGCTCCTCAGGCTCAGATGCAGGCAGCTGGTAGCCGATTTCCTGGGCCAGCTCCAGCATGGTTTCGGGGCGCAGGCCACCGTCCAGGTGGTCATGCAGGCTAACCTTAGGCAGCTGGGGAATCAGGGGCAGGAGGAAGGGCTTAATGTCCATGTCTTTTCCTTTAGGTGGCTTAGAAGGTCCAGGAGGCCAGGGCCTCGTTCATGTGGGCGGGAATCTGGGCCCCGGTACGGGGGAACATGCGCAGCTCCTCAACATACTGCTGGGCGGGCAGGTGCTGGGGGTAGCGGACGAAAGCTTCCTCGTCCTGGTAGTCGAAGGAGACCTCCACAGGGATGCCGGGGGTGAAGCGGATGTTCATGGCCAGCGGCGAGCCCTGGCCCTCCTTGTAAGAGTCAGCCTTGAGCTGCAAGATACCCAGGGCTTCTTCAGGGATTAGGTCGAAGGTGGGAACCTGCTCCCAGGCCCCCTCCCGGCGAACATGAGTCAAAGCATCATAGTAGGAGCCTAGGGTCCGAACCCGAATCAGGACACTAGAAACATCCCGGGCGGATCCCTGGGGGCCGAAGAGAGCATCGTAGGCAGGGGCAAGATGGGAGACCACCTGGGCCTCGGTCAGCACCAAGTTACCCTGAGCCTTCTTGGTCTGGGAGGGTCCGCTGACTGGGGCAGGCTGGGCGTAGGAGGCCGGCAGGTCGGGGCCTGCGGCAGGCTCGGGCAGATCCAGCTCCTGGATTTTTTCTTCCTGCTGGGCCTGACTGATTTCAGGCTCAGGGGCAGGTTCACTTGCTTCCGGGCCAGCCTCAAGGGGGGCCTGGTCAAGAGAGCTGGAGCTAGCAGGAGCAGGGTCCAGGAAAATCTGCTGGGGCTTATTCTCAGCAGCAGGGGCTTCTAACGGGGTCTGCTCCGGCTGGGTTTCAGCTTCTTCGGGCTCGGGAGCAGGGGCCGACTCAGCGGCTTCAGGGCTGGTCTCTAGCGGGGTCTGCTCCGGGCTAGAATCCTGGCTCTCAGGCTCCTGGGTTTCTGCTGCCGAAACCTGAGTCTCAGGGGCCTCCTCTGAGGAAGC
>DKXC01000019.1:29432-30181 GCA_002492045.1 Micrococcaceae bacterium UBA7136
AGGGGCCTCCTCTGAGGAAGCAGCGTCCTCACCGTCAGCTACCTCTTCCTCAGCGGTAGAAGCCTGGGCAGGGTCTTCTACCGGGGCCTCCTCCAGGCTCTTCGGCTTTTCCTCCACTGCAGCATCAGCTTCTAGAGGCTGGGCGGATTCAGTCTCCTCCTGTGAGCTGCTAGCAGCAGAGCCAGCAGGCTCCACCGGACGCCAGGCAGCCAAAGGATCAACCAGCTCTTCTAGCTGCTTCTGCTCCAGCAGCAGACGGTAGGTCAGGTTATGGGCCTTGCCCTCCTTAGTGTTCATGACCGAAACCTGCACCTCAGCAGCCTGGCCCACCGGCGGGTTAGCCACAATCAGGGCCCGGTCCCAGCGTCCCCGCTCACCGTCGGCCTCCTCCGTAAAGAAATCAGCAACCACCTGGTACCAGTCACCGCCAGGCAGGACCTCACCGCTGTCTAGCTCCTGGCCCCGCTGGTAGAACTTGAAACCCATCTCCTGGCCCTCCTGGGTCAGTTTCAGGGTCACCTGCCCCTCAGCAGCTTGCCGAACCTGCAGGGCCAGGGCGGTCAGGGCCGGGCCTGCCAGGCTGGCACTAGCCGCAGGCTCAGCGGCAATCCCCTTAGCCAGAACATCCCGCTCAGTCGCAGGGCTCTGGGGGCTAGGGAGGGGGGTAGCGGGGGTTTGCTTCTTCTTACGGCTAAAGAGACCCATCAGGCTCTTCCTTTCATGGGGGGAGGGGAAAATAAGTTCTTAAA
>DKXC01000116.1:0-2892 GCA_002492045.1 Micrococcaceae bacterium UBA7136
CTCCATGGCGATGAGAAACACCACCGGGAACTCCAGGCCCTTAGCCGTATGCAGGGTCATGAGAGTCACCAGCCCCTCAGAGCGGGCCTGGGCAACCTGATCAGCGATCTGGGCCGCTGAAGCCCCCTCCTGGGCCTGGGGCTTAGCCGGAATCTGGTCAGCATCAGCCACCAAGGCCACATGCTCCAAAAAGTCCTCCAGGGACGAGCCAGGATTATCGATTTCAAACTCCCGCACAGCATCCACCAGCTCAGACAGGTTCTCTACCCGAGACTCATCCTGAATGTCCTTAGAATCGCGCAGAAGAGCCAGGTAACCGGTCTGCTCCAGGACGGCCTCCAGGCAGGTTGCGGCGCTCTCGGTAGCAGCCACCTGGGCCAGGTCGTCTATGAGCTGGGCGAAGGCCGCCGTCTTCTTGACCGCAGCAGCACCCAGGCCGGGCACCCGCTCCCCCAGGCGCAGGGCCGCCATAAAAGACACCCCCAGCACCCGGGCTTCCTCAGCAATCAGGCTCTCGCTCTTAGCCCCAATCCCCCGCTTGGGCTCATTCAGGATTCGGCGCAGGTTAACGTCGTCATCCGGGTTGACCAGCACCCGCAGGTAGGCCAGGGCGTCCTTAATTTCCTTGCGCTCATAGAAGCGGGTACCGCCAACCACCCGGTAGGGCAGGCCCACCCGCATGAGCATTTCTTCTAGGGTACGAGACTGGGCATTCGTCCGGTAGAAAATAGCCACCTGGCCAGGGGCGACACCGGCTTCGTCCCGCAGACGGTCAATCTCCTGCACAATATAGCGGGCCTCAGCCTGCTCAGACTCAGCCACATAGCCGGTAATCTTGGCGCCCTCACCGCTAGCCGTCCACAGCTTCTTAGGACGCCGGCCCGGGTTACGCTCAATCACCGCATTAGCAGCCGAAAGGATGTTCTGGGTAGAACGATAATTCTGCTCTAGCAGAATCGTACGAGCCTGGGGGTAGTCCTGCTCAAAGTCGGTGATATTACGAATGTCAGCCCCGCGGAAGGCGTAAATGGACTGGTCAGAGTCGCCCACCACGGTCAGATCGGCCGGCGGATAGGGGGAAGGGTAGGGGTTAGGCTTCCCCGCGCCTGCCTGTCCCTCCCCTACCAGGGCCCGCACCAGCTGATACTGGGCGTGGTTGGTGTCCTGGTACTCGTCCACCAGGATGTGCCGGAAGCGGCGACGGTAGTAGTCAGCCACCTGGGGCTGGGTCTGCAGCAGGCGGACAGTCTGAAAAATCAGATCATCAAAGTCAAGGGAGTTAGCGGCTTTCAAGCGCTCCGTGTAGGCCGTGTAAACCTTAGCAATGGTGCCCTCCCAGGGATCATTGGGGCTGGTTTCGTCGGCAAACTGCTGGGCTGAGACCAGCTCATTTTTCAGGTTAGAAATCCGGTTACCCACCACCTTGGCGCTGAACTTCTTAGAGTCCAGGTTCAGTTCCTTGATAATGAGGGTCAACAGCCGCTGGGTGTCGGCCGCATCATAAATGGAGAAGGTAGAGATCAAACCCAGGTTTTTAGCCTCCCGGCGCAGCACCCGCACGCAGAAGGAGTGGAAGGTAGAAATCCACATGCTCTGGGCCCGGGGGCCGACCAGGGCGGTGATGCGCTCCCGCATCTCGGCGGCAGCCTTGTTAGTGAAGGTGATGGCCAGAATCTGCCCCTGGTGGACCCGTCCGGTGGCCAGCAGGTAGGCGATACGGTGGGTCAGCACCCGGGTTTTGCCGGAGCCTGCACCGGCCACAATCAGCAGAGGCGAGCCTGCGTGAAGTACCGCTTGGGCCTGCTGCTCATTGAGGCCCTCGACCAGCCGCTGGGGGTCTGTGCCGGGGGCGGAGGTGGCCTCTTGGGCCGGGCCCAACTGGTAGGCCGGGGGCATGAAATCGTCCAGGGGTGGCAGTAGGTCTGCCGGGGGCAGGGCCTCGTCAAAGGACGGAGCAGGGGCCGGGGGCGCGGCATCGTAGAAGGGGTCGAAGGGGGGCTCCTCATCCGCGGGCTGGGGGCCTCCGGGAACCTGGTTGTCGAACATACTGGCCTCCTTCTGCCGTCTTGTGAGTCAAAGACCCATTTTATGGGAAGAGCCCACCCCAGCGATAGGGGCAGGGCAAGGTGACCTAAGATAGGGGCTATGGGTCTATCAAAGGGTCAAAAGAAGCGCCTCTACGGCGAGAATACACAGGCGGACGTCCAGGCACCGCGGCAGGCATCCCCCAAACCGGCTGCGCCCCAGCCCCGCATCGTCAGCGACTATAGCCGGGCTGAACTAGCCGCCCAACCAGGTAAGGGCGGATCCTATATTTTCCTGGGCGTTGCCTTCACCGTGACCCTGCTCTTCATGGCCTACTACTACCTCATGCTGCTCCCCAGCGTCTCCCAGGCAGCCGGCCAGACCGCCCCCGAGCTCATGCTCAGCTTTGACAGCCAGCAGCTCCAGTCCTTTGCCGCCGGACTAGGTCTGGACGGTCTGGAAGGCTACCAGATTCTACACCGCTCCACCGGCCTGATTCTGCCCCTCATCTTTGCCTTCACCTGGTGGAACATGGTGAAGGCCTCCGGCTTTGAACTGCTAACCGGACGGCTTATGAAGCTACTTCCCCTAACCTACACCCTGGTCTTTATTGCCGGTGGATTTGCCCTGGACAGTGCCCTAGCCAATCCCCTGGGGGCGGCTACCGGGCTGGCGTCCTTGCTCATGAGCCTACGCTGGCTACTTCTACTGCTCTGCCTAGCCCAACTGGCCTATATGGGCCTGCGCCTCATACGGGGCAAGGTGGACGCCTTTGCCGAGGGGGAACTACCCGGCCAGTAGCCCCCCCCCTTTTCGTGCATCTACCCCGGTTTTAAACTGGGGTAAATGCATGAAAACCGGGGTACT
>DKXC01000116.1:3174-8565 GCA_002492045.1 Micrococcaceae bacterium UBA7136
CCCCCCTTTTCGTGCATCTACCCCGGTTTTAAACTGGGGTAAATGCATGAAAACCGGGGTACTACCCCAAAATGGGTCTAGTCATGTCACAAATTCTGTAGTAATGAGAAAGGGCATGGACCTTTCACAGCGCATCTACAGCACCGCAGAACTCACTAGCACCGGCATGACAAGCCGAGACATCAAGTCAGCTCTCACAACCAAAAAGCTCATCCAACTCAGGCGAGGTGTCTACCTCAGAAAGAGCGAAAAAGAACTCACACCAAGAGAGTGGACGCTCGTCCAGCATCTGGCGGAAGTTAAAGCCCTCAGAAACCCCGCCGTCTTCAGCCGAGAATCCGCGGCCCTCTTCTGGGAAGCGCCACTCATGCAGCTTCCCAACCAGGTTCACCTAGCCAGTGCCCAAAAAGACAGGGGAAAATACCCTAGAATCAAGCTACAGCCCACAGTCCAAGGCCCCCTCAAACGGGCCCAAGACTTCGGAGACTACAGGCTACTAACCCCCGCTGACACGGTAGTCAGCTGCGTCCTAGCTCTACCCGCCCATGAAACCCTCATGATTGCCAATGATTTTCTCAAGCGTCAGCTCTGCTCAGCCGGATCTCTCAGCCAAGAGCTTTCTGCTGTAAGAGGTAAGGGAGGGACCAAAGCTGAAAGAATCGCCCGCTGCCTCACCCCGCTACTGGATTCGCCACTCGAAAGTATGGCCTACCTGCTTCTACAAGACTCCAAGCTGGAACCAGCCAACCTACAAATGTGGCTCAGGGCCTCGTCTGGGCGAAATTACAGGCCTGATTTTTGCTGGCCCCACCTCAAGCTCATTCTCGAGGTCGATGGGATGGTTAAGTACAGCGGCGTTTATGGGACGGCTGAAAGTAAGGGCGCCTATGAATATCAACGGCAGAGAGATTTAGAGGCTGACGGGTGGAGGTTTGTTCGTACAACTTATGACGAGCTTCTTAACCGTCCCTTAGCTCTCGTCCGCAGATTGCAGGCAGAAGGTGTCCAGGTTCTGCGCTAGCCCCCCTTTTCGTGCATCTACCCCGGTTTTAAACTGGGGTAAATGCATGAAAACCGGGGTACTTCTTGGAATAGTGTAGACTGTTGGAGTTGCCCGTCATAAGGGCCACTAGCCCTCGTAGCTCAGGGGATAGAGCACCGCTCTCCTAAAGCGGGTGTCGATGGTTCGAATCCATTCGAGGGCACAAAGAAAGACGCTATGCGACGCTTCGGGGGCATAGCGTCTTTCTTTGTGCCCGGCGTTAACAAAAGGCCCCCGGTGGGGCCTTTTGAGCCGGTTAAAACTAACTAGCCATGCCATAATTCTCGGGTATGGTCCCCTTCTTTATACTCGGCGTCCGCCCGCTACTTCTTCTTGCGGTAGATCAGACGCGACAGAACCAAACCCAGGACGATGCCCAGGCCGCCGGTAATAGAAACCCACATGGCAGGGTTGCCCAGGGAAAGGGCCAGAAGCAGGCCCAGAATAATACCGGGGACGGCACCGGCTACCATGCCAATGGCCATGTAGGTGAACTCTTGGTCGCTACTGTTTTGGGGGCTGGGTAGTTGAGACATGCTCTCTAGTCTAGCTCTTTTGGGCATAAAAATGCGCCCCAGCTGGTCGTCTGGGGGCGCCTCCTAGCCTATGTGTGTGGTAGGAAATCTCTGCAACCGGGCAGGGTTTTGTGTGACCAGCCCTGCCGGCGCGTCCGCTAGGCGGAAGTCTTAGATGTTGGCGGTGTAGTAGCCGTCAACGGGCATGAAGCCGCCACCGTCTACAGCGGTCAGCTGGGTGCCCTGGGAGGGGTTGAGGGCAGAGATCATCTTGCCGTCGCCAACGTAGATGCCGACGTGGGCGTAGCCGTTGGTGAAGACGATGTCGCCGGGCTGGGGGTTAGAGGTGGGGGTCAGCTCGGTTGCCATGGTGTAGGTGTAGGGGGTCAGGGAGATGCCAGCCTGAGCGTATACGTAGGATACGAAGCCGGAGCAGTCCCAAGCCTTGTAGGACTTGCCGCCCCAAACGTAGGCACCGCCGATGCCGTCGTGAGCAGCAGCCAGAACGGCCTCACGGGCATTGGAGACGGGGGTGGAAGCCTCAGCAACGGGAGCTACCTCGGTAGCCTGTACAGAAACGTTGCTGGTGTTCTCTACGTAGTTGACGGTCTGGGTTGCCTCGGGGGTCCAGCTGTAGCTAGCCAGGGCGGGGGCAGACTGGGCAGGTGCGGATACTTCAGCAACTGCGAAAGCGTTTGCGGGTGCTACGGATGCTGCCAGCAGGGCGCCGGATGCGGCTACGATACCTGCGGTGCGGGTGGCGGTGGACTTTGCCATTGTTTTATTCCTCCATTGCCGAACGAGGTGAGCTGTCGGGTTCGAGTATGAAGTCACTCGGCCAGTTGCCTGACTTAACCCCTAGGGCCCTTGGTGAAGGACCCAAAATTTGGTTCCCCCGCTTCTGCCAGTTTGTCTTTGTTGGCCTCAAGAGCAGTGGCAGAACTAGGCGGTCTGCTCTTGGGGTGCTCCTCGACCAGTGGTGAGCACGAAATAGAACATTACACAGACTGGGGCCGATTGTCACGTTTTGGTTACGATTTGGCCGCCAAAGGGTCTATTTACTCAGTAGGCTGACTATTCTTCAGGCTCCCAGGCTCTACCCAGGAGACACAAAAAACCATCAAAGAATGGGCCCTGACCTGCCCCTTTACCGGTTAGCCAGACCACCTGACTCAGATTCAGGAAAGCCGACCAAAGGTCACAGAACGGTCACGGACCCATTTTTGAGAAGCTGACCACTTAAGCCAGCAGGAGCCTCTAACGCTTGACCACGATAGATTCAGCCACATCCGGGCTCAGAGTCAAGGCCTCTTCCTCGCCCTCAGCCTGCACCCTCACCGACCCGGCACCAGCGTCCAGCAGAGAAACCGTAGCCCCGTAGACAATCCCGGCGTCTCCCAGACTCCGCAGCAGATCCACATCGGTCTGCACAAACTCAGGCAGGCGAGAAACCGTAAAACGATCCTCTTCGCGAGAATCACGGGCCGCAATAGCCATGCTGACTGTCCGCCCATCATTCTGCTCGCTGGTAGCGCCCAGCTCTTCCAGGCCAGGAATCGCGTTGCCGTAGGGGGAGAACTTGGGGTTCTTGAGCAGTTCCAGCAGGCGACGCTCCACCCGCTCACTCATGACGTGCTCCCAGCGGCAGGCCTCCTCATGGATGTACTCCATTTCTAGGCCAATCACATCAGCCAGCAGACGCTCAGCCAGGCGGTGCTTACGCATAACCTCCACGGCCTTGCGACGCCCCTGCTCGGTCAGGGCCAGGGAACGATCAGATTCCACCTTCAGAAGATCGTGCCGCTCCATCCGGGCCACAGTCTGAGAAACAGTAGGGCCAGAGTGGTCCAGGCGCTCTGCAATGCGGGCCCGCATGGGGGTAATGCCTTCTTCCTCCAGCTCCAGGATGGTGCGGAGGTACATTTCAGTGGTATCGATTAGGTCTGACACCTTAGACTTCCTTTCCCTCGTCAGCTTCAGGCTCAGAGGTCTCTGCCCCCTGGTCTTCTAGGTCTTGATCGAAATCTTCCTCTGACTGGGCGTCCTCGGGCAGCAGACGGTCTTCCCAAGGCACCCAGGCCGGGGCCAACAGGGCTCCCTCAGCAGGAGTCAGACCCAGCTCACAGACAGTCGGGGTCTTAGAGCGGGGGGCCCGGGAGAGGGTGACAAACCAGCACCAGCCCCGGTAGCCGGCTAGCTTACATTCAAAAAAGTGGGTAGTGAGGCGTTCTTCTTCGCCCTGGACGCCCTGCTGGTCACCGACCGACCCCTGGGGGGCAATCTCATCCAGGGCCTGGCGGGCAAAATCTACTTCCAGGGCCAGGAACTTATCTGGCTTGCTGGTGCGGCGACGCTTGGAGGGCTGGCCCAGGGTTGGCTGCTGCTTGGGGGTCTGGGCCCCGTCGCTGGCGGCCGCTACCTCTTCTTCTGCAGGCGCGGGGGCCTGGCTCTTTACCTCAACAGTCATGTCTTCTATTAAAGCAGGCTGGCCTAAGGAGCCGGTAGGGCAGACCAGAAAAAATTTCTGGCTCAGACCCCAGCAATGCACAGCTAGCTCACAGGAAACAGGGGGAGAATTGGGGGCGTGAATACAAAAGAAGCTGAAGCTAAACTCCTAGTCGTTGACGATGAACCCAACATTCTAGAGCTCCTGGCCACCTCCCTGCGCTTTGCCGGGTTCGAGGTCGTTACCGCCTCCAACGGCCGTGAAGCCCTCGAAAAGGCCGAAACTGAAGCACCCGACTTGGCCGTCCTAGACGTCATGCTGCCCGATATGGACGGCTTTACCGTTACCCGTCGCCTGCGCAGCTCTGGCCGTCTCTTCCCGGTGCTCTTCCTAACCGCCAAGGACGACACCGAAGACAAGGTCACCGGCCTGACTGTCGGCGGCGACGACTATGTTACGAAGCCCTTCAGCCTAGACGAGGTAGTCGCCCGGATTCGGGCCGTCCTGCGTCGCACCCAGCCCCAGGCCGAGGAAGACTCCCGCCTGCGGGTTGAAGATCTGATCCTGGACGAGGACGCCCACGAGGTCTACCGGGGCGAGCGCGAAATCAACCTCTCCCCCACCGAGTTCAAGCTCTTGCGTTACCTTATGCTCAACCCCAACCGGGTGCTGTCTAAGGCTCAGATCCTGGACCACGTGTGGGAGTACGACTTCAACGGGGACGCCTCTATTGTTGAGTCCTACATCTCTTACCTGCGCCGTAAGATTGATAATGACAGTAGCCTGCCGCCGCTGATTCATACTAAGCGGGGCGTGGGCTACCTTCTGCGTACGTCTAAGTAAGGGCCTATGAAGTCTTCCTTTTCTCTTCCCCGGCTGGGTTCGCTGTCTTTGCGAACCCAGTTGGTTCTTTTAACCTCCATGCTGATTGCCCTGGCTATTTCGGTCATGTCGCTGGTGGCTATTTCGGCTCTCAAGGCCCAGATGGTCGATCAGCTGGATGATGAGATTACGGCTAGTTATTCTTACCTGTCGGCGGCGGTGCGGGCTGATCAGCAGCTGTCTCAGACTCAGGGCACTTTTATTCCTTATGAGGCTTATCTGCTGGATGGGGAGGGTGAGATTGTGCGGACGGTGGCCTCTTTGAAGCAGGAGGCGGCCTCCCCAGTTTTGTCTGGCCTGACCTGGCAGCAGGTGGAGCGTTTTAATAAGTCTGCTCTGACGGTGCGGTCGGCTAACGGTAATACTGAGTGGCGGATGATTGCCTTCCCGATGGAGGAGAACCAGCAGACCCTGGTCATTGCTGCTCCTTTGACTCAGGTCAATCAGACGGTGGCTTTGGTGGGGTCTTTGACCATGCTTTTTGGTATGGCGACCTTGCTGGCTTC
>DKXC01000116.1:8894-24081 GCA_002492045.1 Micrococcaceae bacterium UBA7136
ACATTGCTTTGACCTGGGTGATTGTGACGCGGGCTTTTGAGCCTTTGGCTCGGGTGGAGCAGACGGCGGCTCAGATTGCTCAGGGAGATTTGTCTCAGCGTATTGAGAACTATAGCCCTTATAACGAGATTGGGCATTTGACGATTTCTTTGAATACCATGCTGTCGCATATTGAGCAGGCTTTTGATGCGCAGAAGCGGTCTGAGGCTAAGATGCGGCGTTTTGTGGGGGATGCTTCGCATGAGTTGCGTACTCCCCTGGTTTCTATTCGGGGTTATTCGGAGCTTTACCGGATGGGTGGCCTGCCTAATGATGAGGCGGTGGCTATGGCTATGGACCGGATTGAGTCTGAGTCTAAGCGGATGGGGCAGCTGGTGGAGGACCTGCTGACTCTAGCCCGTCTGGATGAGAAGCGGGCGGCTGAGACGGCTCGGGTTGATTTGGCTCAGCTGGCTCAGGACGCTGCCCATGATGCTTTTGCGACGGCCCCTGATCGGCAGGTTCAGGTGCTGAACCTGGAGGGTGCCCCTGAGCTGGATCAGGCCCCGGTCTGGGGGGATGAGCAGCGGCTGCGGCAGGTGCTGGCGAACTTGGTGACTAATGCTCTGCGTTATACCCCGGCTGGTACTCCTTTGGAGATTCTGGTGGGTCAGGTTTCTAATCCGGATGGGCCGGGTCAGCTCTGCCGTCTGCTGGTGCAGGATCATGGCCCGGGTATTCATGGTGAGGATGCTGTGCGGGTTTTTGAGCGCTTCTACCGGGCTGATACCTCTCGTACCCGGGAGACCGGGGGGACCGGCCTGGGCCTGGCTATTGTGGCGGCTATTGTGGGCCAGCATGAGGGTAGTGTCCGGGTTGAGGAGACTGCCGGGGGCGGGGCTACTTTTGTGGTGGAGCTGCCCCTCTACGCCGGTCAATAATTGATTTTTAGCCCGGTTTTTCGGGCTGGAGTTTTTCCACAGCCCCCACCGACCTGGTGTCGGTCGGGGGCTTACTTTTAGCCTGGTGCTGCCGGCCTCAGCTGATGGGGGTGTCCCTCTTGTCCTCTGTGGGGGTTGGGGCTGGCGTCCTTGTTGTTTTCGAGTGAAGGAGCCTTCTGATGGCCCAGTTTAATGTTGATGCCGATCTGATTGCTAGCAAGTCTGCTGCTGCCCGCGCCCAGGTGGAGACCATTTCGTCTGAGGTTAATGCCCTGACTGCTTCTCTGCAGGATTTGCAGGGCTCGTGGACGGGTTCTGCGTCGGCTAATTTTCAGGGGGTTCTGGCTAATTGGCGGCAGACTCAGGCCCAGGTGGAGCAGGCTATTGCCCAGATTAATGAGGCCCTCAACCGGGCTGGTCTCAATTACGCTGAGACTGAGATGGCCAATGCTTCTCTCTTTCTGGGCTAGCTAGGGGCAGTTAGGCGGCAAGCGCGAGTCTGCGGGCCTAGCCCAACCTAGAATAAGCCCTTAGGCCTGGGGGCCGGTGGGGGTGTCTTGCCGGTGGACTAGCTGCCAGCTTTCACCCTGCTGTATCCAGGTGCTGGCCCGCCAGACGGAGCCTCGTTCGGTTTCAACCGGGCTGATGACCAGGGCGGTGTGGTCATTGAGCAGCTGGAACTGGGCCTGCTGGCGAGGCCAGTCTGCTTTCAGGGCGCAGGCCAGGGCCCGGTGTTCTAGCACTGCTGGACGCTGGGTCAGGCGGCCGCGTCCGCTGATCCAGGTTAGCTGGGGGGCTAGCAGGCCGCCCAGGAGCTTCTCTGACCGGTAGGTTTGGGGCCGGTGGGTTTGGGCTTCTAGGTCTAGGATCAGTTGCTCAAGCTCTTGGGGGCTGGGTTTTTGCGGGGCCGGGGCCTGCTCTAGCCCGGGTTCAGGGAAGCTTTCTGTCTTCTGCTGGGCTGGTTTTCTCTGGGCGGTGAGGGCCTGCTCCTGCCCCGGCTGGTCCTTATAACCAGGGCCAGCCTCCGGCTCCTGCCCGGCCTGGTAGCTCTTGGCAGCTCCGTTAGCCAGCTGGTCAGCAGCCTCATTGAGGGGGTGACCGCTATGGCCCTTAACCCATTCAAAACTGTAGCTACGGCCATCCATTGCCTTATCTAGGGCCTGGAGCAGATCTAGGTTGAGGACGGGCTTGCCGTCGGACTTCTTCCAGCCCTTCTTCTTCCAGCCTGGCATCCACTTGGTCAGGGAGTCGATAACGTATTTGCTGTCGCAGATTATCTGAAGGTGGGCCTGAGGCAGGTGGGCGGTAGCCTCAAAGAGGTCAAGGACGGCCTTGAGCTCACCCATATTGTTGGTGCCGTGCTCCCAGCCGCCGGCGGCCCAGCGGTCTGCATCGACGTACCAGGCCCAGCCTGCTGGCCCGGGGTTGCCCAGGGCAGAACCGTCGGCGGCAGCAATAATGGTCTGGGGTGAGCTTGATGCTTTCATAAGCTTCTATCATGCCACAGGTGAGAGGGCTAGAATAGGGGCATGTCTTCACCCAGTTCAGAGCCAGCGGTTTCCAGGGTCTCTCTTTTTGCCCTACCTGCCTTGAGTCTGCGAAGCGGCCAGGGGGTGAGCTGGCTGGCCTATGTGGGGCTGGCTGAGCAGGAGAAGGCAGCTTCTTTTTCTCACCCTGATGAGGCCCTGGCCTTTGCCGCCCAGCATACTCTCATGCGGGTGCTAGCTGCCCAGCTGCTGGGTGTTCGTCCTACTTCTGCCGCTGATATTCCGGTAGACCGCTCCTGCCTGCTCTGCGGTAAGAGCCCTAGCCACGGCAAGCCCAAGATTGAGGGGGTTAACTTCTCTATGGCCCGTAGTCTAGGGCTAGCAGCCGGTGCTGTGGCTGGCCCCGGCGTCAGCCTGGGGGTGGATCTGGTTCAGCTGCGGGGTAACTACTATGACAGTTTTGATGCCCTGGCCCTGGCCCCCTATGAGAAGCGGGTGGTCAAGAGCCTGGCTAAGGAGCAGGCCCAGCTGGTGCGCCACCTGCTCTGGGTGGGTAAGGAGGCCGTCCTGAAAGCTACTGGTTATGGTTTGGCCCTGGCACCAGCCCAGGTCATGTTCTCTCTGCCTCCCCTACCCCAATCTTTAGAGGAAGCCCAAGGCTTAGCAGCCCAGGCCAGGGCCCTCTTCCCTGCTGGGGCCGGTGACGGTGAGGGGCAGCTAGAGACTGACCAGCAGACGATAAGTTTCTGGGTCACCTGGCAGGTACTGGAAGGCAAGTACCTGCTAGCGGTTGCTAGCGACCAGCCCCATGAGCTGACCAGCCACCTGGTGGCCAGCCCCCTAGAGGTCCGCCGGGGCCTAGAAGCTGACGGCTTCCTGCCCTAGATTCGTTCTAGACGGAAAATCGCCTCGAAGTGGCTAGAGTGGGGGAACATGTCCATGACCTGCCCCTCAACCGGCCGGTAGGAGGGCATGGCAGCAAGGTCCTTAACAAAGGATTCCACATTGCAGCTAGAGTAGACCACCTGCTCAATTCCGCTGGCCTCCACCCACTGGGCCAGCTGCTGGCCAATACCCCGCCGGGGAGGATTCATAACCAGCATCTGGGGTACTTGACCGGATTCCAGGGCGTAGCTGGTAGCGTCCTGAGCAATAAAATCAATACCGCTCAGCCCGGCTTCTGCGACCGTCCGCTGGGCTGAGGCAATGGCCTCAGTAGAAATCTCGATACCGGTCACCCGACTGTCAGGACCCAGCTGCTGGGCGGCAAAGAGGGCAAAGCCACCCACCCCGCAGTAGAGGTCCCAGAGGCTAGCTGGTGCTGCCTGCTTGACCCAGCTGGCCCCCCGCTGGTAGAGGGCTGAGGCAATAGCCGTATTGGTTTGAAAGAAACTCTGAGGACGCAGGTGCAGGGTCAGGCCGCCCACCTGCATGGGCAAGGTCTTGGCCTGGGTCAGAATGATCTCCTCTGGCCCCTCCACCAGGGCCACGTGCTCCCGCAGCAGGTTAATAGAGACCACCTCAAGCTGGGGCAGCTGCCCCTGGAGCCAGTCCAGTTGGGAGCGGATAGCCACCAGCAGCTTCTTAGACCGCAGCACAAAACGAACCATGAGCTGGCCCCGGTCAGAGCTAGTCACCAGGATGTTCTTGAGCTCCCCCTTCTTCTGGGCTACCGAGTAGGGGGTCAGCTTAGCCCGGCGAATCAGCTCTTCTAGCACCGGGATGGCCTGGCGGATCTGGGGAGTATAGAGGGGGCAGTCGCGCAGATCCTGGCCCTCAAACTTGGGGCCTAGAATACCCAGCTTGGGCTGCTGACTACTACCAGTGACCACCAGTTTGGCCTTGTTTCTGAAGTCCTCCTGGGCGCTAGCGACTGGCGGGTGCCAGCTGACGGAGGGCCAGGGAGCCAAAAGCTGCTGGGCCTTCTCTTGCTTGCTGGCCAGCTGCTGGCTGTAGGGGGTCTGAATCAGGGTGCAGGAGCGGCAGGCTCCAGCCTGGTAATAGTGGCAGTTCATAGGCCCCCTAGTCTACCGCTTGGCTTTAAAAGAATCAGCACCCTGTTGCCAGGGTGCTGATCCAAGGAAAACACAATCACTTTATATCCACAGGCTGTTCAGGCGGCTGGGGTCTCCAAGCGTCAACGCCCGGAGTCCTGGCAGGGTGAGTAGCTTGAGGAGTTTGCCATCGACAAAGATGGACGCTTACCTCTTGCTCCTAGGAGTTCACCCCCTGCCCTCTCAATCTGAAGAAGAGAAGACCTCTAAAGTGGTCTCCATCATAGGCAGATTCCCCAGCCGCTGGCAAAGAAATCTTCAAATATTAAGCAGATGTGACCCGGACCAATTATGTTAGCCCATGTCACAGCCGGTAAGCCTCCTGTAAATATTAAGCAAGGCCCCCTGCCGCCACCTCTAGTCAGAGGGGAAGAAGGGGGCCCAAAGCAGCTCAAAGCCAAAGGCTCAAGCAACCAGCATGCTTACATCATGCCGCCCATACCACCCATGTCAGGGGCGGGAGCAGCCGCAGCAGGCTCAGGCTTATCAGCCACAACAGCCTCAGTGGTCAGGAAGAGACCAGCAATAGAAGCAGCGTTCTGCAGGGCAGAGCGGGTGACCTTAACCGGGTCATTGATGCCAGCGGCCATGAGGTCCTCGTACTCACCGGTAGCGGCATTCAGGCCGGTACCAGCAGGCAGGTTACGAACCTTATCAACCACAACGCCGGGCTCCAGGCCAGCGTTGAAAGCAATCTGCTTGAGGGGGGCGTCAATAGCAACCCGAACAATGTTAGCGCCAGTTGCCTCGTCACCAGCCAGCTCCAGCTTCTCAAAAGCCTTCACACCAGCCTGGATCAGGGCAACACCACCGCCGGGCACAATACCCTCTTCAACGGCAGCCTTAGCGTTACGGACGGCGTCCTCAATGCGGTGCTTGCGCTCCTTAAGCTCAACCTCAGTAGCGGCACCAGCCTTGAGCACAGCAACACCGCCAGCCAGCTTAGCCAGACGCTCCTGCAGCTTCTCACGATCGTAGTCAGAATCAGAGTTAGCGATCTCGGCACGAATCTGACCAACGCGACCTTCAATAGCCTCAGCGTCGCCAGCACCCTCAATAATGGTGGTCTCGTCCTTAGTGACAACAACCTTGCGGGCCTGACCCAGCAGGTCAATAGTGGCGGTCTCCAGAGAGAGGCCAACCTCTTCGGTAATAACCTGGCCACCGGTCAGGATAGCGATATCAGCCAGCTGAGCCTTACGACGGTCACCAAAGCCGGGAGCCTTAACAGCAACAGACTTGATAGAGCCGCGCATCTTGTTCAGAACCAGCAGGGCCAGGGCCTCACCCTCAACGTCCTCAGCAACAATCAGCAGGGGCTTGCCAGACTGCATGACCTTCTCAAGGACGGGAACAAGATCCTTAACGTTAGAAATCTTAGAGCTGACGATCAGGATGTAGGGGTCCTCCAGGACAGCTTCCTGACGGTCAGTGTCGGTCACAAAGTAACCAGAGAGGAAGCCCTTATCGAAGCGCATACCCTCGGTCAGTTCCAGGGTCAGGCCGAAGGTGTTGGACTCCTCAACGGTGATAACGCCTTCCTTGCCGACCTTCTCCATAGCCTGGGCGATCAGCTTACCAATCTCGGCGTCGCCAGCAGAAATAGAGGCGGTAGCAGCGATCTCTTCCTCAGTCTCAACTTCCTTAGCAGAAGCCAGCAGCTCGGCGGTCACAGCCTCAACAGCCTTCTCGATACCGCGCTTGAGGGAGAGAGGATCAGCACCAGCAGCAACGTTACGCAGACCCTCACGAACCAGGGCCTGAGCCAGGACGGTTGCAGTGGTGGTACCGTCACCGGCGATGTCGTCAGTCTTCTTAGCGACTTCCTTGACTAGCTCGGCGCCGATCTTTTCGTAGGGGTCCTCCAGCTCGATTTCCTTAGCGATGGAGACACCATCATTGGTGATGGTGGGGGCGCCCCAGGCCTTCTCAAGGACCACGTTGCGCCCACGGGGGCCCAGAGTAACCTTAACGGCGTCGGCCAGGGTGTTCAGACCCTTTTCGAGACCGCGGCGGGCTTCTTCGTCAAAAGCAATTAGCTTTGCCATTAGCTTCGCTCCTTCTTGGAACCTTATGCGACCCTGAGATGCCCGCGACGGACGACCCCGCGCCGCCCCTCAAAGGACAGCCGACAGTCTCACCGCAGAATCGCTCTTGCTGTTCTACCCCAAGGCGGCGGGCCCAGCCCTCTAGCACTAAGAAAGGGCAGGGCTACCCCTTGAGACTTCTAGGAACAATCTTGGCACTAGCCCAGTGGAGGGCGCAAACCTGTTAGCTCTCAGAAAAGCCTTAATCGCGCAGAGCGCAAGGAAGAGCGGGCTAGGCTTGCAGACTCGCGCTTGCCGCCTCCCTCTCGCCTCGCAGGCTCGGCGATTCAGGCCCCGCCTTCGGCGGATTCCGTTCGCTCTCACGTGCTAATGCACCCGCGAACTCCATCCGTGCCAGCGGCTTCGCCGCGAGCCTGCCTTCGCCTACCCTCATGAAAAACCTTCCGACTCGCGCTCGTCCTAGGGAGCCAGCTGGTAGCTTCCGCTAGCAGCATCATAGATGTAGGACCCTGCAGGATCCTGGTAGTAGCCAATAGCCGGGCTGTAGCTGTAGCGGATACTGGCCTGGGCGCTAGGGCTAACCAGAGGGCCAGCCGAGGCAGACGCAGAAGGCAGGGCACTAGGGCTAGTAGCCGGCAGACGAGTGCTGGCTGATTCCGTGGCCTCCGCGCTAGCCAGGGCACTGGCTGAAGCACTAGCCTCAGCTGAGGTCTCCAGGCCGGTCTGACCGCTCGCCCCACCGCCCAGGGTAGTCGGGTCAAAATCAGGGCCCAGCACCAGGTAAACACGGCCAGCAGCAGACTCATAATCCTGCACAAAATAAGGCAGACCCAGCAGGTCAGCAATATGACGACCCTGGTCCGAAGAGCCCGTAGCATAGTAGGCTGCCGACTCCTCCACCGGAGCCCCCTGCCAGTTAGCCGTCTGAGTCACCGAATAACCGGCCTCCGTCAGCGCCTGGGCAGCCTGGGCAGCAGACCCACTGGGCGCACCAGAGTTATAAACCTCTACAGTCACCGCAGAAGTATCCAGCGAAGGGCTAGGGCTAGCCGAAGCAGAAGCAGACCCAGAAGCCTCAGCACTAGCAGAAGAGCTAGCCAGCTGGGCCTGGGGACCAGCCGTCCGAGGAGAAAGCACAAACATAACCCCGCCCACCAGCAGAGAAACCAGACCCAGGGCAATCATCAAAGCCAGAGAGCGGTTACTGGTCCCATTCTCTTGGGGGGCCGCCCGGTGGACGCCACGGCGGGCCGTCGCCTCGTCAATCTCGTCGAACTCGTCCCGGGGGAAGTCCTGCATAGTCTGTCCTTTACTTCTTCCTGCTTAGCTGACCGACGCAGCCTGCTACCAGCCTACTACCCCTGCCCGGCCCCGGGCTATTCATCAGGTCGGGTCAGGCTTGCAGACTCGCGCTCGCCTTCGCCTGATGACTCCAAGCCCTAACCTTGGCCCTCGGCCAGATCCCGGCGAGCGCGCAGGCGGGCCGTCAGCAGGGGCTCAGCAGCAATAATACGGGGGTTATCAATCATGCTGTTGAGCTGCTGATAGTAGCTGACCGGGCTCAAGCCCAGGGTTCGACCAATATAGGCCTCCTTGCTGCCTGAGTGTTTAAAGCGTTTCTTTTCAAGCATAAGGATGGCCTCTTCCTGCTCGGTTAAGGAAGCTTGCGATTCTTCTGCCATGCTGCTCTTCTTTCCTCCGGCTCCTGGTAGGGTGTAGACGCGAAATTTTATTCTAGCTGGGCCCTTACCCGACCCAGAAGAGCCCCCAGGAGTAGCCCCGTGAACCCTCAGCCCCTCAACCAGCTTATGGCCCCCGACTGGGCCCAGGCCCTGGCCCCGGTGGAGCCCCAGATTCGGCAGATGGGTGACTTCCTGCGTCAGGAGCACGCTGCCGGACGCCAGACCCTACCGGCTGGCCCCAATATTCTGCGGGCCTTTAGCTACCCCCTCAGCTCGGTCAAGGTGCTCCTGCTGGGCCAGGACCCCTACCCTACTCCGGGGCACGCTATGGGCCTGAGCTTCTCGGTGCAACCGCAGGTGTGTCCCCTGCCCCGTTCCTTACAGAATATTTACCGGGAGATGGAGGCTGACCTGGGCCTACCTAGCCCCCAGCACGGAGATCTATCGGCCTGGGCCCAGCAGGGGGTACTCATGCTCAACAGGGTGCTAACGGTCGGCGCTGGGGCTGCTGGCTCCCACCGGGGTCAGGGCTGGGAAGAAGTCACGGAGCAGGCTATTCGGGCCCTGGCCCAGCGGGGCACCCCCCTGGTGGGTCTGCTCTGGGGGGCGGACGCCCGCAAGTGCCGTCCTCTGCTGGCCGACTACCCCTGTGTTGAGTCAGCCCACCCCTCTCCCCTATCAGCTTCTCGGGGTTTCTTTGGCTCCAGGCCCTTTAGCCGGGTCAATCAGCTGCTGCTTGAGCAGGGGGCCCAGCCTATTGACTGGCGTCTGCCCGGCTAATTAGCCCCAAGCGGCTAACGGTTGCGGGTCTGTTCTTCGGTCTCGCGGGCACCCACCTGCTCACTAGCGGACGGAAGCAGGTAGCGCTGAATCAGGTACTGCATAAGGTAGCTACCCAGCACCACCCCGGAGGCCAGGGAAAGCACCAGGATAGTTGCTGAGACCATGGCCGGAATACCGGCCGAAGAATTAGTCTCCACAATGAAGAGGTAGAGGCCACGGAAGAGGGCCAAACCCGGCAACAGGAAGGTCAGGGCCGGTAGGTAGAAGATGGAGGCCGGGGCCTTAAGCCGGTAGGCCAGGTAGGTGCTGAGCAGGCCAATGACCAGGGCCGCCACCGCTGTTGCCGCCCGGACGCTGCCGGCCCCCAAGGTCGAGATGTAGGCGTGGTAGACCCAGAAACCACAACTAGCGATCAGGAGGGTCCAGGCCAGGGCCTGGGCGCGGGCGTAGGTGGTCACAGCAAAGGCCAAAGAAGCAATCATGAAGAAGGTGTAGGCCACCGGCAGGGAGGCCCCCACAAAGCGGGTCTCGGTAATATCCAGCTCCTGGACGCCCAGCAGGGACAGCACGGCCACCGCCGAGGCCAGGCCCACCGCCAGGCCCAGAAAAGACATGCCCGTAGAGACCAGCTTGCCCGCCGCTGTCAGGGGGAAGCCGTTGAGGGCGTCCTGGACCGCAGAAACCAGGCGGGCCGTGGGCAGAAGCATGATCAGGCCAGCTGCCACAATATGGGGGGCGCTGACATGAAAGCCCACCTGGGAGAAGAGCGAAGAGTCATCAGAAATATAGATAGCCGCGAAGGTGACCACCCCGGCACCGGCCGCCTTACTAAAGAAGCTGGGCATCTTCAAGTGGGCAATAAAAGTATTAGCCAGGTGAATAGGTAAGAAGACCAGGCCACCCACAATACTGGCCGCTAGGGAGCCACCCAGGGCCAGTACCAGGCAGAAGGCCCCCACCATATTGGCCAGCATAATGACCAGGGGCGAGTAAAGCTTCTTGGCGCTATTGATTTCTTTCAGGCGACGCTCAGCCCGGTGGCGGGGCAGGTTCCCGGCAGTAATCTCACTAATGAGCTTGTAGATATCATCCAGGGCAGCATAGTTATCTGACCAGGAGCGAACCACCCGCATGACCGTGTGGCTAAAACGCTCCTGGGCCGGGGCTGTGGACTGGCCGGTCAGGTTAATAGCCCGGGTCTTGTCGTCTACCAGGTCAATGTCAGAAACATAGTTGATGATGACCGACTGGTTAGTAATATCAATTTCGACGTCTTCTAGCCCGTAGGCGGCACAAACCGCCACAATGGCCGAGTCCACGTCCACAGTGTCGGCCCCATAGTGGAACATGCTCTCAGCCAGGCGCAGGGAAAAGTTGAGGACCTCTCGGGCTTCTTCCTTCTGCTGGACGTAGGCCGCCCGGGAGGCAGCCAGGTTGAAGGGACGCTGAGCCAGGCGGGCCAGGCCCCGCATGGGCTGGGTCAGGGCAGCTTCGCTACTGACCCAGGATTTGAGGGAGGACCTTACCCTAGAGGCTCGTTTGGGGGTTGCCTGGGCGGTAGCCGGGCCCGAGGTGGAGGGGTAGGAGGCCTGTTGCAGGGTGCCGGAGGGGCTAGTGACCGACTGGGCCTTGGTCTGCGGGCTTGGGCTCTGCTGAGCCTGAGGTTTTGTCTCCGGCAGAGGTGACCGGGCAGAAAGGGCCTCTTCTGCCCCTCCGCCAGCACGCAGGGCCTGGCGTAGTTTAGGGTCCCGCACCTCGTCCAAAGAGACAATGGGCAGGGCCCCGGGGAAGCCCTGGGCCGGGAAGGAAAGTACCTGATCCTGCTCCAGGCGTCCGGGGACAGGCTCCTCAAAGTCGAGCTGGGGTTGGGTATCGGCCGGGGCAGTTTCTACCCGCGGTAGCAGGGCGGTAGACCCGAAGGGGCTCTCCTGCTGGGGTGGGAGGGCAGGTGAAGACAGGTCAAAGGCAGAAGGGTAGACCTCTGGGGCAAGCCGACTAGTCTGCTCGGTCACCGTGCTCTCCTTAGGGGTCTGTCCTGGTGGCGGGGAAGGAAGCGGGGCCTAGCCCTCAGGCTAGACCCCGGCAGGTTTTTAGTAGAAGGGCTGGCCGGTCTTGCGCACCCAGAGCTGACGCATGACCTTCTCGACGCTGCTGGTCCAGGCCCGGTACTTAGCCGGTGAGATGACCTGATCCCAGACGCCCACATAGTCGATGACTTCCTTGGTGAAGGAAGTCTTGAAGAGGCCCAGACCGTAGTAGTTATGCTCCTTGTTCTTAAGCTCGCTCTTGGGCGGGGTGCCGCAGAAGTCGTAGCTCTTGATACCGTATTCCTTCATGAGGTCGGTTAGGGCCGTCCACTGAACCTGGTGGGAGTCACCGTACTGCTTGCGGCGGGGCTTAGAGCCACCGTCCTTGTAGGTGCCCTTGTCGCCGTAGGCAATGACGTAGGCGCCGACGGAGGGTTCGCCGTCCTCGTAGGTGAAGTAGAGGCGGCCCTGACCGGCCTGCTCAAAGGTGGTCCAGAAGTCGCGGTAGTAGTCGTAGGAGCGCAGGGTAACGTCGGCGGTGCCCTGACCGACGGTGTCCATGAGGGCGTACATCTTGCGCATGTTTTCTTCGGTCAGGGGCACCCGCTCCACCTGGCAGCCTTCACGGGCAGACCGGCGCACAGCGTTGCGTCCGCGGGAAGAGAGAGACTTGAGGACCTCCTCCTCGCTCTTGTCGGTATCGAGGACGGCGGTGGAGTCGTTGGGCTGAATGTTGAAGGTCTTGACCAGGCCGCTCTTGGCCAGGAAGGCGTTGGTGGTCTCATCAGCCAGGATGTCCGGCTCAATCTTGACGGCAAAGACACCCAGCTTTTCCTGCTTAATGAACTTCTGGTTAGCCTCTAGGATGGCGGGGATTTCTTCGACGCTGTTTACCCCGGGGCCCTTGATCATGTACCAGATTTTGCCTAGGGCCGGGACCTTCTTCTGCAGAACCAGGTTGTAGCTGCTGAAGGGGGCGGGCTGGCCTTCTAGGATGGTGCTGCCTTCGTAGACCAGGTAGAGGGGTTCCCAACCGTGCTTGGCCTTGACGGAGGCAAAGGATGCCGACTGAAGCATATTACCGCCGCCGGGGCTGGCGATGACGTGCTGGTCCCAGTTGGCGATTTCGGTGTCGGTGGCGAAGCGGGCGGTAAATTCTCGCACGAAGCTCCCTCTATTTCTCTCTACGGTGCGCGGGCAGATTGCTTCTGTCCAGTCTATCGGTCATTGCTTCTTCCTGCACCCCGCCAGGGCGTGAGCTAGGCCGAAAGATTCCAGATAGGGAGAGGTGGATTTTTACCTTGTAAATCTAGAAGTCAGGTGCTGGGCAGTGCGAACCCAAACCCTTATCTAAAGTCCAGAGCCTAATATCTGCTTGTTTCCCAATGCGCGCCCGGTAGCTGTCAATTTCGGTCAGGATCCAGACGTCGCCGGCCCCTACCCCACTCTGGGCATGGTCTACGTAAGTTGTTCCGCTCCCGGCTCCCTGCAAAAACTTCTCAATGAACCCTTTATTCCACTCGAAATTGTGCAGGACATAGGGTGGCTGTGAGCGAGCAGAGAGTTCTAGCCAGGTTTGGAACTTTTCGGCTAAGGCCCGCCTCTGCCGTCCGTCAGACAGTTGAGCAATATGGTTTCCGGTCTCAATCACTGCGGTGATAGGAAGAATAAAATGACAGTTTTTCTTCTCTTGCAAGGTTTTAAAACGACTGACGACCTGCTGACGATCCTGGGCCTTGCCTGGAATATCAAGCAGGTTGCAGAGAATAGAAGTATCGATAAAGATAGCCTGGTTCATGTCAGATTCCCAGGAGCTCGTTCAGAGCCCTGTAATCAGGGCTGTCCTCTGCATCGTCCCTAAACTTGTCTGCTGCTACAGCACGACCTAAGCTCTGGCCAGCCAGAACCTGCTCAAAGTCAGGGAAGTCCACCAGGGGCTTGAGGAGCGAGGCACCAGTTAGCGGCTCCCGGTAACAGACCACAATGCTCTCATTGAATCGTCCTTCTGCTGCATCTAAAAGAGCCGGGCTGTGGGTAGTCGCCAGGACCTTAAATCCCGGGCGCTTACCACTCTCTTCAACTATTTGAAGTAGGCGGGACGCTTGGGAGGGGTGAACCCCGTTCTCTAGTTCTTCAATAACTGCCAGTACTCCCCCCTGGACCAACTCATCGGGAGACGAAAGTTTCTTGATCCTGCCAGCTTCAATATCGAGGTGCTGGCTAGCAGGTAATAGGGTGGCTGCTATAGCCAGAAAACGTAGGAGGCCGTCGCTCATTTCCCGGGCAGGGGTGCGGAAGTTTGCCTCTTTAAGGGCCAGCATAATCTCGCCCAGCTCAGTCTTAATGAAGTCAAGACCTGTGACCTTTTCGTCCACTACTTCACTGATAAGGCCCTGGATTTTGCCGAAGGTTTCGGGGTCCCGCTTGCTGATGTCTAGCAGAACAGCAGAGATGTTCTCGCCTGTCCGTTCCATTGAACTGGGACGTTCCCGAACGTAATCCCTCATCAGGTAAGGAACCGGGTCCAGATGAAAGATAGATCGGAGGGCCTCAAGAACAGCGGCTGCTCCCTCTACAGCAGATCGTGTTCCCAGCTCATCGCTGTACTGAAAGCGGTCAATGAACTGCTTCAAAACCAGCCGGTTATCCGCAAAAAGTGTTTTGGGGTTATAGCCTTGTTTACCGTTGTGGTAATAGACCTCAAGGCTACCTGTCCTCTTTCCCTGGTCAGCGCGACCTGAGAACAAGACCCTGTTTCTCTCCCAATCTCGTCCGCTGGCAGGCAGGGCAGGCCCTTCCAAGTGCTCTTCAAGTATTTGAGGGTCCCCTTCATTGCTGACCCCAATAGTCAGGCTATAGCGATGGTCGTACCCGTCCATCTCTACCAGGCAGCCTAGGGTAAAGGCTTCTTCTCCGTGCGGGACAAGACCAAGACTGCCTCCACGAATTGCCCCGCCTTCCCTGCGACGCCCATCCAAAGCATCACTAATAGATTCGCCACTAGCTAGGCGGCTCAGGGCCTCTAGAGCATCCAGAGCATTGGATTTGCCTGTGCTGTTGCGCCCAATCAGAAGGGTCGCATCTCCTAGCGGGAGAACCTGGTCTTTAAAACCTTTGAAGGAGGTTAAGTGAAGTTCTTTGAGTTCTGCGGGTGTTCCCATAAGGTCAGCTTACCGACCGCAAGAAGCCCCTTTCAAGGATTATGAGAAAAGGAGCCTGCCACTGTGATAGTGACAGGCTCCCTCTCAGATAAAACTGGGTTGCTAGACACCCGAACCGAGGTTACTCGGCGTCGTGATGAGCCAGCGGTTCACCGCGAGCGGTGAAGCAAGAGCTGGCGAATAGGTGCGGTGAGCGGAGCAAACTCCTCAACCGACCGCGACGCCAAGCCGACCGAGATTACTCGGCGTCGTGGTCGGTCTCCAGGATAGCAACCAGGGTATCCAGGGCCTCTTCAGCGCCCTCACCCTCGGCACGCAGAACAACCTTGTCGCCGTGCTTAGCGCCCAGGGACATGAGAGAGAGGATGGAAGCTGCGTCCATAGCCTCGTCTGCGGGCTCGCCCTCAGCGGCAATGGTGACCTCAACAGGCAGGTCGCCAGCGGCCTCAGCGAAGATAGCGGCGGGGCGGGCGTGCAGGCCAACACGGCTTGCAATGGTGGCAATACGTTCTGCCATGGTGTTCTCCTTTGTGAAGAAGTAGTGGATATTTTGTCTCCACTACTGAGTTTAGAGCAGGGGAAGACCTTTTGCGTAGCCTCCCCCTGCTTTTAAGGTGTGATTTGCCTGGTAAGAGGCTAGAGACCCAGCTCGTCTAGGATGGGCAGCTCGGCCCGGGCGGCGGCCTTAGCCTCGGCAGAAGAAATCTCAGACAGAGCCAGGTTGGCGATCTGCTGGGCCTTCTCGGGGGTGACCGACTTGAGGACGGCAGAAACAGCAGCCATAGCACCGGCGTTCATAGAGAGAGTGTCAACGCCCAGACCCACCAGCACAACAGCCAGGGCCGGGTCGGCGGCAGCCTCACCACAGACAGAAACGTACTTCTTCTTACCGGCGGCGGCGCTGGCCCGCTGGGCACCCTCAACAGTCAGCTTGATCATCTTGAGAACAGCAGGCTGCCAGGGGTTGTTGAGGTGGGCCAGATCGCCCAGGAGGCGGTCGGCGGCCATGGTGTACTGGGTCAGGT
>DKXC01000116.1:24385-36850 GCA_002492045.1 Micrococcaceae bacterium UBA7136
GTCAGGTCGTTGGTGCCGATGGAGACGAAGTCTACCTCGCCCAGGATAGCCTCAGCGTTAACGGCTGCGGCCGGGGTTTCAACCATGACGCCCTGGGTCTTGAGGCCAACCTCGTCCAGCATCTTCTTGAAGCTGCGGGCTTCACTGGTGGTTGAGATCATGGGGGCCATGACCCAGATGTCGGCCTCAGTCTGGTCAGAGGCAGCCTTGATGGCCTCCAGCTGGCGGGTCAGCACGCCGGGCACGGTCCAGTCGGTGCGGAAGCCGCGAACACCCAGGGCCGGGTTTTCTTCTTCCTTGACGTTGAGGAAGGGCAAGGGCTTGTCGGCGCCGGCGTCCAGGGTGCGGACCACGATGTGCTGGCCGGGGAAGGCGTCAAAGACAGCCTTGTAGCTGGCGGTCTGAGTCTCAACAGAAGGCTCAGTGTCGTGGCCCAGGAAGCCGAACTCGGTGCGTAGCAGGCCCACGCCCTCAGCCTTAAGACCGGCGGCCTTCTCGGCGCTCTTGCCGTCACCGACGTTAGCGTAGAGGGGAACACGGGTGCCATCAGCCATGACACCAACACCGTCAAAGTCGGGTAGTTCCTTGCGGTTGGCGTACTTTTCGGCCAGGTCACGGTGGGCCTCGGTGACCTCGGTTTCTACCAGGCCCTCGTTGGAGT
Organism: Micrococcaceae bacterium UBA7136; assembly: GCA_002492045.1. Classification (GTDB taxonomy): domain Bacteria; phylum Actinomycetota; class Actinomycetes; order Actinomycetales; family Micrococcaceae; genus Rothia. The sequence continues at coordinate 25,047 of DKXC01000116.1, forward strand.
CAATGTAGACCTCGGTGCCGTTAGCAATCTCGGTGACGCCCTTAGCTGCCACGATGGCGGGCAGACCCAGGCCGCGGGCCAGGATAGCGGTGTGGGCCTGGGGGCCACCGTCAGAGGTGATCAGGGCGATAACCTGCTTGGGGTCCAGGGTGGCGGTGTCAGCCGGGGCCAGGTCAATAGCAGCCAGGATGAAGGGCTCGTTAGAGACCGGGATGCCGGGGGCCTGCTGACCGGTTAGCTCAGCCACGATACGGGCGCGGACGTCGTGGATGTCAGTGACGCGCTCGGCCATGTAGCCACCCAGGGCAGCCATCTGGTCGGCGAAGGCAGAGGCGGCTTCCCAAACAGCCAGTTCGGGGGCCTTGCCCTGCTTTTCAACGATCTTGATGGCGCTCTTGAGCAGGGCCCGGTCGGTTGCCATCTGGGAGGTGGACTTGAGCACGGCCTTGCCGTCGCGGCTAGCGTGCTCGGCCCGCTCCAGCAGGCCCTGCTTGACGGCTTCAGCAGCGGCCTTGATCCGCTCAGCAGCCTGCTCAGGGGTCTCCCCCTCAGCCAGCTTCAGGGAAGAAGAGGGAGCCTTAATGGGCTCGGGCATCTGCAGGACCTTGCCAATGACGCGGCCGGCGTAGACGCCAACACCAGTGTAGGTAGTCATAATGTTTTCCTTGCGATTAGGGGGATAGTTTAAGCAGCTGCCTCAGCCTTGCGGGAGGCCAGGGACTTAAGCAGGATGTAAAGAACTGCACCCACTAGGGTACCTGCCAGAGTCGCTACCAAGAACATGAGGGGGTTCTGCACCAGGGCGATAATCCAGACACCACCGTGAGGTGCCGGGGAGGCAACCCCAGCGCCCATAGAGATTGCACCAGCCACAGCGGCACCGGCCATAGAGGCGGGGATGACACGGAAGGGGTCGGCGGTAGCGAAGGGAATAGCACCCTCAGAGATGAAGGAGGCACCCAGTAGCCAGGCGGCCTTGCCGTTTTCGCGCTCGGGCTCGGTGAAGAGCTGGGGGCGGATGGTGGTAGCCAGGGCCATGGCCAGGGGCGGAACCATACCGGCAATGATGACGGCAGCCATGACCTGCTGGGAGGCGGCAGTACCGGCAGAGAGGCCAGCGGTAGCAAAGAGGTAGGCGGCCTTATTAACCGGGCCACCCAGGTCGAAGCCCATCATGGCACCCAGAATCAAGCCCAGAACCAGGGCTGAGGTACCGCTCATGGAGCCCAACCAGGCTTCTAGGGAGCTAGTGATCCAGGCCAGGGGGGCACCCAGGACGAAGAAGATCAGGCCACCGGCAAAGAGGGTAGCGATCAGAGGGGTGACCACAACCGGCATCATGGAGGCCAGCCAGCGGGGCAGCTTGAGCAGGGAGAGCCAGTAGGCGCAGAGACCGGCCAGGATACCGGCAACAATACCGCCGATGAAGCCGCCACCGACCAGGACAGCCACAGAACCGGCGATGAAACCGGGGGCGATGCCGGGGCGCTGGGCCAGGCCGTAGGCGATGTAGGCTGCCAGAATGGGCACCATGGCCCCCAGGCCGAAGGCACCAATAGTGTGCAGGGCCGCACCCAGGTAGAGGGAGAGGGGGGTGCCGTTAAGGTCGGTCAGAGAAGCATTAGCCAGGATCTCGGTGGTGTTGACGTCACCCAGGTTGGGCATGGTGATGGCTTCTAGCATGAAACCGATGGCCAGGATAATACCGCCTGCGGCCACGAAGGGAATCATGTAGGAGACACCGGTCATGAGGGCCTTGTAGATGCGCTGACCCCAGGAGCCACCCTCGTCTGCCGTCTCGGCAGAGTCGGCTGCACTGGCAGTCACCCGCTTGCCATTAGGCTTTTCAGCCTCGGCCAGGGCTTCTTGGATCATGGCAGCCGGTTCGTCGATACCGCGCTTGACCGGAGACTCCACATAGGGCTTACCGGCGAAGCGTTCACGGCCGCGCACGGGCAGGGCCACGGCAAAGACCACAGCATCAGCCTCGTCAATTTCGGCCTGGGTCAGCTTGTCGCCGCCGGAGGAGCCCTGGGGCTCTACCTTGAAGTCGTAGCCCAGTTCTTCGGCAGCATACTTGAGGCCGTCGGCAGCCATGTAGGTGTGGGCGATGCCGGTGGGGCAGTTGGTGACAGCCACAATCTTCTTGCGGCGCTGGCCTTCAGCGGCGGGGGCTGCCTGCTCGCTGGCGGGGGCTTCCTCTGCCTTGGGACGCAGGCCCAGGGCTTCTTCTACCAGGGCCACAACTTCCTCAGCGGTCTTGGCTTCCCGCAGGGCGGCGGTGAAGGACTTCTTCATAAGGGAGCGGGCCATCTGAGAGAGGATCTTCAGGTGGGCTTCATCCCCGTCAGCGGGTGCTGCGATGAAGAAGATGAGGTCGGCTGCCCCGTCCTTGGCCCCGAAGTCGACGGCCGGGTTGGGCCGGGCCATGGCCAGGGTGGGTTCGGCGACGGCCTCGGAACGGCAGTGGGGAATAGCGATACCGCCGGGGATGCCGGTGTCGGTCTTTTCCTCACGGGCCTTAGCCGCAGCGTAGAGGGTATCTAGGTCGCTTGCGCGTCCTGCGCCAACGACAGCCTCCGCCAGACGCTTAATGACGTCAAAGCGAGAGTCGCCCAGGTTCTCGTCCAGGATGATGAGTTCCGGGCTGATGAGAGCAGACATGTGCTCCTCCTCGGATTGTGTTTTCTTACTTAGAAGTTTGAGGGCCTAGAGGGCCAGTTCCCGCAGGGTGACAGCCTCAGGGGTGGTGGATTCTAGGGTGGGCACCTGGGTGCCGGGCAGGGCTGCGGCGGCTGAGCCGTGGGCTACGGCCTGAACCAGGCAGTCCTGGGGGCTCTTGCCCTGCTCGTGGGCAATCAGGAAACCAGCTAGGGAGCAGTCGCCGGCGCCCACGGTGGAACGAACCTTAACCGGGGCGTGGACGGCGTGCCAGGCGCCGTCAGCAGTGACCAAAACGGCCCCGTTTCCACCCAGGGTTGCCAGGACCATCTCAACACCGCGATCTACTAGTTCCTTGGCGGTGCGGGCGGTCAGTTCGGGGCTGGCTTCTAGTTCTTCGGCCAGTTCTAGCTTGCCGACCAGTTCGGCTAGTTCCTCAGAGTTGGGCTTGATCAGGTTGGGCATGCCGTCCAGGCCCACCAGGGCATCCCGCAGGGCAGCGCCGGAGGTATCAACAGCTACCCGGGGGGCCTTGTCACCCAGGGATTCGCGGATGGCCCGGCCGACGACGGCGTAGTAGTCGCTGGGTACACCGGCGGGCAGGGAACCGGCCAGCACCAGCCAGGAGGCGTCGATGGTTTCCTTAATCATGAGCCGGGTCAGCTGCTGCTGGGCCAGGTCGTTGAGGGGTTCGCCGGGGGCGTTGATTTTGGTGGTGGTGCCGTCCGGTTCTACCAGGGTGATGTTGGAGCGGATGGGGCTGCCGATGGGCATGTTGACGTAGGGCACCTGGGCTTCGGTCAGGGAGGCCAGGACCGGGTCTTCGGGGTCGCCGGGCAGGACGGCTACGGTTTCAAAGCCTGAGACCTCTAGGGCCCGGGAGATGTTGACGCCCTTGCCGCCGGGGTCTGAGACGGCGGCGACGGCCCGCTGGACGGCCCCGCGCTTGACCTGCTGGTCCAGTTCGAGGGTACGGTCCATGCTGGGGTTGGCGGTGAGAGTCACAATCATGCGATGAGTACCTCAACATTCGATTCGTCTAGGGCCTGGGCGAGTTCGCCTTCGGGGGCCTTATCGGTGATTAGGGTGTCGATGTCGTCTAGGCCGGCAAAACGCACCAGGGATTCTTGGCCGAACTTGGCTGAGTCGCAGAGCAGAACAACCCGGCGGGCTGATTTGACGATGGCGGTCTTGACGATGGCCTCATTGAGGCCGGGGGTGGAGAGACCGAAGCTGGCGTCTAGCCCGTTGACGCCGATGAAGGCGATGTCGGGGCGGATGGTCTCGAAGTGGGCGGCGGCCCGGGTACCAACAGCGGCCCAGGTCATTTTGCGCAGCTGGCCGCCGACCATGTCCAGGACGATGCCGTCTGCTTCTGCTAGTTTGACGGCGATGTGTAGGGCGTGGGTGATGACCAGGCGGTCAGCCCCTGATTTGAGGGAGAAGTCGCTGCTGGCCATGCGTTCGGCTAGGATTTCGGTGGTGGTGCCGGCGTCTAGCACCACGGCCCCGGCGTCGGAGTCGCGCAGCAGTTCGTAGGCCCGGTAGGCAATTTTTTGCTTTTCGGGGGTGTTCATATTTTGGCGTAGGGCAATGGAGGATTCCACCGAGGTGGACTGCTCTACGGTGACGGCACCACCGTGTACACGGCGCAGCTTTCCGTCGGCCTCGAGGGCTGCGAGGTCACGCCGGACGGTTTCCATGGTGACTTCGTAGCGGCGGGCCAGGTCTGCTCCGTTGACACGGCGTGCTGATGCCACGAGTTTGGCTATCTCGGCACGTCGTTCTTCAGCGAACATGTAACCACCTTTTAAAACTTGATTCTGGGCCTTAAAACCCTATGCTTAGTTGATTTTATGTGGGTTTTTGTGGGCAAGTCAATGCAAAACAAGGATAGCCGACCCTAAATTTCGGCTTTTTCCTTGTGTTTTCCCACTATTTTAAGGAGCCCCAGGGCTAAAACCCAACCGATAACACACCCCAGGGCGTTGGCCAGGATGTCCAGGGGCGAGGAGGTTCGGCCAGGCATAAAGAACTGGATGCTCTCAATCAGGCAGGTAGCAGCCAGGCCCCCCAGGGGCACCAGCCAGGGCCGGGCCGGTTGTAGCAAGAGGGTGAAGAGGAAGCCGCCGGGGCCGAACATGATGACGTTAGAGACCCATTCCAGCTGGCTGTAACCAAACCAGGCCGGTAGCCAGCCCTGGGCGTGGCCAGATTCTAGCCAGGCCCGCAGACTATCGCCGCTGTCTCCGGCGTCAATATGGCTGGGCCAGAAGACCATGAAGGCTACCAGCAGTAGGTAGATTAGGGTCAGCGCCCAGCCTAGGGCCCGCCAGAAGCTAACGGCCACTAGGGTTTACCTTTCAAGAGGGGTTCGGTTTCTTCCCGCCATCCGGCTAGCCCGGCCATATCTACCTCAAAGGGCTGGGCGTTGCCGATAGTTCCAAGTTCTCTGCCGTGGGTGGCTGAGAGGGCCCGGCGGATCAGGGAGCCGTGGGAGACCACCATGACCCGCTGGCCGGGGAAATCCCGGGCAATTTGGCGGAGGGTTTCAATACCACGCCGGTAGACTGACCGCTCTGATTCGACTCCCTCATAGAAGGCGTCCGGTGCCAGGCGGGCCTCCTGGGAGATGTCTAGGCCCTCGGCCTCCCCGTAGCCGCGCTCAATCAGGCCGGGGTAGGTGGCGGCCACCTCAAGCCCGAAGGTTTGGCCGATAATCTGGGCGGTTTCGTAGGCCCGGCTCAGGGGCGAGGAGACAAGCACATCAAAGGCCAGTTCCTGAGCTTTGAGGGAGGCGGCGGTTTCGCGGGCCTGGGTGCGGCCGGTCTCGTTGAGGGGAATGTCGCTGGAACCCTGCATGAGGCCCTGCTTGTTCCAGTCGGTTTGGCCGTGGCGAATCAGCAGGATGGAGCTGGCCCGGCGGGCCGGGGCCAGGGGGCTGACGCTGGCGTTGAGGGGGATGGGGACGGGCTGGCCGGTGCGGGCGGTCAGCAGGCGCGAGATTAGCATGCCGTGGGCCACGATAATGAGGTTGCGGCCGGGGTGGTCGGCTTCTACCTGGTCCAGGGCTTCTTCTACCCGGGCTAGGAAGTCGCCCAGGGGCTCAATGTCGGCAGTTTCCTGTTCGATGCTTTCCCAGAGCTGGGGGTTGTTGCTGACGCCTTCTAGGTTCTTGAAGGAGCGTTCGGCCAGGCCCGGGTAGGAGCCGAGGAGGGGCAGGCCCAGGGCTTGGGCGATGATTTGGCCGGTTTCTAGAGCCCGGCTGAGGGGGGAGGTGATGACGCCGTCCCAGCTGATGGCCTGGTCTTGGGCGTAGGTTCGCAGGTTGTCGGCGGCCTGGGCGGCTTGTTCCCGGCCGGTGTCGTTGAGGGGGATGTCGCTGGAGCCTTGGAGCTTGTGGACCAGGTTCCAGTCGGTCTGGCCGTGTCGAATCAGTACGCTGGGCATGGGGTCTATTATTCCAAAAGTTTATTGGACTGTGTGGATATTATTGGTTTTGCCTGGGTTTTAGAGAGCGCCTGAAGGGTGGACGGCTTGGACTAGCTGGGCTAGTCCGTTTGATACAGCGTAGCCGCGTCCTTGGGTGAGCTCTACCGGTGCCTTGCGAGGGATTTTTGCCCCGAGCAGGTCTCCGTCCATGTCAACGTTGGGTTGTAGCAAGATACCGCATTTTGCCTTGCGCAGGTTCTTGGTCCAGTGGTTGTAGAGGGAACGTAGTTCTTCGGCTCGCCCGGCGGCAATAATGCAGAGCCCAGCTGGCGGGTTATCTACCAGGTTTCCGATAGACCGGTCTGAGTCAGCGAAAGTTTCAGCGTCATCGATTAGCAGGATAGTGGGCTTGGTGATGAGACGTAGCTGGGCTAGCAGGGCGGGAATTTCGGTTTCACCTACTGCCAGGTGGTTGATGCCTGCTGATGCCAACGGCGAGCGACGGGAGCAGATGGCCCATATTTCAGGGGCTTCTTGGCCTGCTACGACCTGGGCTTCTTCTAGCAGTTCTTTGAAGGCAAGCAGCATGGTGGATTTGCCTGAACGAATAGACCCGGCAACCAGGATGTGTTCGCCTTCGTAGACTTCGAGGAATACTGGGCTGAGGTTCTGTTCTCCTAGACCTACCGGGATGCGCCAGGGTTCCTGTGTCAGATCTGCCTTGGCTCCTAGCTCTTGGACGCTGATGGCTGCAGGTAGCTGGCCGATGACCTCGGTTTTAGGCTGGGTGGCAGGCCAGAGGCCCTGTATTTTAGCGGCTGCTTCAGCTAGTGAGATATCGGGTGTGGCGATGTGCATTTGGAGCAGGGTTTCACTGTTAACGCAGCGTCCGGGCAGGGGCGCGGGGACGTCTTTTCCTCGTACTCCTTGAGTCGAATAGTCATGGATGTCTGAGAGTCTAAAGAGCCATTTTTGGGTTGTGACCTCATCGATGGCTTGAGGGATTCTGTTACTGCTTCGGGTTGCTACCGCAAAGTGCAGGCCCAGGGCGGGGCCTTCGGCGTAGGCACGGTAGAGAGTGTTGAGCAGTGCCTGCCCGTCGTAGTCGTCGTATTCTTCTCGCAGGCTAGCTAGGCCGTCGATCAGAATCAGCATGGGCTTTTTACCGTTTGCGTCTGCTCGGCGTTTTTCTATTTCTTCCTGCAGGAAACGGATGAAGCGAACCCGTTTTTCTTTGCTGCCTTGCCCCTGCCCGACGTAGGCCAGGGTGTGAGGTAGGGCAGCTAGGTCTGCTAGTTCTCCCTTGCCTAGGTCAAGTACGAGCAGGTCAAGCTCAGCGGGTGAGCTTTGGCTGGCAACGGTGAGGGCTAGTGAGGCCAGGGTTGTGGTGGTTCCGCTGCCAGGTATACCGGCTAGCAGGAGGTTCCCCTTGGCCAGGTTCCAGACTGCGGGTATTTGCCGCTGTTGGTCTGGCTGGTCGGCTAGGGCAATGGATAGCTCTGTGCCCGTGAAGGAGCCGACAGCCTGCTGGGTCTTGCCCAGGGCGGTGATGATGGGGGCCGAGAAGCCTTCTAGTGCTACTCGCGTGTCGAGGGCTTCTGGCCAGACCTGTCGGGGTTCTGGGTAGCCGAGGTTGGTGTTGGCTTGGCAGATAGCGTCGATGAGGAGGTCTAGGTCGTTGTCGTCCGAGATGGTTTTAGGCTTTTCTACCAGGGGTTTGAGGGGTAGGCCGAAGATACTGGTTTCTCGGATTTCTAGCTGGCTGGCTCCTTCGAGGGGTGTTTGCCCGGTGACCAGGGCGGTTTGTACGGGGCTGATGTCTTCTTGACCTAGTTTGATGTAGGCGCGGCCCATTTGGCTGCACTCAATGGCTGAGGCGTCGGGAACTCCAATAACGTTAGAGGAGTCTTCTTTGCTTTGTACCCGCAAAGCTACCCTGAGGTTGGTGTTGGCCAGAATGTCGTCGTTCACTACACCGGCTGGGCGCTGGGTTGCCAGAATCATGTGGACGCCTAGGGTACGTCCTACTGCCGCAACGTTGACGAGGGATTGGAGGACGTCTGGGAAGTCTTTAGCTAGCATGGCGAACTCGTCGATGACCAGGAGGATCCGGGGCATGGGTTCTGAGGGGTTGGTCGCCATGTAGTCTTTGATGTTGTCTACACCGTCGCCGGCTTGGGCGAAGAGTAGCTGGCGGCGTTCCATTTCGGCGTCGAGGGCGCGTAGGGCCCGGTCTGCTAGTTGTTCATCGAGGTTGCTGATGGTGCCGATGGTGTGTGGCAGGCGTTCGCAGGCTTTGAAGGCGGCTCCGCCCTTGAAGTCGATGAGGATAAAGTTCAGTTCTTGGGGTGAGTTGCGTGCGGCGAGACCTGCTACGAAGGTTCGGAGGAATTCGCTCTTACCGGATCCGGTGGTTCCGCCAACTAGGCCGTGGGGGCCGTCCTTGACCAGGTCGAGGATGACTTCTCCCCTGTCGCCGATGCCGATGGGGGCTGAGATGCCGGTTTTTTCTTGCCAGAGTTTTTGAATTTTGTTGGGGCTGGCCGGTGATAGGCCCAGGAGTTCGGGGGCCCTGACCAGACTGGGTAGGGAGGCGCCGGGGATGAGCAGTTCTGGGTCTTCAAAGTGGGCTAGCCGCCTTGCGGCTGCCTGAGCCTGGCTGAGGCTGAGACCGGCTAGGACCATGTCTTGGATGAGGGTCCGGTTGTCGGGTTCAAAGATGTCTGCTTCGGCGTCTTCTCGTACTCGGACGATGCTGGTGCAGGATGCCGGTAGCTGCTGTTCGGAGTCTGCAATGACGATGCCTGAGACGGTGTGGTCTGCTTTTTGTGTGCCTAGTCCTAGGGTCTTTTTGGGGGTGTTTCGGCCGTGTCCGAGCAGGTCGCGGGCGGGGGCTTCTCGGCCTTCTGTGAGTGTTTCAGAGTCGAGGACGAGGATTAGGGCAGGGGTGATAAATTCGTCAATATTTTGCTGAATGTTTTTGAGCATTCCGGTGCTTTGTTTCCGGCCGCTAGCCATCCAGCGTCCGCCGCTCTGGCTGCCTGCTTGGCGGGTGTGGGGTAGCCAGGAGGCCCAGCCCCAGTCTTCTTCTTTGCCTTGGTCGCAGAAGATTCCCATGGTGAGGTCTGCTGGGCCAACCTGGGTTGCCAGCTGGATGACTAGGCTTCGGGCTAGGGCCAGGGCACCTTCGCGGTTGCCGACGATGCCAACTACGCCTCCCCCGTTGAGGTTTGCCATGAGGGGTGTGCCTTTGAGCTCAAAGGAGTGGTAGATTTCTTTGATTTCGTCTTCTAGCTCGCTTTTGGCTCCTGATGAGAGTTTAAGTTGGGGTTTCCAGTCTTTGTTTCCGACGCCGAGGCGGGTTAGGAGGAAATCTGCGGAGTCATGGCGGCGCTGCCAGAGTTGGGTGGTGGGCAGGGCGCTGCGTCGCAGGATGGTGGCGTTGTCGGAGATAAGTTCTTGGCGGCGGGTTCGTTCAGCTTGGGCTGCTTCTTCTAGGTCTTGGGTGAATTTTTTGACGGCTGTGCTGAAGCGTTCTTCTTCTGCTGCTAGTTCTTTCTTGTAGCGGTGTTTGCCTTCAAACCAGGTGCCGATCATGACGAGGGGCGTGAGCAGGGCAAAGAGGGCAAATTTGAAGTTGCCCATGATGGCTACCAGGGCTAGGGCCATGAGGATGGGGGCCGCTACCATGGCCAGGTTGAAGCGGGAGTTTTCGGTGACGCTTTGGCGGTGGGGGGTCAGGATTTCTTGGGCCAGGTCGGGTAGGGCTGGCCGGGGCGGACGGTTGAAGGGGGCGGTTCTTGCGGGGGTGAGGTTTTTGAGGCTTCCAGGTTTGGGGGCCGGGGTTTCCTGTTCTTGGAGGTTGGGTTGGAAGAGGAGGGTCACTCCCCCAGCCTGAATTTCGCTGGCCTCTGTGATGGTGACGGTTTGCTGGGCGGGAAGTTTTTCGCCTTTAAGGAAGGTTCCGTTGGTGGAGCCGCTATCTTTGATGGCTACCCCGTCTTCGGTCAGGCTTGCGGTGAAGTGTTCCCAGGAGGCGCTTTCGGTGGGCAGGGTGAGATCTGCCTGGTGGGAGCGTCCAAAGACCATGGGGCGGGTGCGGGTGAGGGCTTTGATGGTTCCGCTTTGGGTTCCGCCGCTGAGGCTGACGGTCCAGCCTGTTAGCTTTTCTGCTTCTTCACTGGGCAGGCGGGATATGCGGGTTCCTTCGAGCAGGGGCAGCTTGTCGAGTGCTTCTGTGACGGGGCTGGCCTGGGTGTCGAGGTAGAGTGTTTCGTCGTCGCGCAGGTTGGGCCCACCTGCTGCTTGGACTAGTTCTTTGAGGGTGGTTTGGCTCTTCCAGTTATCTATTTCGATCGAACGTTGGAAGGAGTCGATACTCAGATGAACACGCATATTTTGTCTGATATGTGCTGGCTTCAGTACCGACCACTATAAAACCGCTAGAGCACCCCGAACATGAGAAGATAGAGGCATGTTCACACTCCACCAGCCCAGCGACTGGGCCCCCGCCTGTGCAGTCTTCGACTGCGACGGCGTCCTACTCGACTCCGAAAAACTCTGGGGGCAGGTACAGGCCCAAATGTTCAAGCACTACCAGCTTGAACTCACACCCCAGCTCGAAGCCTCCCTGGTGGGTGTCTCCGCAGGCGACCTAGCCGACCGCATCGCCAACCTCAGCCCCCTCAAAGCCAGCCACCCCGGCGGCCCCAGCGCCTTCCGCGACAGCGTCTACCAGCAGGTTACCTCCACCGAATTCGAGATTATCGACCAGGGCGTCCAAGCCATCGACGGAGCCCTAGAACTGGTCAAACTACTCTCAAGCAAAATCCCGGTAGCCGTCGCCTCCAACTCAGGACGCGACCTACTAACCAAAAAACTCACCAGCTTCGGCTTCGACCAACATCTAGAAACCTGGGTCTCCTTCCACGACGTCCCCGCAGGCAAACCCGCCCCTGACATCTACCTCGAAGCCGTCCGCCGCCTAGGCTATACACCTGACCAAGCCCTCACCTTTGAAGACTCCATCACCGGCATGCAAGCAGCCATCCAAGCCGGAACCCGTTGCCTGATCTACCGGCCCGACCAGACCCCAGGCCCCCTCGAAGAGGCCGGCATCGGCTGGACAAGCTCCTTCACAGACCCAGCCTTCCTAGCCCAGGTAGACCGCTGGCTAGGCCAGTAACCAGCCCCTCCCCCACCTCAAGGACGAGCAGTGAGCGACCAGCAGAAAGACCAGACGCCCTCCCGCTACGGGCGCAGACTCGAAGACCTGTCAGCCGACGAGCTAGCCTACTACCGGGCCTACCTGCCCCCAGAAGCCCAGCCCGCCCCCGTAAACAGCCAGGCCCCAGTGCCAGCCCAGCACCCGCAGGTGTCTCCGCGCCCTAAGACCCGAAACCGCTGGTACTGGCTACCCCACAGCCTGACCCTGCTAGCTCTCGCCCTGGCCGTGGCCTCCTTCCTGCTGGTACCAGCCCTGACCAGCCACCTAGACCCCAACCTGCAACGCAACTACGCCATGATGGTGGCCGAGCTAGCCTTCTTCTTCCTGGTCTTTGCCGCCCTGCTCTACGGTATTTTTGCTCTCTCCCACCTGGGCGGCGGCGAAGCCGAGGACGAAGCTGACGACCGGCTCATGCGTCCCACCGACTTCGCCCAGCAGCTCTACCAGAAAGAACTCGACAAGGCCCGCCCCGGCGACCCCCAAG
>DKXC01000116.1:37123-57221 GCA_002492045.1 Micrococcaceae bacterium UBA7136
CGACCCCCAAGACTTCTACGACTCCTCTTGGATTCAGGGCAAAAAATAGGGGCCGACCCCCCCCTTTTTTCATACAAATACCCCCGTTTTTGCCTGGGGTATTTGCACAAAAACGGGGGTAGATAGGTGAGAGAAGAAAGGAAGCTAACGGCGCATAACCCTGCGAGCCAGAGAGCTACCAGCCAGCTGAATCAGCTGAACCAGAACAATAATGACCGCAACGACGCTCCAGGTAATGGTCTCATTGAAACGCTGGTAGCCGTCCACCAGGGCCAGGCGGCCCAAGCCACCGCCACCAATGTAACCAGCCATAGCCGACATATCGACCACACCAATCACCAAGAAGGTGTAACCCAGGATCAGCGGGCCCAGGGCCTCAGGAATCATGACCGTAAAAAGAATCCGCGGCTTAGAAGCACCCATAGCCCGGGCCGCCTCAATCACGCCCGGATCAATCGACACCATGTTCTGCTCAACAATACGGGCAACAGCAAAAGTAGCGCCACAGACCATGGCAAAAATCGCGGCATTAGTACCCAGGCGAGTACCCACCACCTGCTGAGTCAAAGGCCCCAAGGCCGCCAGTAGAATAATGAAAGGAATAGGCCGAACCACATTCACCAGAAAGTTCAGCGCAAAATTGACCGGCCGGTTAGACAGAATATTGCCCTGCCGGGTGGTGTAGAGCAGCAGGCCCAGAATCAAGCCCAGGGCGCCAGCAAAAACCATGGTGGCAGACACCATGTAAACGGTCTCGCCAATAGCAGGCAGCAACTTCTCAGGAACGAAAGTGTTCCACTCTACCTGGTCAGCAGCCAGCAGGCTGGTTTCAGATGACAACATTTAGCGTACCTCCCGTACACGGGTGACGGTCTTAAGTTCAGCAAGAACAGCGTCCAGGCTAGTAACATCGCCCAGCAACTCCAAGGTCAGGTTGCCGTAGCTCTGACCCTGCAAGGTCTCCAGGCCGCCCTGCACAATATTGAAAGAAACATTGCGGCTACCCAGGTGAGACAGCACCCGACCCAAAGAATCATTACCCTCGGTCACCTCAATATTGACCAAGAAGCCCCGATGGCGGGCCTTCAAATCAGCGGCCTCCTGCCCCACCGGTAGGGTCTTGACAGTAGTGCCCACAAAACGGCGGGCCGTCTCAGTCTGAGGGTCCGAGAAAACGTCATAGACCTGGCCACTCTCTACCACCTTGCCCTTTTCCATGACCGCAACCCGGTCGGCAATAGAGGAAACAACATCCATCTCGTGGGTAATAACCACCACGGTAATGCCCAGCTCAGCATTAACCTTCTTAAGCAGGGCCAGCACCTCAGCCGTCGTCTCAGGGTCAAGGGCGCTGGTAGACTCATCAGCCAGCAGCAGGGAAGGAGAAGTAGCCAGGGCCCGGGCAATACCAACCCTCTGCTTCTGGCCACCAGACAGCTGATCAGGGTAGTTGCCAGCCCGGTCAGTCAAGCCCACAAAGTCCAGCAGCTCAGCTACCCGCTGCTGTCGCTTGGCCTTATCCCAGCCAGCAACAATCAGGGGGAACTCCACATTACCGGCCACGGTGCGGGAGCTCATGAGATTAAACTGCTGGAAAATCATGCCAATATTGCTACGAATCTCGCGCAGCTGAGACTCCCGCTTGCCAGCAATCTCAAAACCGTCCACGGTCAAGGAGCCACTAGTAATGGTCTCCAGGCCGTTAATGAGCCGCACCAGGGTAGACTTACCGGCACCCGAATAGCCGATAATGGCAAAAATCTCGCCCTTATTGATGGTCAAATCAACCTGGTCTACGGCGGTAATGGTCTTCTTGCCGACCTTATATTCCTTAAGCACCTGAGACAGAACCACCATGGGCTGGGTTGCCTGGCCCGGGGCCTGCTGCTGGGTTTGGGTCATAGCTTCTCTCTACTTCTTCTCTAGCCTAAAGAGGCGATACTACCGGACGGAGGCCACTAGCCACAGAAAACGGTAGCCCAACCAGCCTACCCGAGGTAGGGGCCGGTGGGGCTACCGCATCATTGTCTACTCAGGGGCTAGCAGGATGGCCTACTTGCTTTCGCGCTTCTGCTTTTCCTGCTCGGCCAGGGAAGAACGCAGGTCCTCAACCGAGGTGTTAACCTCAACCGCGGTACCCTGGGTTTCTTCCTGAACTACAGCCTGCACATCAGAGGTGTGGAAGAGCTCAACGATCCGCTTGTAGGTCTCGTTATCAGCGTCCTTAGCCTGAGCAACAAAGAGGTTGACGTAGGGACGGGCAGACTCGTTAGCCGGGTCGTCCTGGGCTAGGGCATCCTTGGGGTTGAGGCCGGCGTCCTTAAGGAAGTCATTGTTGATGACAGAACCGTCAACAGACTCTAGGGAGAGAACAGTCTGGGTAGCATCAACCGGGGTGACCTTGACCTTAGAGGTGGCGGTGTCTACATCGTCAACAGAGGGGCTGGCAGTCTCAGAGGTGAAGGAGACCAGGCCGTTAGCCTCTAGCAGTAGCAGGGCGCGGGCCTCGTTAACGGTGTCGTTAGGAATGGCGATCTCTGCACCCTGGGGCAGGGCGTCCAGGGAGTCGTGCTTGTTAGAGAAGAGAGCCATGGGGTAGATGACGGTGGGGCCTACAATCTGCAGGGTGTCATTAGCCTCAACATTGTAGTTAGACAGGTAGGCGATGTGCTGGAACCAGTTCAGGTCAATGTCGCCTGCGTTGAGGGCGGGGTTGGGCTGGGCGTAGTCAGAGAATTCAACCAGCTGAATCTTGATGCCCTCAGCCTTAGCTACCTCTACCAGCTTGTCGGCGACCGGGTCGCTACCAACAACGCCGATACGGACGCTGTCGTCAGAGGATGATGAGCCGCAGGCTGCGAGTCCGAAGGCCAGGGGTACAAGAGCCAGAGTGGCAACAAATTTCTTCACGGCTATGAATCTTTCTGTTGGATGTGGTGTCTGTGGGTGTGCGGCCACCATCAGTTCTTTAAGCTGAGGGACGGCCCCTCGCTGAGGTGGTGTTCTTTTGCTCTGTTGAGCTTTTTCCATTAGACCACCCAGGGGGGCCGTCTCACTAACTGAGAGGCAAGATTGCGGCTTTTTACGGCTTTAAGACGTCGCTCTGTCACAAAACGTAACATTGCGTAACATTCGGGGCTGGGTTCAGTAGGTAGGCCCCAGCAGACTCGTGGCGAAGCCGCTGGCACGGGCGAGAGGGATGCGGCGAGCACGAGTCTAAGAGCCCGCCTACTGATACTTAGCCTCTAGCTGCTCCCGCACCTTACGGCGCAGGGTCTTGCCCAGCATAGAGCGGGGTAGCTCCTCCACCTCGTAGTAGTTCTTAGGAACCTTGTAGCGGGTCAGGCGAGCGTAGCAGTGTTCCTTGAGCTCTTCGGGGTCTAGGGCGTGGCCCTCAGCCGGAATAATGGCTGCGGTGACCTTCTCGCTGCCGGAGCCGTCCGGCAGGCCCACCACGGCACAGTCAGCTACCGAGTCGTGCTGCTTGAGCACATTTTCTACCTCGGTGGGTGAGACGTTGAAGCCACCGGTAATAATGACTTCCTTGATACGGTCCACAATCTCAATGAAGTAGTCGGGGTCTAGGCGCACGATGTCGCCGGTTCGTAGCCAGCCGCCGGGTAGCAGGGTCTTGAGGGTTTCTTCTTCCCGCTTCCAGTAGCCTCGCATGACCTGGGGGCCGCGCACCAGCAGTTCGCCTTCCTGGCCCTGGGTCAGGTCGGGCAGGTCTTCGAGGGTTTCGGGGTCTACGATGCGCAGCTCGGTAGAGGGGAAGGGAATACCAATGGATCCGGCCCGGCGACTGGGGTTGAGGGGGTTGCAGGAGACCAGGGGGGAGCATTCAGACAGGCCGTAGCCTTCTACCAGCATGCCGCCGGTGGCTTCTTCCCACTCAGCGACCAGGTCGTAGGGCAGGTGCATGGCACCAGACACGGCGTAGCGGATGCCCTGCAGCGAGACTCCTCGCTTCTTGGCCTCGTCCAGCATACGGCGGTAGACGGGGGGCACGGCGGGCAGGATGGTGGGCCGGGTCTTCTTCATGGCCTTGAAGATCAGGTCCATGTCGACGGTGGGGAAGAGTACCAGGCGGGCCTTGCAAACCGCGGCAATGGTCTGGCCCAGGGTCATGCCGTAGGAGTGGAAGAGGGGCAGGACAGCGTAGATGACCTCGTCGGCCCCTGGCTGGATCCATTCTTCGCCCATGCGGGCATTGGATTCTAAGTTGCGGTGGGTCAGCATGACGCCCTTGGGCAGGCCGGTGGTGCCGGAGGTGTACTGCAGCAGGGCTAGTTCGTGGGCGGTAGGCCGGTGGTGGTCGGCGGCGATGGGTTCGTTCTTCATGAAGGTTCGCCAGGGGGTGGTGGCCTTGGCGGGGCCTTCGAGTTTCTGGCGGGAGGCCTTGAGACTGCCCACCGGTAGTTTGAGGGCGGCCCGCATGTGCAGGGGCATCTCTTCGATCAGGTTAACAGCCCAAATATTCTTGGGTCGGATGTCCCGCGGCAGGCTGGTGATCTTGTCGGCAATCTTGTCCCAGACGATGGCGGCCTTGGCCCCGTGGTCTTCAAACATGTGCCGCAGTTCGGCGTCCGTGTAGAGGGGATTGTGTTCTACCACGACGGCGCCTAGGCGCAGGATGGCGTAGAAGGCAACAATGTGTTGGGGGCAGTTGGGCAGGACGATGGCTACCCGGTCGCCGGCCTGGATTCCAGCCTTGCGCAGGCCTTCGGCGACGCGCAGAATCTGGTCACCTAGCTGGGCGTAGGTGGTGGTGGCTCCAAAGAATTCGAGGGCTACCTTGTCGGGGGCGGTGCGAACGGCCTCAGCCATGAGGTGGCTGAGGGAGGTTTCGGGTAGGTCTAGGTTGGGGCTGGTTTCGGGGTTGTAGTTTTTGAGCCAGGGACGCTGGCTGAGGGGGAAAGTGCTGGTGTTTTCTGCTGCTGACATAGACACGATTCTGCCACAGGCGTCCTGGGAGCTGACATACTTAGTACATGGCTTCTTCAAAAAAGGACGACATCACAGCTGAAGAGTTCCGTGGTTTGATGCGGGAGATTAATAAGCGCATGATTCTTGCCGGGCTGGTGCTGATTGCTTTTGGCCTGCTGGTTTCTGGCCTGGTGGCCTTGCTGGCGAGGTAGGGTCATGGCTAGGAATAAATGGGAAGAGGGCCGCCAGACTATGACAGTTTTTGAGCAGATGACGGCTGGTTTTCCTTACCGGCCGGACGCTGAATGTCAGGCGGTGCATGAGCGGGTCTCTGATTTGGTGGCCCAATATACTGCTCTTTATCGGGCCCACGATCCGCAGGCCCAGCAGGTTCTGTCTCAAATAGTGGGTTCTCTGGGTGAGGGATCAGTGATTCGCCCCTCCCTAGATTTCGACTACGGGGTCAACACCCACATTGGGGCTGGCTGCTTCTTCAACTTCGGTTGCGTCTTCTTGGACGTGGCCCCCATCCGCTTCGGGGACGGCGTCTTAGTTGGACCGCGCGTTCAGTTTCTGACCCCCACCCATCCCATCAACCCCACAGACCGGGCTGCTCTCTGGGAAGGGGGCCTGCCCATCACTATTGGTAGCAATGTCTGGATTGGGGGCGGGGCTATCATCTGCCCGGGTGTCACCATTGGCGATAACTCAGTCATCGGGGCCGGGGCTGTAGTAACCAGGGATATTCCTGCCAACACGGTCGCTGTGGGCAACCCGGCAAAGGTCATTAAAACCATTGACCCACAGGCTCGCCCTAGCGACCCCAAGCACCAGTACAGCGCCCAGGCCCTGGGGCTAGAAAGCTAAAGGGCCCCTCTTTTGGGGACTGGGATAATCCCCAGACCAGGACTTATTAGCTGTAAAATATCTGAAAGAAAATAAGCGAAAGAGGTAGCCGCTGCCCAGGCCAGACCGGTTCCGGCAGCGGCTCTTTCTGAGGGAAGATTTACAAGGTATAGGGATCATGAGCCTAGTACGAGTCGGAATTGTCGATGACCACGAAGTTGTTCGTGAAGGCCTGCGGGCGGTAGCCGCCGGTGCCAGTGAGATTGAACTGGTAGCCGCAGCCCCCACCGCCTCAGAGCTACTGGTAGCCCTGGGCCGAGACCTGACTAACCCCTCCCAGGCAGATTTGGGTAAGCTCAAGCGGGACTGCGATGTGGTCCTGCTCGACCTCTCCCTGCAAGATAAGTCCCGCCCCTCCGAGAACGTCGACATTCTGCAGCGGGCCGGCATTAAGGTTCTGATTTTCAGCATCGGTGAGAACCCCACCCTGATTCGGGAGGCCCTGCGGGCTGGTGCCCTGGGCCTGGTCCGTAAGTCTGAGCCCCTAGAGCACGCCCTGGCTGAGGCCAAGAACATTGCCGAAGGTAAGGCCGTGGTCACTAAGGAGCTAGCTGCCGCGATTGACGGCGACCACGAGTTCTCCCGGGCCAACCTTTCCCCCCGTGAGCAGGAGACCCTGCGCCTCTACGCCTCTGGTTTCGCCCAGGTTCAGGTGGCCCACCGCATGGGTATTAAGCAGTCAGCGGTCAAGACCAATATTGACCGTATCCGCGAGAAGTACGCCCGGGTAGGACGTCCGGCCCCCACCAAGATTGACCTGCGCATCCGCGCCATTGAGGACGGCCTGGTCGGCAGCATGGACAACACCATCAGCACCGAGCAGGGCCGCTAGTTTCAGCCCCCTCCCCCCATCATCCCCCAACGATAATTTAAGGACGCACCCTGTGTCTCTACATACAAGTGGCGTCTCTAAGGAGCTTTCTCAGGCCCTACAGCCATCGTCCCCCCGGGCTCGCCTGCGTTCCGTCTTTCCCCTAGGCGTCTTCGCATCTAGTAGCGAGCAGGACCGGATTATGGGCCCCAGCTCCTTCCGCCTCTACTACTACCTTGAGATTGTCTACTCACTGATTGCTGTTGGCCTGCTCTTGCAGTCCCTGGCCAACCTGTCAGAAAGCCGTGGCGGTAACTCCTTCTGGTACCTGCTGCTCTTTCCCCTGGTCGTTGTTCATGGCTCCCTCCTCATGTACGACGGGGTCCGTAAGGAAATCCGCCCCTACCTCATCTCCTCTGCCCCCCTACTGGGCTACGGGGCCTACCTGTTGTGGCCTCTGACCCAGGGGGCCCAGCACTCAGCTATTTCCTGGGCCTGGCTCTTCGGTATCTACAGCATGCTAGTAACAGCCTTCTGCCAGGACTACCGGTCTGCCCTGATCCACGGCCTGGCCACGCCCCTAGCCTTCTGGGCCAGTGCCTGGGCCAGCTTCTACCTGCACGGCGTCCCGGTCCAAGACAGTGAACTACTGATCCGTCTGGTCTTCCTCACTTTCTGCTGTCTCCTTTTAAGTGGCCTCCCCCGCTTTGCCCTCAACGCTGTGCGGGAAGCCGACAAAACCTATTACGAGACCCTCTCAGCCCAGCTACTGCTCAACCGCTCTCGCGACTACGCCCAAGAGCTACAGAACTTCGACAAGCTGGTTCACGATAACGTCATGGCCGCCCTCTTGGACGCCAGCCGACGTCCCGGCCCCCTGCCCCAGCGCACCCAGCTGCTGGCCAGGCGGGCCATCGGGGTGCTAGAAGAAGAGGCCCTCAAGACCCAGCCCCAGCGGCTGGTTACCTTCCAGGCCCTGACCGAGCATATCGCCGAAGGTGTAGAACCCTGGGGCCAGCGCCTCCGTTTTGTGGCTGACCCGGTAGAAGATTTTCCCCAGGCTAACCCAGAATCAACCCTGCCCCACACGGCAGCTAGGGCCTTCACCCAGGCGGTGACCGAGGCTGTGTCTAACTCGGCCCGTCACTCTAAGGCCCGCACCACCTATATTTCGATTCGGACCGAGACCCGCCGTCCTAAGAACTCCACCCGCTCTGAAGAGCTACGCCCCTATGTCATCTGTACGGTGTCCGATAAGGGGGTGGGCTTCTCGATGAGCGGGCTGGACTTCCGCCGTCTGGGTGTGCGAGTCTCTATGATTCGTAGCATGGAGGAGGTGGGGGGCCTGGTCCATATTTCTTCAGCCCCCGAAAACGGCACCACTGTTACTATCCAATGGCCTAACGAGAACGCCTAATGCTAGTCAAACACTATCGAAACTGGCTTCTGCCCCTTATGCTGGCCCTAGCTGTCTTCCTGGGCTTGATTGCCTTCTACCTCTGGTACACCAACTACACGGTGCCCCTTGCCCCCCACTGGGCCCAGGTGCTAGGAGCAGTCACCCTGCCCGCTCTACTGATTTACCTACCGGTCAGTAAGTTGAGGATTCCAGACCTTTTTCTGCCTCTCTTTCTGATTCTGGGCATTAATAGCATTGAAACTACCCTGCGGTCCATCAGCCATTCTTTGACCTTCGCTAACCTCTCCTGGCCCCTGCTGGTCTACACCCTGCTCTCGGTCAGCCTGGTGCTGCGGCGGCACATGGTCTACGGCTGGCTTTTCTTCACCAGTTTTGTGTTGCTGACCCTCAACTGGCATGCCAACTATTTCAATGCCCGCCTGACCCTGGCTAGTGAGTTCTTTATCCCGACGGCTCTCATGCTGGTTGCTACCCTGGTGCCTAAGCAGATTGAGCAGGCAGTCTCTAAGACCCGTCAGGCCCGGGGTATGCGGGTGCTGGCTGATTCTGGCCGGGCCGAAGAGCAGGATATGAGCCAGGTTGCTACCCAACGGGTGCAGGAGGTTCGTACCTTGACTGAGGATATGCTGCACCGTATCGCCTATAACCCGTCGCCGGTCACCCCCCAGGAGATGGACGAGTTCCGCTTTACCGAGGCCCAGCTGCGGGATACGATTCGGGGCCGCTACATTGTTAACCAGCAGATTCTCGATGCGGCCTGGCTGGCCCGTCAGCGGGGGGTCAAGGTAGATATTTTGGACGAGCGAGGTTCGGCCCTGCCCCCAGAGGTCACCAAGACCCTGACCCAGGCGGCAGTAGATCTCTTTGATAATGCCCTGGGCGGTACCATCACCATCCGGGCTTTCCCGGCAGACGACCGGAGTGCGGTGCTGCTGGTGCATGATGGCAATTCTGAGGAAGAGGAGCCCAGCGCTATTGATATTTCTCAGACCGGCCAGGTTGAGCGTTTTTAGGCTGATTTTAGGCTAATTTCGGCGGAGCTGGGGACAGACTGTAGGGTCTTCATCGAAAACTGTCCCCATATGGAGTGACAGTTTTGAGGGGATGGGACTCAAATCTTTCAGGTAGACTGGTAACAGCTTGAGAGAAGAGCTGCCGAGTCGTGGGGACTCAGCTTCTAGTGACGTTGGGGGACTGACCTAGAAAGCCTCAGAGCATCTCTCTTTCAAGAAGCAAAGCTGAATATAGCTTGGCAAGCTGGCTCCGACACCAGTTAACCGGATTTTTCGTTAGGGGAGAATATCCGGTCAACGTTAGGATTTGAGCTAAAGAATAAAAGGGCCTCCCGCTCCGTTGCGGAAGGCCCTTTTCTCTTGCCCTTCTAACCAGTTTCTGGGGCCAGGCCCCTCCCCTAGTGGGCGGCCAGCCCCAGTTTCTGGTAAAGTTCTTCATGGTCTAATACTCAGACTGTGCCTCCATAGCTCAGGGGTAGAGCATTTCCCTCGTAAAGAAAAGGTCGTCAGTTCGAATCTGACTGGGGGCTCAAAGACTAACCCCGCCGTCCTCCCCAGGACGGCGGGGTTTTCTCGTCTTACCAGCTAAGTCGCTAGTAAAATAATGGTGGGCTGGGCATCCGCCCAGCCCACCACAACAAAATAGTGAGGATAAAACCAGTGTGAGTGCCTGCTCTAGTTGCTACACGGCCAGGTACTCGGCCCCCACTATACAGTAGAAGGACTCATCTTTTCTAAAAATCTACCTCAGCTAGGTTCAGAGGCTTATTCGTAGGGGTAGGCGAAGGCAGACTCGCGGCGAAGCCACTGGCATCGGGGCTGGCGTGAATCGCCGAGCCTTGCGAGGCGAGAGGGAGGCGGCGAGCGCGAGTCTGCAAGCCTAACCCGACCTAATGAATAAGCTCAATTCCCTAGGAGTCCTCGCCGCCGTCCCCAATCAGGTAGGCCCAGAACCAGGAGGTCACCAGGGCCAGCACCAGGGGAACATAGAGGGCCGTGTCCTGCTTAAAAAGCCAGCGGTAGGCAAACCAGAGGCCAGCAGAAGGAAGCAGCAGGCCCAGAAAGAGCCCCAGAAAGTTTCGTGTTCGAGCAAGCACCAGTAGCCTCCCCTCTACTTACGCCAGAGGCCGTAGGTCTTGGCCAGGTCTGAGACCTTACGGGCCCGGGCCAGACGGGGCAGGTAGGAGCCGTCCTTGGGCACGCTATCGCCCTCGGTCTTCTCTAGCAGTTCCTTGGCCCAGGCAATCTCATCGGCTGAGGGGGCCAAAGCCAGGTTAATAGTCTCGATCTGGGCCGGTTCCAGGGTCAGCTTGCCGGTCATACCGTGGTTGGTGGTGACCTGGCAGTCCCGCACCAGGTCGCTACCCAGGGCCCCCATAGAGGGCCCGTCAATGGGTCCAGCTAGGCCACCTACCCGGGAGGCAATGACCAGCTGGGAGCGGGCATAGGCCAGGGCCAGGGGGTCGGCCGACACACCGGTGTCTCGGCGGTAGTCGCCCAGGCCAAAGGCCAGGCGGAAGGTACCTGGGGCCTTAGCAATAGCCACGGCATTGACCATGCCCAGGGCCGTCTCAATCAGGGCGATGACGGGGGTACCGGCCGGTAGCATCATGGCGGTTCGGGTCACCTGGTCGGGGTCCTCAGCCATGGCCAGCATGACCCCCTTGAGGCCCTTGGCATGGTTGAGGGCAGCCAGGTCTTCTTTCCAGTAGGGGCTGTCGTTGCCGTTAACCCTCACCCAGGCAGAGGCCGAAGCGTTGAGCATGTCAACAGTATGCTGGCGGGCGGCTTCTTTCTGGTCGGGCGGGCAGCCATCCTCAAGGTCGATGATGACCGAGTCAGCCTCAGACTCTAGGGCGGCAGCAATGGTTTCTTCGCTGGAGGCAGCAGAGACCAAAAGCCAGGAGCGGGAGAGACGGGCAGGCAGGGAGGCTGCCCGCTCGTTGCGGTGAAATTGGATCACGACGGGGTCCTTATCACTGTGATTTTTGACCCTCCTAGTCTACTCCTCCAGGCGGCCGTCTACCATGCGCCAGCTTCCTTGGGTCAGGGCCAGCTGCTCCAGGTCGTGGGTAATCATGAGGGTGGCTGTACCGAACTCCCGGGTGACCTCAGCCAGCAGCTGGACGATAGCCTCCGACCGTTCAGCGTCCAGGGCGCTAGTGGGCTCATCCGCCAGCAGTAGCAGGGGCGACCCCATCAGGGCCCGGGCAATATTGACCCGCTGACGCTGGCCTGGTCCTTGAGCCCTACCAGGTCGAGCAGGTCGGCTGCCCGGCTGCGGGCCTCTTTGAGCTGGGCACCGCCCAGACCTGAAATCCTGGCCATGACTTCTAGCTGTTCTAGGGCGGTCAGGGAGGGAATCAGGTTGGGCTGCTGAAAGATGAGACCAATTTTTTCTCGCCGCAGCCGAGCCAGCTGGGCTTCACTGTAGCTGCTGGTGTCTTGCCCCTGGATCAGGCGCTGGCCCGAGCTGGGCTGGATCAGGCCGGCAGCTACCGAGAGAAGAGATGACTTACCGGAGCCAGAAGAACCGGTCAGGGCCTTGAAGTCCCCGGCCTTGAGGGTCAGGCTGACCCGGTCCAGGGCCCGAACCGTGCGGGGCTGGCCCTGGTCGTCCAGGCCGTCGGGGTAGTCCAGGCTGATGTCTTTGAGTTCTAGGATGCTAGTCATGAGGGGGCTTTCTCTGTGAAGGGTTATTCAGACGGGTAGGTGAAGGCAGGCTCGTGGCGAAGCCGCTGGCACGGGGGCTGGCCTGAATCGCCGAGTTTACGAGGCGAGAGGGATGCGGCAAGCACGAGCCTGCAAACCTATCCCGACCTCATGAATAAGACTTTTAGTTGCCGCCCAGGGCGAGCAGGGGGTCAACGGTGGTTACCCGGCTGAGGGCTCCCAGGGCGCCCAGCATGCCCAGAATCCAGATGCCCAGGGCAGGGCCCAGCAGAATCAAGGCAGAAAGTTGGAAGGGCAGCAGACCCTGTAGGTAGGATCCCAGCCCCCAGGCAACTAGGGTTCCCAGCAGGCTACCCATAGCCAGAACCAGGGCAGCTTGGGCTAGGGCGTCCTTGAAGAGGAAGCCGCGAGAGGCCCCCAGGGCCCTCAGGATGGCAATGTCCTGGGTGCGTTGGATAGTCCAGATGGTTAGGAAGGAAACAATGACTAGGGAAGAAATCAGGTAGAGGAAGCCCTGCATGGCCCGCAGGGAGGCGTTCTCTGAGGCGTAGGCGGGCAGGGCTGAGAAGGCTTCCTGGGCGGTGAGGGCCTGGGTTCCGGTCTGCTGGGCCAGGGCCTGGTAGTCGGCCTGGCCGCTGGCCAGGATGATGGATCCTACCGGGCTGCTGGCCTCCTGGGCAGGCTGGTGGGTCAGGGCCTGCCAGGTGCTAGTGGTGATCCAGCCGACGGGGGTGTGGGAGTAGAAGGCGTCCTGGGTCAGGCCCGAAACCGTCAGCTCAGCGCCCAGGATGGTCACCCGATCGCCGGTGCCTACCCCAATCTCTTGGGCCAGGGTTTGGGGTAGCAGGACCTCCTGATCTTGCGGGTCTTGGCCTTCTAGAATCTGGATATCTGCTGGCCGCTGGGGGTTCTGGGCGGGGCTGGCGGCCAGGGTCAGGGAGCTGGCGCTCTGGCCCTGAATCTTACTGGTCATGAGGGCCAGGGGCTGGGCTTGGAGCCCGGCCTGCTGCCAGCTGTCTACCAGGGCCTGGCTGACGCTGGAGTCGGTGAAGGAGGCCTTGTCACCGGGGTTAGAGGGGGCAAAGACCAGCCGGTCGGCTTCTAGCCTTTCCAGCAGGTCGGTGTTCTGCCGTCCTAGGCCGCCGGTGAGGCCGGTCAGCATGACCAGCAGGAAGGTAATGAGGGCTACGGTCAGGCCCATGAGGGCGAAGCGGCCTTTAGCGAAGAGGATGTCGCGCCAAGCAAGAAACATGGTCTGCCTTTCTGGGCCCCTGGGCCCGGTCTCTTACTCTTATTCAAGCATTTGCCGGTAGCCGGGCACATCGGCAGGAGGGGTGAAGATAAAATCAGCCTTTTGGATGATGTTCGCTGCTTCCCTCTGGCCGACCGAGGGTGTAGGGGTAGAGGGGAAGAAGTTTTTGTTCTGTTCTGGCCCTGGAGGTGGCATGATTTTTAGGCAGCAGACGGGGCCGGTGAGGGGTAGCCAGCAGACCCTGCTGATTCTGGGGCTTTTGCGGGTTAGCCTGCACCTGATGTTTGCTCTTCTGCTCCTGCTGGGTAGCGTCCTGGGCTTGCGGGAGCTGGCTAGCCCCTGGCAGAAGAGCCTGCTACTTTGCCTCAGCGCCTGTCTGGGCCTGATTTATCTGGCAGGTACGGTCTATGAGAAGCGGCGGGGCCTGCCTCTTACCTACCGGCAGCTCCTGCCCGGGGCCAGCCTGTCTGCTGAGGCTAGGCCCTCCCGGTTGGTGCCTTCTCTGCTCTGGTTGGCCCTGATTGCTGGCTTCTGGTTGGCTCTTATGTGTCTGGCTAGCTCCTTCACCTGGCTGGTTTTTCCCCTCATTTTTCTGTCTCTGCAGCTGCTGGCGCCCCGGCCTGGGGTTCTGCTTAGTGGCCTGCTCTGTCTGCTGGCGGTGTTGCTTCCTCTCTTGGGCCCGGCCGGTTTAGGGGCTGAGACCCTGACCAGTCAGGGGGTGGCTCCTGGCTACCTGGTGGGGCCCCTGCTGGGTACCTTGCTGGCTATTGTGGTTTCTTTTACCTACCGGGCCCTGAGCCAGGAAGCCGCCCGGCAGTACCAGCTGGCCCAGGAGTTGCAGGAGGTCCAGGGGCAGCTAGTGCAGGAGCAGTATTTGGCCGGTAAGCTGGCTGAGCGCGAGCGCCTGGCCCGGGAGATTCACGACACTCTGGCCCAGGGCCTCAGTTCTATTCTTTTGCTGTCTCGGGCAGCTCAGGGGTCTTTGGCTGAGGGACGTCTGGGGGAGGCTGAGCGGCAGTTGAACCTGGTGCAGGATTCGGCGGCGGCTAATCTGGCTGAGGCCCGGCGTTTTATTCGGGATTTGGCCTCACCTGCTTTGGATGATTCTTTGCTGGCTGCCTTGGGCGATTTGGTGGAGTCGGTTGAGGTAGCCCAGCGGGCGGCTGGTTTTTCGTTCTCTTGCTCCCTGCTGCTAGAGGGGGATGAGGAGGCTTTGAATAGTCTGCCTGAGCCGCTGGCTTCTGCCCTGCTGCGGCTGGTGCAGGGGGCCCTGTCTAATGTGGTGGAGCATGCTTCTGCTTCGGTGGCTCGGGTGACGGTCAGTCTCTGGCCGTCTCAGGTGCTGCTGGATGTTTTTGATGATGGGCGGGGTTTTGATCCGGCGCGTTTGGGGCCGCCGCTGGCGGGTACTGACCGGGGTTTTGGGCTCTGGTCTTTGCGGCAGCGGGTTGAGCAGCTGGGCGGTAGCCTGGAGGTGGAGAGTGCCCCGGGCCGGGGGACGGTGCTGACGGCTGCCCTGCCGCTGCCGGCGTCCTCTGGTGGGCTAGTAGGTGAGGAGAGGTAGATGGGAATTCGTGCCCTTTTGGTGGATGATCACCCGGTGGTGCGGGCTGGTTTGCGGGCTATGTTAGAGACTTTTGCGGGTCTTGAGGTGGTGGCTGAGGCGACTGATGGGTCTGAGGCCTTGGCCCTGGTGGATGAGCTGCTGGCAACCGGTCAGGGCCTGGATTTGGTCATTATGGATATTCAGATGAAGCCCATGGACGGGATTAGTGCCACCCGGGCCTTGCGGCAACGGGGCGGGCCGCCGGTGCTGATTTTGACGACTTTTGATACGCAGAAGGATATTTTGGCGGCCGTGGAGGCGGGGGCCTTGGGTTATTTACTCAAGGACGCTCCGCCTGAGCAGGTGCAGGCTGCGGTGCTGGCGACGGCCCAGGGGCGACGGACCCTGTCTCCTGAGATTGCGGCAGCCCTCATGGAGGGTTTGCAGCGGCCTGGGTTGGCCCTGTCTGCCCGGGAGTTGGAGTTGCTTCAGCTTTTGGCGACGGGGGCTTCTAACCGGCAGCTGGCTGAGGCGCTTTTTATTTCTCAGTCGACGGTTAAGACCCATTTGGCCCATATTTATGGCAAGTTGGGGGTTGATAACCGGACGGCTGCGATTGCGGTGGCCCGGCAGCAGAAGCTGATTTAGGGGCCTAGCTGTGCCGGTATTTCTTGTTTTTGAAGTCTTGGATGGGTACTTCGAGGGTCTGGTAGATGATTAGGCCGATTCCGAGGGCTAGGGGTACCTGGATGGCTACCTGGGCGGCCAAGGGCAGGGGCTCTAGCCAGTGGTGGATGGCTTTAAAGATGACCTGGTGAACCAGGTAGATGCTGTAGCTGGCTAGACCAATTTTTTGGAGGGCCGGGTTTTTGAGGGCGGCCAGGAGTTTCTGGTTGAGGGGGTTTTTGCTGGCGGTCAGCCCCCAGAGCAGGAAGGCTCCGGCGGCGGCGGCTTGCAGGCTGTAGCGGATGGTGTCGCGGAAGAAGTCGTCCCGGATGATTAGGGTGAGCAGGTAGAGCAGGACTGAGACTGCTGGTACCCAGGGCCCGCCCCAGAAGTTTTCTTGGTGGATGTTGTGGCGATGGTTTCTGGCTTGGCGGATGCCCTGGTAGTAGATGGCTGCGAGCATGCCTAGAACGATGGCGTCTAGGCGGGTGTCGGTGCCGAAGTAGATGCGGTCTGAGCTGGCTCCGCCCAGGTGCAGGACGGTGCGGATGACCAGGGACCAAATAATCAGCCCCCAGCCTAGGCCGATGAGCCAGGCCCGGTAGTTTCTGACCCTTAGGAGCAGCAGCCAGAAGAGGGCGAAGAAGAGGTAGAACTGCTCTTCAATGGAGAGGCTCCAGACCACGTTGGAGCCGGGCAGGACGGTCACCTGGGAGTCTAGGTAGCGGAGGTTAAAGAAGAAGAAGATTTGCCCCAGGAAGTCTAGGGGGTCTAGGGGCCGTCCGCTGGCCCACCAGACCAGGGAGGGGATGACGATGATGAGGATGAGGGGAGGCAGGATTTTGAGGAAGCGGCGGGCATAGAAGCCTGCCAGATTGAAGCTGCCGGTGGTCTCCCGTTCTCGGATCAGCAGGTGGGTGATGATGAAGCCGGAGATGACGAAGAAGATGGTGACGCCTGAGCCGCCGGGGACGAAGGTCAGCCCAGCATGGGAGAAGACGACCAGCAGGACGGCTAGGGCCCGCAGGGCGTCCAGGTGGGCGTAGCGGGCTGGTTCCCGGTCTTTTTTCTTGTGTCTGGGATGGGCT
The DNA here is from genome assembly GCA_002492045.1 of Micrococcaceae bacterium UBA7136. GTDB lineage: Bacteria > Actinomycetota > Actinomycetes > Actinomycetales > Micrococcaceae > Rothia. The sequence continues at coordinate 53,425 of DKXC01000116.1, forward strand.
GTTTTTTCTGCTTGGGCCTGGCCTGTCATGTCTGCTCTCCTTCCTGCCCCTCAAGGCTATCCCAATTAGTGAGACCTCTACCTGCCTAGGGCAGGGCCTCTTTGGGGGATATGGGGGACAGACCAAGAGGGCTAAAGAGCCGACAACTATTCTTCCCCGGGAAGCGTCTGCAGGAGTATTTCTGCCTGTCCCAGCCGGGTTTCCAGGTCCTCTACCTGCTGGCCCAGACGCCGCCGGAGGTTTTCTTCTTGCCCGGCCGGGGCGTAGCGGATCATGGCCAGCACCTGGGCGCAGGCGGCCAGGTCCTTTCCAGCGGTGGTGAGCAGCCGGTTGAGCCGAGCGTAACTACCGTCGGGTGAGAAGGGAATATCTAGGCCCTGGCTGGGGGCTAGCTGCTGGGCCCTAACAGAGAGCTGCCGAACCCTGGGTAGCAGGTCGGCCAGGCGGTTGGCGTAGACCAGGTAGGGGGCTGGGTCCTTGCGGGCCGCCAGCTGTTCTAGCACCTGGTGGAAGCGGTCTAGGCCCCGCACAAAACGGTCGTGCCCCTGCCGCCAGAGCCCCCGTCCTAGTTCCTTATCGTCCCGCCGTTTCTGCAGGTAGGCCGCTAGCATGCTGTCCCCTCCTGTTCTGGTAGTAGAAGAATCTTGCCCCGGTGCTCCCCTGCCTCCATCCGCTGGTGGGCCTGGGCCGCCTGAGCCAGGGGGAAAGAAGAATCCACCCGGACGTCCAACTGCCCTGAGGCGTAGAAGGGCCAGATATCCCGCTCTAGCCCGGCCAGAATCCGAGCCTTCTGGGCCAGGGGCCTGTTACGCAGGGAGGTCGCCTGCACCTTGAGCCTGCGCGGCAGCATGTAGCCCAGGTTGAGGGTCCCCTTGGGGCCACCTTGCAGGCCAATAACCACCAGGGAGCCTTCCAGGGCCAGGGATTTAATGTTGTCTTCCAGGTAGGGCCCGCCCACCGTATCCAAGATAAAGTCCACTCCCCTACCGGCGGTTTCTTCCCTGATGACTTGGCGGAAATTCTGCTGCCGGTAGTTGATGGGCCTGGCCCCCAGAGAAGCCACATAGTCGCACTTATCCTGGCTGGAGCAGGTGGCAAAAACTTCAAGGCCCAGCAGGCGTCCCCAGCTAATAGCCTGGCTACCGATTCCGCCGCTACCGCCCTGTACCAGCAGGCTCTTACCCGCGTTCAGGGCCGGATCAAAACTGATGCCCAGGGCTTGAAAATTAGAATAAAGGGTAGCTGCCACCTCGACGAGGCCCCCGGCGGTTACACAATCCATGCCGGCGGGCAGGGGCAGGGTCTGGTCAGCCTCCACCGCCACATACTGGGCGTAGCCACCACCAGCCAGCAGGGCCACCCGCTCCTGGCCCAGCAGGGTGGGGTCTGCCCCCTCCCCTATCTCAATCACGCGGCCAGAAACCTCCAGGCCATAGATAGAAGAGGCCCCGGGCGGAGGTGGATAGAAGCCCCTCCGTTGCACCAGGTCAGCCTGGTTAACCCCGGCGGCAGCCACCTGGATGAGTAGCTGTCCTGGCCCAGGCAGAGGCCGGGGCAGGTCCTGGACGGTCAGCAGGTCGGCTGGGCCGTGTTCTTCTTCCACAATGGCCTGCATGGGGTTTCCTCCTTGAAGTTTCGCTCAGGCCCAGTCTACGCCCTGGACGTCCGCCTTTCTTGCCTTTCACCTGGGGCCTATGTAGACTAGGGAGGTGCTTTTATGCGCGATGGATGGTTGTCCGAGCGGCCGAAGGAGCTGGTCTTGAAAACCAGTAGGCGGTAACCCCGTCTCGTGGGTTCAAATCCCACACCATCCGCCAGCAAGCCCGCCCCACACCAGGGCGGGCTTTTTCTATGCCCTCCCCCTTCCAGGCGTCGGGGCGCCAATCTTTGCAGCTGCCGGTCACTCTTAGCGCCCCCATGCAAAAATCTCCGCCTCTTCCCCAGGACGGACGCCAGCAGGTCCCCTATTTTAGGCAAGCAAAAAGCCCGCCTAACCCAGCTCTCACAAGGTTAGACGGGCTCTCCGTCAAGGGCGGAGACGGGGGGATTTGAACCCCCGGTCGAGTTTAACCCCGACCCTTCATTAGCAGTGAAGTCCATTCGGCCGCTCTGGCACGTCTCCTTAGCCTGTAGCCCGACCCGTCAACCTGGCCCGGCAACATAGCTTCAAACAGTCTACCCCGCCAAAGAGCCTCCGTCAAAACAGGCAGACCAAAAACTAGAAAGAAGCAAAGCGGACCAGCCGCCCCTCCCCTTCCACCAGCTGGCCCCAGTCACCCGGCACCTCAAAAACCGCCAGACTAGAAGGAGCAAAACCATAAGAAGCATCCATCAGGGCCTCATAGTCAGAATCAGGACGTGCCAAGGACAAGGCCGCATCCTGCACCCCCGGCAAGTGAGCCAGCAGCAAAAGAGACTGCACCCCGGCCGGCGTCCGATTAAGAGCAGACATCAAGGCCGAAGCCGGAGCATTATAAAGACGCTCATCCAAACTAGCCGTCGGTGCCTTCTCACCCAGAGCCTCAGAGACCCAAACCGTCGTCTGCCGGGTCCGCAAAGCAGCCGAAGTGACCAGCATATCCGGAACCAGGCCCTGCTCCAGCAGCCAGGCCCCAGCCGCCCTAGCCTGCTCCTGCCCCCGCCGAGTCAGAGGCCGATTAAAATCATCCAAACCCCAATCAGCCTCAGCATGGCGCATCAAAATTAGGGTGCGGGCATCATGACGGGGCAAAGAAAAGCTCATGCCACCATCCTAGCCCGCCAAAAAGGCCCGCAGAATCTGGATAGTCTCCTCAGGCTTATCAACATGCACCCAGTGGCCAGTCCCCTTCACCACCGTCTTACGGACGGCCGGGAAAAGAGACTTCATGACCGGCAAATCAGCCTCAGTCACATAGGGCGAATCTCCGCCCACCAGCCAAAGCACCGGCTGATCAAAAGAAGCCTCAACCCCCTCAGGCCAGCCCATAATAGCGTCCACATCCCGCCGCAGCATAGGCAGGTTAGGCTCCCAGTAGGCCGGGCTCTCAGACCCCCGGGACAGCACCAGGTTCTGCAAGAGGAAGGCCCGAGTCCCCGCATTAGGCACAGCAGCCGCCAAATCAGCGTCCGCCTGCGAGCGCCTGCTATAGGTCTCAATCGGCAGGGACAGCATGCAGTCCATGAGCACCTCAAAACTGCCCTTGCTCTCGCCCGGGGCAATATCAATGACCACCAGGCGACTGACCAGCTGCGGATGGTAGAGGGCCAGCAGCATAGCAATCTTGCCGCCCATAGAATGACCGATCAGCACCACCGGCTGGCCCTGGGCGTAATCAGCGACCGCCTCGGCCGCCAAATCAGCCATAGCCCGGTAGTCAAAAGAATCCGTCCAGAAACTAGCCCCGTGATTAGGCAGGTCAATCAGCAGGGTCTGGGTGTCCTCGCCCAGCTCCTTAGCAATCCGGGTAAAGTTCCGGCCCCGCCCCAGCAAGCCATGCAAGAAAACAATCTTCTGCGACCCAGAACCCACCAGGCTGGTCTTCAACTGCTGGCCCATCCTAGATCGAGTACTCCGGCGCAGCCCAAATAACCACCTCAGGGTGGTCATAGAAGCGGTAGCCCTGGCCGCGAACCGTCCGCACCGTATTAGACAGGCGGCCCAGCTTAGAGCGAAGACGTCGAATATGAACGTCAATGGTGCGCTCGCTGGGGGCGTCACTGAGCTGGCCCCAGAGGTTGCCCAGCAGCTCGTCCCGGGTAACCGTCCGCTGCATGTTCTCTACCAGGTAGCCCAGCAGCTCGAACTCCTTGTAGGT
>DKXC01000116.1:57529-57927 GCA_002492045.1 Micrococcaceae bacterium UBA7136
CAGCTCGAACTCCTTGTAGGTCAGGCTCAGGCGCTCACTGTCCAGGTAGACCTCCCGGCGGGAAAGATCAATGAGCACACCCACAGTGTGCGGAGGCTTGTAGTCGTCCTCCCGGTCAGCAGGGCGGGGCTGCTGGTGGGAAGGAGTCTCAGGCTGGTAGTGGACGGCGGTAGGGTCGCCTAGGGCGTTGCGGACTACCTCAAGGTCGCTGCCCTCAGCGTCCAGAGGCGAGAGGGCTACCGCCGCATAGGATTCGGCCTCAGGTGCCAGGTTATGGACGTAGGCCCGGGTGTCCTGGACGATTCTTACCAGGGAGGTTCCCTGCTCGGCAGCGGCTTCTTCGCTCAGGCCCACGTAGATGACGAAGCCACGGGCCTCGTTGTCTTGGGGGGCCTGTC
>DKXC01000116.1:58242-58877 GCA_002492045.1 Micrococcaceae bacterium UBA7136
TCTTGGGGGGCCTGTCGGGGTGGTTCAGGCTTGTAATTCATAGGGCGTAGATTGGCAGGCTGGCGCTTCCCAAAGCCCTGACTGGCTGTGCCCTGGGCACGCTGAGTACCGGCCGGACCGCGCTGGGAAATATGAACGTATCCCGGTGCTCCTGACATCTTTCTGCCCCCTTCTCTGCTTAGCTTCAATCTGCCAGGCCCTGCTCCCGGCTACCTTGCCAGGCGAGCATGGCTCTCTTTAAATCGTTGTCCGAATTTGTAGATAAATCAAGTAAAAGTCAAAAGTGTTCAAATACTAATCTTGCGCAGGGGCAGACTCAACCCCGGCCAGTAGCAGGCCCAGGAGCCCACCAGTAGCCGGGGTTGTAAGGCTACTGAAGGGCCCTAACCTGCCACCCCGTAGAGGCGGTCGCCGGCGTCGCCCAGACCCGGAACAATGTAGGACTTCTCGTTAAGGCGCTCGTCCTGGGCAGCCAGGAAGAGGTCAATCTTATTTAGGCCTTCTACGCCCTTCTCGAGGGCGGCGATGCCCTCGGGGGCACCCAGGATGCAGATGCAGGTAATCTGTTCTGCCCCGCGGGCCCGCAGGAACTTAATGGCCTCAATCAGGGTGCCGCCGGTAGCCAGCATGGGGTC
>DKXC01000116.1:59138-65352 GCA_002492045.1 Micrococcaceae bacterium UBA7136
GCCGCCGGTAGCCAGCATGGGGTCTAGCAGGTAGACCTGACGGCCGGTTAGGTCTTCAGGCAGACGCTCAGCGTAGGTGACAATGTCCAGGGTTTCTTCGTTGCGGGCCATGCCCAGGAAGCCTACCTCGGCGGTAGGAATCAGGCGGGTCATGCCCTCTAGCATGCCCAGGCCAGCGCGCAGGATGGGCACGATCAGGGGCCGGGGGTTGGCAATGTGCGAGCCGACAGTGGTGGCGACGGGAGTCTCTACCTGGCGGGGCTCGGTGCGGATGTCGCGGGTGGCTTCGTAGGCGAGGAGGGTGACTAGCTCGTCCACCAGCTGACGGAAGGTGGGTGAGGGGGTCTGCTTGTCGCGCAGAACAGTGATTTTGTGGTCAACCAGGGGGTGGTCCAGAACTTTAATACGCATACTTAAAACCTACCACCCTCGGTCGGGCAGGCAAGGTGCGGGGCTAGTCTGTCTTGCCTTCTAGCCCTTCCGGTGGACGTCCCTAGGCACCAATCTTTGCAAGGGGGCGGCAATATTGACCGTCCGATGCAAAGAAGACCGCCTGAGGACGGGCAAAGAAAAACCCGCTCCCCCTGGCCTACACCAGCAGAAGCGGGTTTCTTGGCGGTGACGGAGGGATTTGAACCCTCGGTACGGGGTTACCGTACACAACATTTCGAGTGTTGCACCTTCGGCCGCTCGGACACGTCACCAAACTCTGGACAGTCTACCCCAGCTCAGGCACCGGGCTCAAGCCCCAGGCAAACCAGCCTACTTGAGGTAGCCGTCCACAATCAGCATGGTAACGTCAGCTGCCTCCTGATAGCTACGCTGTGAACCGTGCAGGGCCTCGTCCATGGTCATCATGAAAACAGACCCAAAAATCGCCAGGGCCACCCCCTGGGACGAACGGGAAGAATCCACCCGGTAGTAGCGGCCCAGGCTCTGCACCAGCTCCAGCAGAAAACGCATAATGTCATCCCTAATCAGGTCTGTAGTACCGGGGCTGCCTGGGCCATTCCGCCAGAGCTCAGAGACCCAGAGGCGGGCGAAACCAGGATGATCCCCCAGGTAAAGCAGGGCAGCCTCAATAGCGTTGCGCAAGGCCACCCGGGGATCCGGGCCAGAAGCCACCAGGGCCATCTCAGCCAGCAGCAGCTTAGCGCCATAGAGTAGCAGCTGATCAATCATGGTCTGCTTAGACCCAAAATTGTAGTAGACCGTGCCCTTAGAAACACCAGCTCGGGCGGCTACCTCCTCGACCGTGGTAGCCTCAGGCCCCAGCTGGTTCATGATGTCCATAGCCGCCTGAAAGAGCTTGAGCTGGGTTCTATTAGTTCGGCCAGGACGCCTGCTACTAGCAGCCACCACCGGCACCTGGTGGGCGTAAACCGCCTGCTTCATCAGAATGGACACCGGGGCTTCCTCTCGCTGGAACTTTCTTTCCTTCTACGATACTCGGCCAGCTAGCAACCAGAGAAACCAGCCCTGCCCCCAGAAAAGGGGGGCTAGCTGCGACGGTCCTGAAAGAAAGATTGCAGAAGCTGGGCGCTTTCTTCCTCTAATACCCCGGGGTAGACCTCCACCCAGTGGTTAGAGGTGGGATCCCTGAGCACGTCGTAGATGGAGCCAACCGCCCCGGTTTTAGGCTCCCAAGCCCCCATGACCAGGGTGGGGATCCGGGCCAGCAGGATAGCCCCGGCGCACATGAGGCAGGGCTCCAGGGTGACCGTCAGGGTACAGCCGTCCAGCCGCCAGGAGCCCAGGGCCTGGGCTGCCTGACGGATGGCCTGCACTTCAGCGTGGGCGGTGGGGTCGCCGTCCAGTTCCCGCTGGTTGCGGCCCAGACCAATCACCCGGCCAGAGGCATCAGTAATAACCGCCCCGATGGGGACGTCCTGGTGGCTGGCAGCCAGCCGGGCCTGGTCGAGGGCCAGACGCATCCAGGCTTCCCGCTGGTATCGGGGCGGTTGGGGCAGGTCAGAGGGCATCTTTAGGCGCTAGGATTCTGGGCCTGCCAGGCCTTGTAGGCCTTAGACCTCCGCATGTAGTCGCTGACCGGGCCCTGCCAGGCCACGATCAGGAAGGTGATGGCCAAGATAGACCGCAGAGGACTCAAGAGCATGGTCCAGTGGAAGTAGAGGAACCAGCCGCCGATAGTCAGGAGGTCAAAAGCAGTCATAGCTGCGTAAACGGTCAGAACAATACGGGCCCAGTTAGCGCCCTTACCCATGAAGACGGTAAAGGCAATATTGCCCAGGTTAATAATGAGGCCAAAGACAGCAGAAAAAATAGCGATACCAGCAAAAAGCCCAGATGACAGGTCCTGGGTAGCAGCCATCTCTTCAGCGCTCAGGCCTTCATTTGCCAGACCAGCAGTGTTCAGAGATTCCATAACACCCTGGTTAATCTCGTCGGTAAAGATGGAGTACAGGGCAAGGCTAATCAGGCCAAAAGCCGCAATAGCGTAGCTAACCCAAACCGCAACCTGTAGCTGCTGGGGTTTCTCGGGGGCCTCCATATGATCAGGCAGGCCCTGGCCGTAAGCCTGGGCGTAGCTACCGTAGACGTTCTGGGGTTCCTGGTTGTTAGGGGGATATTCGGTCATTGAAGGTCCTCCTGACCTTGGGGAATAGGTAAAACCAGCCTAACCTAATGAGTCTTACATCACCAAGAATGTTTCACTCTGTGACTTAAAGAGGTCAAAGTTAGGCCAGCACAAAGATGCCCCGGGCCCGGTCCTTCTTAACCTCAGAGGCCGAGAAAATGCGTCCGCTCATCGAAATATAGACCCCCGGATCCAGCAGGTTCAGGGCCGCCACCGCCGCCCCCAGGTTGAAGCTGGCGTCCGACTTGCGCATAGAGGCAGGCTGCATGGCACCAGTCAGCACCACCACCTTCTGCCCCAGCTGGGCATGCTCCTGCAGGTAGCGGGCGGTCTCGGGCATGGTGTCGGTTCCGTGGGTAATGAGCACCCGGTCGCCCTCTACCTGGTCCAGGGCTGCTACCAGCTGATCCCGGTCAGCATCCACCATGTCCAGGCTGTCTAGTTTGAGGACGCTACGCACCTCAAAGGCAGTATCGGTCAGCACATAGCCCAGCAGCTCCTGCACACTGGGTTCACCAATTTCTAGCTCACCAGCCAGGGAGTAGACCTTGTCGAAAGTACCCCCGGTGGTCAGAATCGTTACCTTATCGGCGTTACGGATAGCCATGCTCTTCCTTCCTTTCTGCCCGGCCCCTGGACGGGCGGACGATTACCCCCATTCTAGGGGCAGGCGTAGCATGGGAGCAGAAAACCATCAAAGAAAGGCCCACCCTATGACCAGCGACCAGCTGACCCTGACCTTCCCCATCGTCGGTGCCCAGTGGCTTGCCGCCAACCTATCAGCCCCTAACCTCATTATTTTGGATGCTTCGATGGGGGCTTTTGCGGGGGCTGCCACCGGTATTCCTGGGGCCCGTCACCTAGATATTGAGGGGGCCTTTAGCACCCCTGAGGGCGTCCACAATATGCTTGCGGCCGAAGATTTTGAGCAGCAGGCCCGGGCCCTGGGTATTAGCCAGTCCTCGGCCCTAGTCATCTACGACCGGCAGGGTATGTTCTCGGCGGCCCGCGGCTGGTTCATGTTTGTGGCCATGGGCTTTGACAATGTGGCTGTGCTGGACGGCGGCCTACCGGCCTGGGAGCGGGCTGGCTTCGACCAGCTCCCCATGGACCTGGGCCCCTGGACGCCCGGCAATTTCACCGCCCAGGACCGGGGCCTCTTCCTGGACGCCCTAGGCACTAAGGCCTATGCCGCCTCTGAGCATGCCCAGGTGATTGATGCCCGGTCTGAGGCCCGTTTCAAGGGCCTGGAACCTGAGCCCCGCCCGGGTCTGCGCTCGGGCCATATTCCGGGTTCGGTTAACCTGCCCTACAGCCAGCTACTGACTGAGGAGGGCCTCTTCCGCTCCCCCGAGACCGTCAAGGGCCTGATTGATTTGGCTGCGGACGGCAAGGAGACCCTGGTCTTCTCTTGTGGTTCTGGTATTACCGCCTGCATTGACCTGCTGGCCGCCTACGCCTCGGGCTACCAGGAGCTGGCCGTCTACGACGGGTCTTGGGCCGAGTGGGGCGCCGAGGACCCAGCCGGCCTGCGTCCGGTAGAGAAGGGTTAGGCCCAGGACGGGGCGGTCAGGCCCGAGCCCGCCTGGTACTAGGCCTTTTCCGGCTCCTCAACCCCAAAATACTGCTTGAATCTTCTTAAGAAGAGCTGTAGAGTCATAGACACAACGGGCTGGTTACCAGAACGTTGCCAGCATAGGCCCCCGCTTCTAGGGGGCCTATTTATTTTCTCCTACGGCTTCCATGTCCATTCGTGAACGGTCATCTCTTTTAGCTGGGCTTCCATGTGTTCCCGCGTCTTTTGGGCTTTGGGGTGGTTTTCTTGGGGCACTACCTGAAAACGCCTGTACAGGTAAACAGCGATGTCCACGGCTTGCAACCCTGGCATGAGGCGCGAGTCAAAGAACTGTATACGCGGGGCCAGATGCTCTAACCTGTTGGCTCCGTCCCCGCCTGTTGGATGTTTCTGGTAGCCCGCGAACTGGGCTTGTAGCTCGTCTTTGATATCTACTACATCGGCGTAGAGCAAAACAGGCTCTTTCTGGCCAGTTCGTTTTGCGTACTCGTTCAACCTCTCTAAGGTGTGTTGAAGAGCTAAAGCATGTGGCGGTAATGGGTACTTGTAGCGAGCGTTGAGGCGGGCTATATCGATACCGCGAAATATGAGCTTTACGTCTTCTTCACGCAGAATAGTCAGCGCTCGCTTGATAATGTTGCCAGCTTCGCGGTGCTTCCCTCTGAGAGGTTTCCATTTTCCTGCCCCGCCCAAGATTTCGTGGGCGTGTAGTTCCGCTTCTTCGGGGAGGTCATAGCATTTCTTCTGCTGGTCTAGCAGTTGGATTAGTTTCTGGTCTACTCGTTCCCAGCTCTCTTCTTCTGCTACAGCGCAGCCTAGGAAAAAGAGCTCTTGGGCGTAGGATTCGTCAAAGTAGGCAACTAGTGACATGAGATAAGACTAGCGAAAATCCGGGGAAAGGCGGTTATATCCGGGCAATTTATCCGGATATCACTTCATTTCCCCGGAGACCGCCCAAAGCCAGCTGCCCACGCACGCTCGGCCTGCGTCCGGTGAAGAAGAAAATATAGTAGCCTTGAAACAGTAGAAGTGGTTCCCCTCACCGTGGAGGTTACTGTGGCCCCAAAGAAGAATCTGCTGCCCCTTCTTATCACTCTGTGTGTTCTCGCAGCTATCCCGCTCCCCTTTGCTCTGGTTTTGACCGGTCTAGAAGGTCTTTTACAGGGTTCTGCCGCGGCCCTCAAAGAGTTCCTGGTCAGCTACTTCTTTGGACTTTTCACACTTCTAGCTGGCCTGGGCTGGTATCTCTGGAAGAACCGCGACTCCAGCAAACAGTGAAGTCTAGAGCGACGTGCCGCAAGGGGGGGGCAGGGATTACTGGGTAGCCAGGATAGCGTTTACCCCTTCTAGTCGTTCTAGGACGGTTTCCATAGCTTCGTTAAAGTCTAGGTCTGCGTCGCTGGTGGAGGCTTCTTGAGGCGTAATAGTCATGGACGAACTTCCTTCCTAGCTCTTTCAAGGACGCTCACCAAGGGTTCCTTGGCCTGGTGGGTTTAAGCCTAGCCTACAAGGTTCTTTGAACCTACGGCCCACTGATCAAGAGCTCTCGGTCTGCTCACCTCAAGAAACTCGGCGGGGTTCGAGGAATCCTAGACTGCCTTGAAAAACAGTAACCCCGGCGATATACAAGAGCAGGGATCGTTCCGGGGTTTTCACTCCCCAGTATAATGCCAAGAACCATGGCAAACAAGAAGGTATCAGTCGAAGAGTTAGAGTTGTGGTTCTCTGAGCCTAGACTTCATAGGTACAGGATGTATAGGAATCCAGAGCAGGCCTACCACTGGAATGCTCATATCACCAAGGAACTCTTAGTTGACATCGAACACTTCGAAATCCTACTGCGAAATGCAGCAGACAGAGCCCTCCGCCAAGATAACGAGGGTTATTCATAAGGGGTACCCCGCAGCCAAAAAGAGCAACCCGCGAACTACTGGAAACACCCGCCCATACGAGTCCAACGGACGCCTGAAGCCTGGGTGCAGAACCCGCCAGCTCTTCACCTGAGCAATAACCCGCTCCACCACCGACCGTAGCCGATT
>DKXC01000116.1:65659-65784 GCA_002492045.1 Micrococcaceae bacterium UBA7136
CCACCGACCGTAGCCGATTGAGCATCCGATTATTTCGTTTCTGCTCCTTAGTTAGCTTCACCCCAAGCTTGCGCTTTGTCGGTGTGGCCAGTCCCAAACCTACGTAGCCCTTATCAGCCAAAGTC
>DKXC01000087.1:0-4120 GCA_002492045.1 Micrococcaceae bacterium UBA7136
ATGTCCACGTTGCCGGTGCGCTCCCCGTTGCCGAACAAGGTTCCCTCCACCCTCTGGGCTCCCGCCAAAAGGGCAAGCTCCGTGGCGGCCACGCCTGTTCCCCTGTCATTGTGGGGATGGACACTTAAGATGATGCTGTCACGATTTTTAAAATGTGTGTGCATCCACTCGATCTGGTCTGCGTATACATTGGGTGTGGTCATCTCCACCGTGGACGGAAGATTGATGATGATGGGATTGGCCGGGGTGGCGCCCCATGTGTCCTGGACAGCGGTACAGATCTCCAGAGCGTAATCCAGCTCCGTCCCCGTGAAGCTCTCCGGCGAATATTCCAGCACCAGATTGCCGTCAAAATCTTTGGCATACTTCTTCACCATATTGGTTCCGTCAACAGCGATCTGGGTGATCTCGTCTTTATTCTTGTGGAACACCACATCCCGCTGAAGGACAGAGGTGGAGTTGTAAATGTGAACCACCACGTTCTTGACACCTTTGATCGCCTCAAAGGTCCTTCTGATCAGATGCTCACGGCACTGAACCAGCACCTGAATGGTGACGTCCTCAGGAATATGGCCGTCCTCAATCAGAGTCCGAACAAAGTTAAAGTCGGTGGCTGAAGCTGAAGGGAAGCCAACCTCAATTTCCTTATAGCCCATAGCTACCAGCAGCTTAAACATGGCTAGCTTGCGGTCGGTATCCATGGGGTCAATCAGGGCCTGGTTGCCGTCCCGTAGGTCTACAGCACACCAGCGAGGAGCCTGCTGGATGGTCTTGTTGGGCCAGGTGCGGTCGGGCAGGGAAACCTCAATCTGCTGGTCGAAGGGCTGGTACTTGTGAACCGGCATGGGGGAGGCTTGCTGATAGTTCTTCATGGTTACCTTTACTGTGGAAGACAGAGCTGGGCCAGGTAGGTCTCTTCCCCTCCGCCACCCCCGAAGTGGGGCTAGCCAAGGGGAAGAAGTTCTCCTGGCGGAAAAACATATGCTCAACCTACCACCGGGCTGACGGCAGAAGGCCCATTGACCAGGACTATCCCACTATGTGGAAGGTTCCAGGGGGTAAGCCTCTCAGCCCCTAGTAGCTAAAAGCCTGCTGGCAGGTTACCTGATCAGCGGTCTGGCCGCTAGCACCACCAGCAATCTCAGCAGCTGGCGCCGACTGTAGAGAATCAGTCTCAGCCAAATCCTGGCCCAGCACCAGGTTAATACCCAGGTAGAGCTCAGAGGGAGTCAGGTTACTGATACCAAAGAGGTCAGCAATCTTCTGGGCCTCAACCTCCATACCGTAGGGGTAAACGATGCTAGAGACTGCCTGCACCTGGGCAGAAGACTCAGAACGAACCTGGCTAAAACCAGCTTCCTCAATCTTCTGTTGGAAGGAGGCAGCCCGGTTAGAAAGGCCAGAAGCATCCGTCACCAGGACGCCCACCGACAGGTTCAGAGCCTGGGTGGTCTCAGGGGCGGGGGCCTCTTGGCTGGCCTGATCGCTGGCCGGGGCCGCGGGCTCAGTCAGGCTCTGATCCTGGCGGAGTCGTTCAAAGAAGGTCTCAGCCTCAGCAGATACCTGCAACTTATTAGGGTCATAGGTGTAAGGCTCATTGGGGACAGTCGCAAAAACTACCTGGCTCAAATCAACTGAAGCAAAAATCGAGCCCAAAGTAACAAGATTGCCCAGATTGGTCAGGCCCTTATCGACCGTGACATTCTGGGTAACAGCCTCAGCAATCTTGAGCAGCTGGGCCGGGTTAGCCAAGGTACCCTCAGACTGAACCTTTCGTAGGAGAGAAGCCAAGAAGCTCTGCTGGGCCTGAATACGGGCCGTATCACTACCATCGCCAAAGCCATGACGGGAGCGGAGGAAGGCCAGGGCCTGCTCCCCCTCCACCGAAGAATTACCGGCCGGTAGCTTGAGGCCGCTGTAGGCATCATCAATTTCCTGGGTGACACAGACCTGGACGCCACCCACCACCGTCGACAGGGCCTTGACCGCATTAAAATCAACCAGCATAAAGTGATCAATAGCAATACCGGTCAGATTACTAACCGTTGCCACGGTACAACCCGGCCCACCCCGACCCAGGGACTCATTAATCTGCGTGTCCTCAGAGGCCGGGTAGACAGTACCGGTCTCAGGGTCAGTGCAGCGGGGAATATCCACCATCAAATCGCGGGGAAAAGAAACCACGTTAACGGTCTTACGGTCCTGGCTGACCTGAACCAGCATCATAACGTCAGATCGGGCCCCCGCAGCTGCATCCTCCTCAGAACCGTAGGCGCTATTAGCCCCTGCCCGGGTATCAGAACCGATGACCAAAATATCTAGCGGACCGCTGGCCAAATCAGACCGCAAATCACCGATATTAATCTCAGCTGTCTGCACATTGCTCCGCAGCCGCCAAAGGGCGAACCCCCCAAGCCCAAGAACAAAAAGCATGAGGGCTACACGGGACAAAGCAAGCCACTTGCGGCGACGTGAGCGCTGAGGCTGGTGGGCCAGATGGCGGCCTAGCAGTTCAAGAGAAGGTTCCGAAGAAGGCATCTGAGAAGCCATGGGGGAAAACTCCGAATCATTGGACAGGGTACAAAAAGCCCATATCAGGGGAAGGGGAGAAAAACTTTAGGAGGAGCAGAAAACTAGAAACCTAGCTTGCCCAGGGCACGGGGATCCCGCTGCCAATCCTTAGCTACCTTGACGTGAATAGAAAGGAAAACCTTGGTTCCCAGCAGGGCCTCAATATTACGCCGGGCCTGGGCACCAATCTCCCGTAGGCGGGAACCGCCCTTGCCGATAATAATGCCCTTCTGAGAATCACGTTCCACAAAAAGATTAACGTGAATATCCAGCAGGGGATTATTTTCGCTCCGGCCCTCTCGCAACTCCATCTCTTCAACCGTGACCGCCACCGAGTGGGGAAGCTCATCCTTGACACCCTCCAAGGCCGCCTCACGAACCAACTCAGCCACCAGGGTTGCCTCGGGCTCGTCAGTGAGCTCGCCGGTGGGATAGAGGGGAGGAGAATCAGGCAGACGACTGGCCAGCAGCTGAGCTACCTCTTCAACCTGGTAGTCAGAAACAGCCGAAACCGGAATAATGTCAGCCCAGCCGCCCAGGCCGTCCTTGACGGTTTCCTGGTCTTGAGCGCCCTGGGCACGACGGGCAGCCGGGCCAGAATCCTTACGGAAGGGCAAATCCTGCTGGCCCTTCTTCTTCCGTTCCTGGCGCTCTTTACGGGCCTGGCGGGCAGCCCGTTCAGCAGACATGACCTGCTCCCCCAGCTCCTGGACAGCCAGCAGCTGCAGACCCAAATCCTCCCGGCTCACCTTATCGGCCTTGGTCACAATCGCCACAATAGGTTTATGGCCAGAAGCAGCTAGCTGCTGGGCAATATAGCGGTCGCCCGGGCCAATCTTCTCGTCAGCCGGAATACAAAAACCAATCACGTCCACCTCAGACAGGGTCTGAGCCACCATGTCATTCAGACGCTCACCCAGCAGGGTACGGGGACGGTGCAGGCCCGGAGTGTCCACCAGGACCAACTGGTAGTCATCCCGGTGAACAATACCGCGAATAGTATGGCGGGTAGTCTGGGGACGGTTAGAAGTAATAGCAACCTTCTGGCCCACCAGGGCATTAGTGAGGGTTGACTTACCAGCATTAGGCCGACCTACTAAGACCGCAAAACCAGCCCTATAGTCCTCCGGAAAAGGTGCAAACTCCACCAAATACTCTCCCATATCCATTCAAATGTAAACGTGTCTACTTTACACTTTACAGGTCTGATGGGGCAGAAGAAGCCTCATGAGACGGATCTGTCAGCTCAGGAAGAGCCCTGACCTCCAAGGTAGCTACCTTATTCCGGCGTCCACGGGAACCAATAGCCCTAATCTGCAAGCCCTCTATTACCACCTGACTACCCAAGGTAGGAACCCGGCCCAGATGCTTGGCCATCAGACCGCCCACCGTATCAACGTCCTCATCATCCAGCTGGCGACCGAACATCTCACCCAGCTCCCAGGTAGACAAACGGGAAGAAATCCTCAAGGAACCATCCTCCTGCATGACCACCTCGGGCTTCTCCTGGTCGTACTCATCGGCAATATCGCCCACCAGCTCCTCGATC